>CALXTY010000117.1 GCA_944391535.1 uncultured Alphaproteobacteria bacterium
CTGTTCTGCCCTTCCCTCCGCGTTTTTGCGCGCGATAAGCCGATAAGGGAACGCGTTTGATATAGCCTGTATTTGTCACCGTCACAACCATATCTTCGCGTTGGATCAGATCTTCGATGTCGTGTTCAAATTCGACATCTTCAATCGTGGTGCGGCGCGGCGTGGAAAATTCTTCTTTAACCGCGACCAGTTCTTCACGCATAATGCCGTAGAGCTTTTCACGGGAAGAAAGAACAGATAGCAATTCTTTAATCGTACCGCCCAATTCTCTTAATTCATTATGGATTTTTTCTCGTTCCAGACCAGTTAAACGATGTAAACGCAAATCCAAAATGGCATCAGCCTGCTTTTCCGACAGCATACATTTGCCGTCAACGGCTTCGTATTCCGGATCGTCAATCAAATCAATCAAAGGAACGATTTCTTGAGCGTCCCAAGACCGTTGCATCAAGCCTTCTTTGGCGACCTGTCTGTTCGGAGCGCTACGGATCAGTTCAATAACAGGATCCAAGTTTTCAACGGCAATGGCCAAGCCGACCAACAGATGGGCACGATCACGGGCTTTGCCCAATTCGTAAATCGTTCTGCGGCGAATGACTTCTTCGCGAAAAGCAATAAAAGCCGCAATCATTTCACGCAAATTCATCAGTTGCGGTCTGCCGGCGTTCAAAGCAATCATATTTGAACCGAAACTGGTTTGCAAAGAGGTATAGCGGAACAACTGATTTAAGATGATTTCAGGGTGAAAATCACGTTTGATTTCAATAACAACGCGTATTCCCTGACGATCCGATTCATCTCGGATATCAGCTATGCCTTCGATTGTCTTATCGCGAACCAATTCGGCGATGCGGGAAATCATGGCGGATTTATTCACCTGATACGGAATTTCCGTGACAATGATCGCCCAACGGTCTTTTCTGATTTCTTCAATATGCGTTCTGCTGCGCATAACAATGGATCCCCTGCCCGTCAATTCTGTCGAACGGGATCCGGAACGTCCCAGAATGATGCCTCCTGTCGGGAAATCAGGCCCCGGAACGATTTGCAATAATTCTTCATCGGAAATATTGGGATTGTCCACATAGGCAATTGAAGCATCGACCACTTCGCCCAAGTTATGAGGCGGAATGTTGGTTGCCATACCGACAGCGATACCGCCTGCTCCGTTTACCAGAATATTGGGGAAACGTGCCGGCAGAACCGAAGGTTCCATAACGGTTTCGTCATAGTTTGGCGTAAAATTGACCGTATCTTTATCAATATCGTCCAACAGATTGTGAGCGGACAAAGCCAGACGGGCTTCCGTATAACGCATGGCGGCGGGAGGATCGCCGTCAATCGAGCCGAAGTTTCCTTGAGAAGAAATCAAAGGCACGCTCATCGAAAAGTCTTGCGCCATACGAACCATGGCGTCATAAATGGCGGCATCGCCGTGCGGGTGATATTTACCCATGACGTCTCCGACAATACGAGCGGATTTTCTGAACGGTTTATTATAATCATAACCGCTTTCATGCATAGAATATAAAATACGGCGGTGAACCGGCTTTAATCCGTCCCGAACATCGGGCAAAGCACGTGACACGATTACGCTCATGGCATAATCGAGATAAGAACGTTTCATTTCTTCTTCGATACCGACAACAACGGTTGAAGAATCCTTTACAGTATTTTCCACAGCTTCAATCCTGTTTTCAGTTTATAATATTAAGGCACCGTTTTGCTTTTAGAACGGGATTTCATCGTCAAAAGAGGTATTTTCGGCAGGTTTGGAATCCCAACCGGCAGAAGCGGAAGGCGCATCAAAACCCATCGCGGCCGATCCGAAAGCACTGTCGGACGCACTGCCTTTGTTGTCCAACAAAGTCATTTCACCGCGATAATTACTCAAAATGATTTCTGTCGTGCTTTTTTCAATACCGTTATTATCCGTCCATTTGCGGGTTTGCAGAGAACCTTCGATATAAATCTTTGTGCCTTTCTTTACATAGCGTTCGGCTATTCCCGCCAATCCCTGATTGAAAATAACGACACGATTCCATTCTGTTCTTTCCTGGCGTTCACCGTTTTTGTCCTTCCACGTTTCAGATGTCGCCACCGACATATTGACGATTTTTCTGCCGTCTGCCGATTGACGGATTTCAGGGTCTCTGACGACATTGCCGATCAGAATTACTTTATTAACGCTTCCAGCCATTTTCATATCCTATGTTAAAGTCAAAAGTTATACCTTTTTACACCGAATAAATTTGAAAAAAAAGCTTTTCTTTCTTTTTTTGAATTTAAAAAGATGTTTTTATTTTAAAACAATCGGTCACGAGAATATTTTTATTTTTTGGTTTCGCTTTTTTTTTCCTCTGATTCGTTTGTTTCCGAGTTTTTGAATCCGAAATGCGAAATCCCGTTTCTTTGCGGGCTTTGAAAGAGCTTAAAATCCGTAAAATTGCCTTGACTTTTTAAGCACAACCATTTCATATTACAGAACAGTTTACACTTAAAGTTTTTGAAAGGGAAAATAATGTCTTTAAGTACGTTCTTTAATCCGCATTCCGTCGCTGTCGTCGGTGTGTCCGCCGATGAATCAAAGCTGGGTGCCGTTGTATTTAAAAATTTGATCGAAGCCGGTTTTGAAGGCAATTTGTACGGGGTCAATCCGAAATTGGCCGGACAGGAGCTCAAAGGCAAAAAATGCTTTGCTTCCGTACGCGATATTCCCGAACCCGTTGATTTGGTCGTTTTGTTGGTTCCGGCTCGTTTCTGCGAAGCCGCCGTCGATGACGCAATTGCAAACGGTGCGAAAAACGTCAGCATTATTACCGCCGGTTTCGGTGAAGCGGGAAATAAAGAATTGGAATTGACGATCGCTAAAAAATGCTTGGATGCGGGCATCAATCTGTTGGGACCGAACTGCTTGGGACATATTTCCACGTTTGATAAGTTAAACGCCAGCTTTGCGCCGTGCTTCCCGTTGCAGGGTAATGTCGCGTTCATTTCTCAGTCCGGCGCTTACTGCAGTGCCATTCTTGACTGGGCAGAAGAAAAGGGAATTGGTTTCTCTCACTTTATTTCAATCGGTAACAAAGCCGACTTGAACGAAGCTTCTTTGTTGGAATTCATTCAGCATGACCCGAACACGAAAGCTTTCGTTTTCTATCTGGAAGGGCTGAAAAAAGGGCAGGAATTCCTGCGCGTCTTAAAAGAAGTCAGCAAAACAAAGCCGTGTGTGATTATGGAACCCGGTAAATCCAGCAAAGCGCAGGCGGCCAGCTTGTCTCATACAGGGTCTTTGGCTCCGAACTACCGTGTTTTGGAAATCGCATTGCAGCGCAGCGGCGCCATTCAGGTCTATACGACACGTGAATTGTTCGGCGCTTTGGAATTGTTGCAACACGTCAACCATACGGACTTCTCCGGTTCTGTCGGCATCTTGACCAACGCCGGCGGTGTCGGTGTGTTGTCTTCGGACTTATGCGAAGAAGCTCATTTGGATTTGGCTCGCCCGAGCGAAAAAACGATTGAAAAGCTCCGCGCCGTCTTAACGCCGGAAGCTTCTGTCGGAAACCCCATTGACGTTGTCGGTGACGCAAAAGCCGATCGTTATGAAAACGCTTTGCGCGTTTTGTGTGAATCCGGCGAATACAAAAACATTATCGTGTTGTTGACGCCGCAAATGTCCACTGAACCCAAAGAAACGGCCGAAGCCATCATTAAATTGGCGAAAGAATACAAGAATGTGAACATCTTCTGTTCTTTCATCGGCGGTGAACGCGTCCGTGAAGCCGTCAATATGCTGAAAGCCGAAAACGTTTTGGCGTACGACTATCCGACAGACTGCATCAGACTGTTGGGTCTGATGAAAGCTCAGATGGCGTTCAAGGGTTTGAAAGACGTTAAAGTCGAACTCAAAGAAGTTCCGGCTGAAATCCGCGAAGACGTTAAAAAAGCCGTTGCAGACGGTTTGGCTTCTTTGCCGCAGTCCACAATGAACAAGATTATGGATCATTACGGTATCGATTATCCGAAGTGCGGAAACTTTACGGATAAAGCCGAAGCCTTGGCGTTCTGCAAAAAGCTGTTCCCTGCCCCCGTTGTTTTGAAGCTGTCCGCTCCGGACGCTTTGCATAAAACGGAAATGAAAGGGATTTATCTGAACATTGATGACGAAGCGAAATTTAATGCCGCTTTTGATGAATTAACGGCGACAATCGCTAAATTCCAGCTCAAAAACGCCAGTGTTCTGATTCAGGAAATGATCGTCAAAGCTTCCGAAACGATTATCGGTGTCAATTCTGATAAGAACTTCGGTCGTGTGATGATCTTCGGTACGGGCGGAATTTATACGGAAGTCATGCGTGATACAACAATGCGTATTTTACCGGCCGATGATTTCGATGCGATGATCAAAGAAACCAAGATCGGAACGATTCTGAACGGCGTTCGCGGCGAAGATCCGAAAGCTGTCGGTCCTTTAGCCGAAACATTGAAAAAAGTTCAGCAGTTGGTTTTGGAAATTCCGGAAATCAAGTCGATTGACGGCAACCCCGTTTTGGTCACAAAAGACCGTGCTGTCGTTGTTGACTTTAAAATGTTGCTGAAATAAGCTCTTAAAAAAAATAAAAAAAGCCCTGAGAAATATCTTAGGGCTTTTTTTTATCTGGTTCAATTTTCGAAACTTTGTTATAATTTTTTCAGGTAACTTAAATCAGTTGCTTAGGGCGTCAGAAACCCTTTTACAAGTAGTCGCAATGCATATGGCGACTTTAAATATGTATGCCGATTTCTGTCTTATAGGCGGATGTCGGCGCTATAAGGCTTTGCGCGAAATCGCCGAGCCGTAAACTTGTATACGGTTTCTGAACATCCGCCTACCTTCTCGGGTAGGTTTTTGTTTAACCTAAACAAAAAGGATTGTTCAGAGATGAAAAAATCAAATTTATTCTTCTTATCAACGCTGATCGCAGTGTTTTTATCCGCATCAACGTCTTACGCGTATTACTCATCAAGATCTGCGTGTGAAGCAAATTGTCCAGGCCAATCGTGCAGTAGATATTCTGCAAGATGCGGTTACCCTACGGTTTATATCTGTTGGTATCAAGGGCAATCACACTATGGTCCCGGCGTTACGATTTCTCCGACGTTCATAACAAAGACAGGCTGTGAACGTTCTTTACTGTATACACGATTGGACGGTTATTCAGTAGTTAAAAATTGTTATTGGGACGGATCATATTACAGATATCAGGTGACAGAAAATACAACTCATTCAAAATGCACTCTGACAGAGTGTCCTGCTAATTGTTCGTCATGCGATTCATCTTCCGTCTGCACGACGTGCAACAGCGGATACTATCTGTCTTCAGGCAGTTGCGTGTCCTGCCCTGCAAACGCGACGTGCAACGGATCGTCAAGCTTTACCTGTAATTCGGGATATTTGCTTCAAGGCGGAACGTGCGTGTCTTGTCCTGCAAACGCGACGTGTGACGGATCGTCAACGTTTACCTGTAATTCTGGGTATAAAAAAAGTGGAAACGCCTGCGTGAAAGACAGAACGGTCAGTTCTTGCCCGTCTCGCATGACGTTATCGTCCGACGGGTGTTGCTGTATCAATAAATAAGGCGGAGGTGAACATGAAACGAATATTTATTCTCTTGTTCGTCCTGCCCTTTGTGTATACGCAAGCACACGCAAAAGTGGTCAAACTTGGACGAAACATCAACGCGACCAGTTCATATCAATCCGTCGTCAAAGTCGGATCGGGATCCGGAGCACCCACAAAAACGCCCGAACTGGCTAAACAATGCGACGCGAACTGTCAGGATTGCGACACGGTAACGGGACAATGTCAGTGGTGTAACCATAACC
>CALXTY010000118.1 GCA_944391535.1 uncultured Alphaproteobacteria bacterium
ATCCGCCCGTATAAGACAGAAATCAGCGCATAATGTTTTAGTCGCCATACGCAATGCGACTGTATTGATAAGGGTTTGTATGCCCCGCTTTTATTTTTTTATAAAAGCTTTTTAAGAATAACAGAAAGTGTTATTTGGAGCAATAAAGAAGCGGGCGGACGTTACAAACCGTTCAGTAATAAAGACGGCTCGGCGTTTTCGAGCAAAGCCTTATGACACCGACATCCGCCCGATAACCGTAAATCAAAGTTACTCTAAGGGTGTCATCGTGCAATTCGCTTTTATTCCATGGCGTTGTAAGTAAATATCCCCCCAGGTATACATGGATTCTAAAACAGGTTTAATGCTTTTCCCAAAAGAAGTCAGTGAATATTCAACTTTGGGCGGGACGACCGGAAAAACTTTTCGTTCAATCAATCCGTCAGATTCCAGTTCTCTCAGCTGTTGTGTCAACATCTTGGGCGTCGCATTCGGAATTTCTCTGCGAAGGGCGGAAAACCGCATTTTTCCGGACATCAGTTTCCATAAAATCAACGTTTTGTATTTGCCGCCGATTAAATTGATCGTTGCTTCAACGGGACAATGAATTGCGCACGGGCAATCGATATCAGGCTTTTGAGTCATATAAAGTATCCTTTTAGATAGTATATATCTGAAAAGTGCGTTCTTGCGTAAAAGAAATTATAGTCTAAAACTATAAAAATAAAAGGCTGTTTGATTGAAACGGAGGCAACGTGAAAAAAGAATTTTTTGACATTACGGGAATGAGCTGTTCCGCCTGTTCCGCCCGTGTTCACAAAGCCGTTTCGGCCATGAACGGCGTAAAAGAGGTCTCCGTCAATTTGTTAAAAAGCAATATGGCTGTTTCTTATGATCCCGATATCGTCAGCGATCGGGAAATTGTCGCAAGCGTTGAAAAGGCGGGATACGGCGCAACAATCGCGCAAGAAAAGAAGCACCCTCGAAAAACGGAGGAAACGGAAATCGAACACTTAAAAAAACGTTTGATTTACAGCCTTGTTTTAACGGTTCTGCTGATGTGTTTTTCCATGGCGGGAATGTTTTTCCCGTCTTTGCCCGCAGCCTTTCAGGCGACAAAAAATCCGGCTGTTTTCGCCGTAACGCAGTTGTTGCTGGCAATGCCGGTCGTTTTTATTAATGCGGATTATTTTAAAAAAGGCTTTAAAACGCTGTTGGCGGCGGCGCCGAATATGGATTCCCTGATCGCTTTGGGATCCGGCGCGGCGATCGTGTTCAGTGTCTTCGGTCTGTATAAAATCTTGTTTGCTCTGGCAGGGCAGGATTTTCAAACGGCCGCCCGATTTGCCGGAAATCTTTATTTTGAATCCGCCGTCATGATCCTGACTTTGATTACGCTCGGCCGCTTTCTGGAAGAAAGAGCCAAAGGCAAAACCGCGGCAACGATTACGGGACTGTTGTCTTTGGCGCCTCAAACGGCGACGGTGATCAGAAACGGAAAAGAAACAACCGTTCCGACAGATCAGTTAACGGTCGGTGATGAAATCATCGTCAAAGCGGGCGAACGGATCGCGGCGGACGGCGTGATCGTTGAGGGAAGCGGAATTTTGGACGAATCCTCTTTAACGGGAGAAAGCGAACACATTAAAAAATCTGTCGGTGATTCCGTTCTGACCGCTTGCGTCAATACGGCGGGGCATTTTGTCATGCGCGCCGAAAAAGTCGGTCGCGAAACGACTCTGGCGCAAATCATACGTCTGGTTGACGAAGCAACGTCTTCCAAGGCTCCGATCGCCCGAATGGCCGATCAAATCAGCGGCGTTTTTGTGCCGGTCGTGATCCTGATCGCCATTATCGCCGCCGCGGTCTGGCTGATGGCGGGATATGAGGTCGAATTTGCTTTGTCTGTCGGTATCGCCGTTTTGGTGATTTCCTGTCCGTGCGCTTTGGGGCTGGCAACGCCGACAGCCATTATGGTCGGCACGGGACGAGGAGCGGCGCAAGGCGTTTTGTTTAAATCCGCCGCCGCTTTGGAAAGCGCCGGAAAAGTCGATACGGTCGTTTTGGATAAAACGGGAACGCTGACAACCGGAAAACCCGCCGTTACCGCAATCGTTACCTGTGAAGGCGTAGCCGAAGACGATCTGTTAAAAACGGCGGCGTCTTTGGAAAAACTGTCAGAACATTCTTTGGCGGTGCCGATTGTGGCTTTGGCCGAAGAAAAAAAGATTGTTTTGGAACGTGTGACGGCGTTTGAGCAGATCGCCGGACAAGGTTTGAGCGGACTCCTTAATCAGGAAAAATGTCTGATCGGCAACGCGAAAATGTTGCGGGAAAACGGTATTGAAAACAGCCTTGAAGACGCGGGCGATCAAACGGCGCAAAAAGCCGGAACACCGTTGTATTGCGTGCGCGGATCAAAGCTGATCGGTATGATTGCGGTGGCCGATCCCGTTAAAAAGGACGCCCGCGAGGCCGTCAACGCTTTTCAAGCCATGGGCATGAAAACCGTTTTGTTGACCGGAGACAACGCGAAAACCGCCCGAGCGGTCGGAAATCAAACGGGCATTGATCTGATCATCGCGGATATGTTGCCGCAGGATAAGGAAAAGGAAATCCGTTCTTTGCAGGATCAAGGTCATCAGGTCGCCATGATCGGAGACGGCATTAACGATGCTCCCGCTCTTGCCCGAGCGGATATCGGAATCGCGATCGGCGCGGGAACCGATATCGCCATTGAATCCGCCGGTGTCGTTTTAATGAAAGACGATTTGTCAAGTGCCGTTTTTGCTTTGAAACTGGGGCGCGCCGTCTTGCGCAACATCAAAGAAAACCTGTTTTGGGCGTTTTTCTATAACAGTATCGGCATTCCCGTTGCCGCGGGCGTTCTTTATCCGTTGTTCGGCATCACGCTCAGCCCCGTCATCGCCGCCGCCGCCATGAGCTTCAGTTCGATCAGCGTTGTCACAAACGCTTTGCGCCTGCGCCGTTTTTCAGTTAAACCCGATTTAAAAAGGAGATCTTTCATGAATAAAAATTTAACGATTGAAGGCATGAAATGCGAACATTGCGCCAACTTTGTCAAAAAAGCCCTGCAAGGCGTTGACGGCGTGCAGGACGTAACGGTTGACCTGGAAGCCAAAAAAGCCGAAGTCCGGACAAGCAAAGAAGTCGCGGATCAACAGCTGATTGACGCTGTTGACGAAGCCGGATTTAAAGTCGTTGAAATAAAAAACGCTTAATCGTTTTCCCGCCACCAGAAAGTCGTTTTCGTTTTTTCGGGGATCAGCTTTTCGCCCATTTCAGGCGTCATCAGAGCGATCGGCTTGTCTTTGATATTTTCAACGATTCTGTTGATCGACTTTTGCCAATCGTGCCACGCCAGATCGAAAACGCCCCAATGAATCGGCAACAACCGCTTGGCCTTTAAATCCAAAGCCGCCTGTACGGTTTGATCCGGAAACAAATGTATTCCCGGCCACCCGCCGTTCCACGCGTCCGTTTCCAACGCCGCCCAGTCAAACGGACCGTACTGTTCGCCGATGTCGGCATAGTGCCGTGAATACCCCGAATCTCCGCCCCAGAAGATTTTTTGATCTTTTGTTTCGATGACATAAGAATTCCACAGCGTTTTGTTGCTGTCGGACAGGCTTCTGCCTGAAAAATGAACCCCTTCGACCGCTGTGATTTTCAAGCCGTCTTTTTCAAACGTTTCCCGCCAACCGATTTCCGTAATTCTGTCGGGCTTGATTCCCCAGCCGACCAGAGCCGTCTTAACGCCGTAAGGCACGATGAAATGACCGTCTTTAAAAGACTGAACGGTTCTTCTTTCCAAATGGTCGTAGTGATTGTGCGTCAATAGAATAAAATCCATTTTCGGCAGGTCGTAACGCGCGATCGCAGCCGGCTGATATCTTTTAACGATAAAAGGAAAAGGCGCCGCGTTATCCAGAACAATGTCCACTCCGATTCGTTTTCCGCTTAATTCCAAAATGCCCGAAGAATGTCCCAACCAATAAACGGCGCTTTTTTCGGGCTTTTCGGGAAAAGAAGAAGCTGTCAGACGATGGATCGGAACGGGTTTTTGCGGACCGTGAGATTTCGACATCAATAACTTTGGAATACTGACTTTGTCTTCATAGTCGCCTGTGAACGGGGGATGTACGGGGTGCGGCGGAACAAATTGCCCGTTTTTAAAGTAAGGCAGTCTTTCAAACGCCTTTAATTCCGATTCTTTCGGAGCCTGCCCTGATTCCTGTAAAAAGGCTAAAAACAACCCTGTTAGCGTAATGCCGATAAAGGCAATAAAGACTGTCATCATTTTTTTCATTCCGTTTTTCCTCAGTTTGTTTTTAGCAGGATAAATGTTAAAGTTAACTTTAAATCAAGATTTTTTTTGAAAAAGTGCTTGCCTTAAAGTTGACTTTAAATTCTAAACTGTTCCTAAATCAATTAAAAGAAAGGGGACTTTGATGAAAAGACGTGCATTTTTAATGAATTCTTTGACTTTGTTCGCACTCACCGCTTTGCCGAAGTTAACGATTGCGCAAACGATCGCCGTTTCCGACGAAGTCAAGTCGAAAATCAATAAAACAAACAAACTGGGATTCGGCTTTATGCGTCTGCCGTTAAAAGATCCCAAAGACCAGACTTCAATCAATTATGAAGAATTAAATCGCATGGTTGACACTTTTCTGGATCGCGGATTTACGTATTTCGATACGGCGTGGATGTATATGGGCTATGAAAGCGAAATCGCGATCAGGGAAGCTTTGGTCAAACGTCACCCGCGCGACCGGTTTACGGTTGCCAGCAAAATGCCCGTTCAAATGTTGCGCAGTCAGGAAGAACAAGAGGAAATTTTCAATAAGCAGTTGGAAAAAACCGGACTGGATTATTTCGATTATTATCTGGTGCATAACGTGAATGCCGAAACCATCGGAAACGCCAGAAAATACGATACGTTTAAGTTTATCGCGGACAAACAAAAACAAGGAAAGATCAAGCATATCGGCTTTTCTTTCCATGATTCTCCGGAATTGTTGGAAGAAGTTTTAAAAGAACATCCCGAAGTCGAATTTGTTCAATTGCAAATCAATTACATCGACTGGGACAATCCGAGCATTCAGTCGCGCAAATGTTATGAAGTCGCACAGAAATACAACAAGCCCGTCATCGTTATGGAACCCGTCAAGGGCGGAACTTTGGCGCAAGTGCCCGAGGCTGTCGAAAAAGTCTTTAAAGAAGCCGATCCCGATATGTCCGTTGCGTCTTGGGCGGTGCGTTACGCGGCCAGTCTGGAAGGCGTCATGATGGTCTTAAGCGGTATGACCGACATGAATCAACTGTTAGATAATACAAGTTATATGAAAGACTTTAAGCCTTTGAGCGATCAGGAAAAACAAGTCGTCGAACAAGCGGTCAAAGTTTTGCACGCTTCGATTTCCATTCCGTGCACGGCGTGTCAGTATTGTGTTGAATCTTGTCCGAAAAAAATCGCCATTCCGCAGTATTTCGCTTTATATAACGCCGAAAAACAGGAAAGAACGGACAAGCCGTTTACCGCTCAACAGATCTACTACGCGAATATTGCCAGAACGCACGGTAAAGCTTCGGACTGCATCGAATGCAAACAATGCGAACGTCATTGTCCGCAACATATCGAAATTACGAAATGGCTCAAAGAAGTCGCAAAAACATTTGAAGTTTAGGAGGCGATGATGAAAAAAATTTTTTCTATCAGTGTTTTGTTTTTTTCTTTTTTGATTTTTTCAATCGGAGATGTTTTTGCGCAGGCGCAACAGGAGGATAAAATAATGGAAACATCAAAACCGAAAATTTTGATCGCCTATTATTCTTACAGCGGCAAT
>CALXTY010000119.1 GCA_944391535.1 uncultured Alphaproteobacteria bacterium
AATGTCTTTGCCGAAAACGGCGCTGACAAAAGGCAACTGCATTTCCAACGACGATTCGACTTCGTGAGCGTCACTGTCAAAGCCTATCCCCTGAATCTTTAACAATTTATCGGTTAATTCCCGATCGACTTCAAAACGCTGATTGGGCATTTCCCAATATTTCGCTTCGGATAAAGAAATACCGAAATATTTTCCCTGATGCGACGACCCGATCAACACCACGCGTTTGACAAAAGGCTTTAAACGACGCAACGCCGCATATCCCGCGGCGGCAATATTGCCGGAAAAATAAAAAGCGTTGTGCGGTACTATTATGACTTTGGGGATTTCTGAAGCCGGCAGACGCAAACGTCTATCCGCGGTTTCAATCAAGTCCGCCGTTTTTTTCGACAATTCCGACGCATTGCGCGGATAAAAAGTCCCCGCCGCCACAGGGTATCTGATTTTTTGAGGCATAATGTCTTGAGCCAAAGAAACAAAAGGAAATATAATAAACATGATAGAAACAATAAACTTCACCGCCTCTTATCCTTCTTATTGCGCCAGTTCGGCAAAACACCGCGTAAAAGATTCAAACAAACCGTTCATCAGTTTTTGATAAAAATCCGATCCGACAGTTAACCCGATTCCGATCGGATCCAATATTCCTTCGACAACGTTCAAATCTTCCGACACGACTTTTAACCTTTTATCAGAAAATTGAGGTTCTGAAAACAGACATAGCTTTCCCGATCGCTTCATTTTCTCTCGCAGCGAAGAGAGATGGGCGGCGCCGGAAGTATGATGCGCGTCCGCATAAACAAATCCGACGGGTTTTAAACCGAAGCTGTTTTCAAAATATTGATATGCGTCGTGAAACGTTACATATGATTTTTTTTCAAACAAATTAAACAATTGCTCTCCTTTTTTGATCAGCTCATTCACTTCTTGCTGAAAGAGCAGAGCGTTTTTTTGATAAATCCCCGCATGATCGGGATCCAAATCGGATAGCTTTTCAGCGCAAATCAAAGCCACGACCGCCATATTATCCGGCATCAACCAAAAATGAGCGTCCGTTTGTTTTCGCGCTGAATCCGCCCGAACAGGAAAAGTCGTCAAACGAATATCTGATAAAAATGAAACGTTTTTATCCGCCAAACCGACCGCTTCGATCGGCTTTTTTAGAAACGTTTCCAAAATTTCGCCTCCCCAAAACAATATATCTGCCGCAGCCAATCGCCGCATATCCGAAGGACGCAAATGATAATCATGAACGGACACCGCCGGATCAAGAAGCAATTCCGGTTGACCGACACCGCGCATAACAAAACTGACAACGCTATGAAGCGGAGCCAAAGAAACAACAACGTTGGGAGCGGCCAAAGCCGAAGACCGGAAAACAACGCTGAAACAAAAAGCTAGTACGGCTCTTTTGAAAAACATGAAATATCCTCTTTTACTTTACCGCTTTATTGTGTATTACGCTACTACATGAAACACAAGTTTTAAACCGGATCGTTTATGAATATCGACAAACAACAAAAAGAAACTTTGATAAAACTCGATAACGTCTGTATGAGTTTTAATAACAAAAACGTGCTTGAAAATATTTCTTTTGAAGTCCAGACCGGACAGATTTTAACCTTGATCGGCCCGAACGGTGCGGGAAAAACAACGTTGTTAAAACTTATTTTGGGAATATTGTCTCCAGACAAAGGGAAAATCATAAAAAATAAAAACATTAAAATCGGATATGTTCCTCAAAAAACGAAAATACCTGTTTCCATTCCTCTGACCGTCAGACGTTTCTTGTGTCTGGACGGGCGATATGATGAAAAAACATTGTGCGACGGTTTGATCAAAACAGGACTGGACATCGAAATTCTGGATTGCGATATTCATCCCTTGTCAGGAGGCCAATTACAACGTGTCCTGTTAGCCCGAACCTTATTAAAAAAGCCGGATCTGCTGATCTTGGACGAACCGGTTCAAGGGTTGGATCCTCTTGGTGAAGAACAATTTTATGAATTGTTAAATCAAATCAACCGAACAAAAAAATGCGCCATCATCATGGTTTCTCATGATTTACACGTTGTCATGGCCAGCACGCATCGGGTGTTATGCATTAATCATCACATATGTTGCAGCGGAACTCCGGATGAAATCGTCAATCTGTCGGAATATCGCCATTTATACGGAAAAGAACCGACACTGGCTTTTTATCAACATCACCATAATCATTTGCATTTACCCAACGGAAGAATCAAATATGTGGACTGAACCTTTTGTTTTAAGAGGATTGACGGCCGCTTTAATCATGGCTGTTCTCGCAGGACCGATCGGATGTCTGATGATCTGGAAAAAAATGGCTTATTTCAGCGACACTTTGTCTCACTCGGCGTTATCCGGCGTTTTATTGGGAATCATGTTGGGACTCGGACAAAATACCGGCGTTATTTTGATTGTCTGTCTTATCGCCTTTTTACTCGCCAATGTGCCAGACAGATTTATTATCGACATGAACCTGTTGTTATTGATTATAGGGCAAACGACTTTATCTGTTGGTGTCGCAGGATTGACGCGTCTGCCCGAAATCAGAACAGACTTGACGGCTTATTTGTTTGGAGACGTCTTGTCAATCGCATCTGACGATTTGTTCTTTGTCGCCACAAACGCCGCTTTGTGTTCGATTTTATTGGTTTTTAATTGGAAAAAGCAAATCTTTACGGCTGTTATGCCGGATGTTGCCCAAAGCGAAGGCGTCTCTTTAAAAAAACAATCCGTCATTTTCATGCTTTTAATCGCTTTGTTTGTTTCTCTGGCATTAAAAACAACAGGCTTGTTACTCGTCTCCGCCTTGTTGATTATTCCCGCGACAACCGCTCGTTTTCTTACCGGCACACCGGAAAAAATGGCTGTCTTCGCATCTTTTATCGGTATCTTCTGTGTTGTCTTCGGACTGTTTTGTTCCATAAATTTCGATCTGCCCGCCGCTCCCGCCATGGAAATAATCAGCGCAGTCCTCTTTTTCCTGTGCTGTTTGTTACACATTCGTCATAAAAAAATCATGTAAACTTTCTTGCATATCAAAGATGTTTTGATTTATATTTCTAATGGATTTTATTTGGATTTAAATCATGGCAACAATCGACGAACAGCTTTTTTCGGATATTTGGTACACCCCTGATCATACGTTATACGTTCATGACGGAGAGACTCGCTTCGGACTGAAAGTTCTGGAAGTTGACGATGCGGAACAATTTCATCAGGCATTAGAACGCGCTTATACCGGACGATCCAGCTATTCAATGGCATACGGATCGACCATGTACCGCGTCGAACGCGTCGCAACACTAACCGGTATTATGTATTCCGCTCGTCGAATGCCTCGCAAAACGCCGGATGTTGCCAGACTCGGCTTACCCGAAGCGGTGACAAATCATTTGATTTCATTGAATCGTGAATCCGGTTTGATTTTATGGGCCGGCCCGACAGGAGCAGGAAAAACGACTTCAATTTCCTGCCTGATGCGCAAGTTTTTGGAACGCGAAGGCGGATATGCCTATACAATCGAAGATCCTCCCGAAATGCCTTTGGACGGTATTTACCAATCAAAACGCGGCGGATTGGGAATGTGCAAACAAACGGAACCCGATAATAACGATTGGGGCGAATCTTTAAAATCCGCTTTGCGTTGCCGCCCCAGATACATTTTGGTTGGAGAAATCCGTACACCCGATTGTGCCAGTCAAATCTTACGCGCCGCAACATCCGGTCACTTGGTGTTATCCACCATTCACGCAAATAGTGTCGAAGATGCTTTGAACTCTGTCATCAAATATGCCATGAGTGCAGATCTAAGCGAAGAACTGGCCGCCGATTTGTTGGGACGAGGTATACTTGGCGTTATTCATCAAAAATTACAGGGAATAAAAACCATGTTCCCCGAAGTTCGCTTTGTTTTTGCCAATCCGGATCCGACTGCCGCCGATCAATTGCGAATCAGTATTCGAGATCGACAGATCGCTTTGGGAACATTAATGGAATCGCAATCCGCCCGTATGTTCCAAGGAAAACCTCTTTTCAGAGAACCCGAAGGTTAAAAAAAGCTCCGATTTCGGAGCTTTTTTAATTCAAGGATAAATAATTCTTTATTTATTTGAAAAAATCATTTTGCTCTTTTTGCAAATAAGCGCACGGAATGTTCATTTCTTCTAAATACAGTATCCCCCATTTGTTTAATTCAATAATAGAAGGGATCAAAGTTTTACCTCTTGGCGTTAAAGAATATTCCGTTTTCGGCGGAACAACCGGATAAAGCTTTCGTTCAATAATTCCGTCCGCTTCCAATTCCTTCAGCTGTTGAATAAGCATCTTCGGCGTTGCATGAGAAATCAGTTTTTGCAGTTCGTTATATCTTAATGTCCTGTCAATCAGATGACCGATGATAACACCTTTATATTTTCCGCCGATAATATCCATTGTGGCTTCTAACGGGCATTTATACTCATCTTTTGGATGTTTAGACATGATTCCCTCATACTTACTTTTTTGTAAATACTGCACAAAAAAGTACATTCTTGTCAAAAAGAAAAATAATATTTAATTATATTCTCGGTACACTATAAAAGGGAGATAAAAAGATGGAAATTACGCAAGTCAGGAACGCAACGCTGATTGTAGATTATAATAACACACGTTTTTTAATTGATCCTTGGCTCGGCCCAAAAGATTACATGCCCGGTTTTGAAACGGCGATCCATTCTGAAATTCGTCAACCTCGCGTAGATTTACCTTTTGATATTGAAAAAATAGTGAATGTCCATGCCGTCATTGTTACGCATGTTCATCCTGACCACTGGGATGAGTTTGCCGAAAAAGCTTTAAACAAAGATATCAAATTATTTGTTCAATCGGAAAACGATCAACAGTTCTTTATCGCCAAAGGCTTTAATAATACGGAAATTTTAACTGAAAACGGAACGGAATATAACAATATTTCTTTATTTAAAACGGCGACTCAACATGGGAAAAGAGAAGTCGTCAAACCTTTATGCGAAAAAATCGGAATGCCCTATGATGCCATGGGAGTTGTTTTTCAAGCAAAAAACGAAAAAACATTATATATTGTCGGAGATACAATCTGGTGCAAGGAAGTATCAGAGGCCATCAAGCGTTTTACTCCCGATGTTATTGTTGTTAACGCTTGTGCCGCGACAGTTTTAAATGGCGAACGATTAATTATGAATATTGAAGATGTCAAAGACGTATTAAAAGCAGTTCCTTCTGGAACCGTAATTGCCAGTCATATGGATACAGTCAGCCATCTTGCCGTCACTAGAACAGACTTAAAAGAATTTATTCGGCTCAATCACATTGATAATTTATTGGTACCCGATGACGGAGAAACACTCTATTTTCCTCAAAAAAACGGCTAAAAACCCTTCATAAAAATTCATCAAAAAAGAGGAATAAACAGAGTTTTTTTCTGTCTTTTGATTTTACCTTTGGGCTTACTTCAAAAAAAACACCCCGCTCTGACGAACGGGGCTGTTTTTTTGGCGCGCCCAGAAAGGTTGTTCGCTGCTGCTCACCCCTGACGGGGTCGCCTCTCGGCGTCGCTCCCTTCGGTCGCCGAACTCTTTGAGAGTTCTAATCTTTGGGCTTACTTCAAAAAAAACACCCCGCTCTGACGAACGGGGCTGTTTTTTTTGGCGCGCCCAGAAAGGTTGTTCGCTGCTGCTCACCCC
>CALXTY010000120.1 GCA_944391535.1 uncultured Alphaproteobacteria bacterium
TTATTAATTCTTTCATTTCTTTACGTTTTGATTTACCTTCTTTATCAACATCAGTTTCTAATGTAAAACGACAAGCAATTGAAATATTAAAAAAATTAATCGCGAAAACAGACGTGCTGGTTGAAAATTTTCGACCGGGCATCATGGCGAAATTCGGACTGGACTATGAAAACGTTAAAAATTTAAATCCCCAAATCATCTACGCTTCCATTTCCGGCTTCGGTCAAACGGGACCGGACGCATTAAAACCCTCTTACGATATTTTAGCTCAAGCGCGCGGCGGAATTATGAGCTTGACAGGAGCTCCGGACGGTGATCCGATGATGATCGGAATTTCTTTCAGTGATATGAATGCCGGCGTATTCGCCATTACCGCCATTACAACCGCTCTGTATCAACGTGAAAAAACGCACGAAGGCTCTTATATCGATATTTCAATGCTGGATTGTCAGGTCGCGTTATTGGAAAGTGCCATGATGCGTTACCAAGCCACAAAAATTCCTCCGAAAGCCGTCGGCTGCAGACACGCGACGGAAACACCGTTCCAATCATTTAAAGCATCGGATCGTCCTTTCGTTGTCGCCGCCGTCGCCGGAGAAGCGATGTTCCAGCGTCTTTGTCAGGCCATCGGGCATCCCGAAATCGGGACAGACCCCAGATTCGCCACTGTTTCCGCCAGACATAACCATGTCGAAGAATTGGGAGAAACTTTGCAAAATATTTTTATCCGCAAAACAGCGGCGGAATGGGTCGATTTGCTGGAAAAGAACGCCATTCCCGTTTCTTTAATTCAAAATCTGGCAGAGGTTTGTCAGGATCCGCAAATTAAAGAACGACATATGTTAATTAACTGTGACGCCCCTGAGCTTGATGATATTCAGGTGATTGCCTGTCCGATCAAAATGTCTTCGGCTCCGGAACAAAAATCTCGTCCCGCCGCTCCGATTTTAGGAGAAAACACAAAAGAGATTTTGAACAGTCTCGGTATTGACGATCAGGAAATCGAAAATCTCAAGCAAGAAGGCGCAATATAAAAAACCAAGAAACACATCTTTTTCAATGATGTGTTTTTTTAGCCTTTATAAAAAAAGAGCGCCTTTCGGCGCTCCTTTTTTAGCGTGATTTTTGGGCCACTTTTTGCATGACCTGCGGGCTCATTTCGCGGCGATGACCTTTCTTACCGCCGCGACCACCGCGACCACCTTTTCCACCTTTGGATTTTTTGCGATCGTTCTTGGAAACCAGAATCTTTTCGTATTCGATTTCTTTAACGTCTTCCCATTTTTTCGCAACAGGATTAAACGCTTGCTTAATATAGCGGAAATCAGGATCCATAAAGTTGTCATTTTCATCAATGACCGCGATACGGCTGGCTTTACCGATTGTCGGAGACACTTTCACTTCGCCTTTTGATACGACAACCTTTTGAGCATTGGTAATATGATCAACCTTTTGCCCTTTGTTTTTAAAGATTTCCTCCGTCGCCTTTGTCTGATCTTCATCACCGTGAATACCGATAAAGGTGCAAGGACGATCTTTCGGCTGATTAGCCGCAGCCAGATCCGCGACCTTTTCCATATCGCCGGCGCGTCCGTGACCGGAAACATAATATGTTTCGCCTTCAATGAACGGCGCACCGCGTTCAGTAATCATTGTTTTCCATCCCTGAGCCTTCAACATTCCCATCATTTCATCGACAATCGCCTGATTGTTGCCGGACGGGATAACGGCTTGTTGATTGACACACAGATTCGGACAATTTTTCGCCGGACGAATATTTCTGTTTTCGCCGCGAGCGACACGCGCCATCGAGGCCATTTCTTCACCCTGCGTCCCCGTTACCATATAAATACGTTCCTGAGGCGGGACAGATTTGGCTTCCGGAGATTTCGCGTCAATAATATTCACTTTGACACCCGTGCGTTCAAAGCAGACTTTGCTCATATTCATATCAGATTTATTCAAACAATTATTCACCTGAACCAATGAAGCGCCGTCTAAAATAAACGTGCGGGGTTTTGTCCCTGTTTCTTTGGCATATTCGGCGACCGCGATCACGTCCGCCATCATTTGTTGAGCGGAACGCGCAATCGTTCCGACCATCATTTGCGCATTGGGGTTGTCATACAAAATCTTTTTAAAGCCTTTGGTTACGGCTTCATAAGACGGAGTGACTTCTTTAGATGTCGTTGACGTCGAATCACAGAAACAAACGTCGATGCCTTTAGCAAAAACTTCGGCAATACGCTGATCTTCCCAACCTTTTCCCAATTCAACAGGCGTTGTTTTAAAATCACCCATATCCATCATGCGCGTACCGTCAGGAGATTCGATCACAAACGCTATCGCGCCGGGAGCCGAATGCGTCACGGGAACGGGTTCGACTTCAAAGCCGTTAACCATAAATTTTTCGCCGTCTTTGACATCATGGAACTTCGGCATCTTATCCAAAGGCAAGCCCTGCTTGGTCATTTCCGCAAACATGAATTGATGCGTAAATTTATCGGCGTAGATATTCAACGGCTTTTCAGGATTCATCTGGATATGATGAATAATTCCCGCGATATGGTCGGCATGGGCATGCGTGATCAACAAATCATCACATTCCAATGGAGCGATATAGTTATCAACACCCGTTACGGCCTTATCGGAAAACTTCATACCACAGTCGATTTGTATCGACTTCTTGCTCCCGTCTTCGGCCGTATAGGTAATCTTTTTCGCGTTGCCGCCGATACCGTCCAAGTTATTACCGCCGAGAGATTCGAACTCTGTTCTTTTTTCAGCCATAACTGTACCTTTCTATCTTAAAAATTTCTCATTAACCTTCGGGATAAGCGACATACACCCAACGATTCCAAATCGCGCCCAAAACCGTTTCGTCAGGATCGGAAGGGTCGTCAAAATCGGAAAGGGTTTTTACCAGACGAATCAATTCTTCATCTTTCATATCTGTCAAAGCATGATCAGGATAAGCTTCATTTAACGCATCTGCGATTTCACAATAATCTTTCCAACGTAACGCCATAGCTTTTCTCCTTCATCTAAGACTTTATCCCTTTAAGTCTGTTAACATTATATTACACCTATCTTTTTACTTTTTGCAAACACTTTTTCAAAAATTTTTCAATTTTTTTGACAAAAAATAAAAAAAACGTACAAACAATGAAAATTATTATTTATTATATAGTTAAGGGGGGTGAAAACCAAGATGTCACCCCCCAAATTCTTATCTTTTTTCGCAAATATTTGTTATAAAGTCTGGAAAAGCCCTACATCGGCGGAATATTCAACAAAGCGATATATCCGGGCGGAATGCGCATCGTTGCGTAACGTATATTCGCCGTTTCTATTTGAAATTTCGGAATGCTCAAAATTTCAGAAGCCATTCCAAAAAAATCCTTCGCTTCCACTTCGCGACGTTGCGCATTCATTAAATACAACACGCACCCTTGTCCTTTTTGCGCTATCCCGCAACGTGGTCTGCCTTTGGGAATTTCAGCATTGTTCACGACCCCCGGCATTTCAGTCGCGGAACGATTCTGCATCGCACTGACAAAAAAACCGATCGTTCCCCCGCAAATCAAGAAAAATAAAAACAATGGCAACAACACTTTCGTCTTGATAAAAGCCGGCGGCAATCCCAAATCAGAAGCCATGTTATGTTCATACGGACTGGGCTCGAACACAGATTCTTCTTGAATTTCACCTTCCTGTTCGGGTTCCGGCTCTTCCGGAAGCAAATCATTTATAAAACCATTTTCATCAACCTCCGGCTGATCGGCGGAAATTAACTCTTCTTCCGGTTCTTGATCCGAATCCGATCCCCACAAAGCGTCTACATCATCTTCATCCGCTTTTAAATCTTCTGTCCCTAAAACGGGAACAACTGGTTCCGGCACAGCAAGCGGCGCCACGGGCATATTTACGGAAGGAGGCGCATTCCCGGCCACAGGCATAGGATGCCCCATCGGACGCGGCGGCATCTTCATTCCCGCGGGCATCGGATATCCCATCGGACGCGGCGGCAGTTTTACTCCCGCCGGCATTTTCATACCAGAAACATGAGGCATTCCTGCCGGAGAAACTACCGGACGCGGCGGCATCGGCGGCATCGGCGGCGTCGGTGTACTTTGCGCCGGATACGGCGGAGCCGGAGGATAAGGTGGACGTTGTTGATCTGCCATTCTTCTCTCCCTTAATTAAATTCTTTAACCAGTTTGATAACGCTGGGTGTCAATATCACCACCGTTTCATACCCGTTCAGAGAATCGCTGAACGATGATGACGGGATACCTATCAATACAATATTGTCTCCCAACCGGCTCTTCGCCGTAAAAGAAGTGATTTCGCCTTGATCCGAATCCAATGTGACAGATGTATTCATACGACGTTCATCGTATAATTCCGTCTGCGCCATAATGGATAATTGCGCTTCCGGCATCGACATATAGCCGCATCGACCAACGTCAAAACGTGCTCGCCATTTGTTCGCCGCTATAAACATACCTTCGGAAACCTGTGTCACCGAACCGCGGGCATTCAAAAAATTACGCAAACTCTTCGGATTAATATCGTAATCCGTCACCAACGCCCGCCCCAGTACACCTTTGAGCATAAATTTAATTCTGTCGGCGCCAAAAATATCAACCAGTTCCTGCCATACAATTTCCTTGGACACACCATATGGTTTCACCCGTAAAACCTGAACGTCAAAAACGATTAATTTCGGCTCGGTATCAAAAAGCTCTATTAATTTCCTAACCTTATCTTCTATCGTCTTGTCCCCCTTAAAGGAAATGACGCTTTCTTCCCAGTTCACAACCAAATCATGAATACCCGCGCCGCGCAACGAATCCAAAACGGCAATCATAACTTCGCGTTTGTCGGGAATCGAAAAATTCCAATTCACTTCCCGACTGACAATTAAGACTTTCTGCTGATCGTTATATCGGTAATAAACATCTGACGCATCCGCTATCATATTCATGACTTCCGAAAGTTCCCCTGTTATATTTTCAGCCGCCAATTCCGGAAAAGGACCGCCCTCGCCAACGACCTTGATCTTCGCCTCTTTAAGCAACTTGAAAAAAACACGTTCCGTCGTCTCGCCGTCAAAAGAAAAACCTGTCACTTCATATCGGGGCAATGGATCGCTCTTATCCGCTCGATATAACTTAAAGGCCTCCTGTTTAAAAGGAATAACCGTCATAATATTTTGCTGCGTTTCGTGAACCGTACAACGCATCGGGGATTCCAAACTAACCATCTCCGCAGATCGGGTCGTTTTCGGCTCTGTCGGCAAAGAAGTCGGTCGAACCATCTGAACCATGGGACGTCCCGCCCTGATGTCGCCTTGACATGATGCCAACACGGCAGAAAAAAATATTACGCCACTGAATAAAACATATCTTTTTAAAAGTCGAAGCAACATTAATCTGTCTTCCCTTTTCCTAACCCGACGAAACCGGTCGCTTGATCGGCATCTTTGCTTGTTGAACCATCTTGACCGGTCTTTTTTGCGGAACCTTCATCACCGGTGATCCCGCCGGCCTGGGTTGCGTCGGCTGAACCTGAGCCGGTGATTGCGTCTCAGGAGCCTCAAAACCGTCCGGCGCCGGACCGATATCCTCTTCCACCTCATTGGCATCGGCCAAAGAGCCCAAGCGATCCTTGAGATCGGAAGAGCGTCGTGTAGGGAAAGAG
>CALXTY010000121.1 GCA_944391535.1 uncultured Alphaproteobacteria bacterium
GTTGCCGTATGACAACGATCCCGATATGCAACGTTATTTGACGAATGATTTGTCCGAAATTCAGGTCGCCAAAGGAATCAGCTCCGTTTTAAACGGACCGAACACTTTGGGCGGTGTGATCAACTTGGTGACAAAGCGTCCGACAAAAGAAATCGAAGGCAATCTGACAATCAGAGCCAAATTCGATAATGACGGAAAATATAACGGTATTCAAAACAGCTTTAACTTGGGAACTAATCAAGGAAACTGGTATTTGCAAACGGGCGGCACATACAATGACATTGATCATTGGAAGGTATCCCGCGATTATACTCCTGTCGCAGGCGGCGCCGAAGACGGCGGATATCGTGAAAATTCGGATTCTAAAGACTACAAGTTTAACTTTAAACTGGGCTATACGCCGAACGAAACGGACGAATACGTGATCGCGTACAACTATCAGCACGCCATTATGGGCGTTCCCTACTATGATGGCATTCCTGAAACTTCAACTACATACCGCCGTTTTGATCCGTATGATCACTGGGGAATTTATACGTTGACAAATACGGCGATCGGTGAAACGGGATATGTTAAGACGCGAGCGTTCTATGACGAATATTCAAATCATTTTTACATGTATGATTCTCCGTCTTTGTCAACATTAAAATATAATGTTGATGATTATCAAGACTATGATTTCGGGGCGAATATCGAAGGAGGATTTGATTTAAACAGCTACAACACGTTAAAGGCGGCTTTCCATTATCGTCGCGACGTTCATACGAAACGCGCACTATATACAAAAGATCCGTGGGAACGTTATGTCGATGACACTTATTCCGTTGCGTTGGAAGATACCGTTCATCTGACTGTAAATACGGATTTGATTATCGGTGCCAGCTATGATTGGTTGGAAACGAAAGCTCCGAAAAACAATGAGGACTTAGATGATCTTGATTATCGGAAAGATGACGATTCTTTTAATCCGATGGTGGCATTGCGTCATCGTTACAGCGATACGGGAACGGTTTATGCGGGTGTTGCGAAGAAAAACCGTTTTGCAACACAAAAAGAGCGTTTTTCAACACGTCAAAAAAGCTATAAAGTCAATCCGATGTTGGAATCTGAAAAGGCGATCAATTATGAAATCGGTTTTACCGACACGTTTGCCGATCGGTTTAAAGTGGAAAGCAATATTTTCTATAACGATATTGAAGACGCTTTAATGGCGGTGTCTCATACCGTTTCTGGAAAACCGAAGATTAAATATCAGGTTCAAAATGTCGGGAAAGCCAGATCTTACGGTTTGGAATTGGCGATGGGATATCAGTTCAGCGATGATGTTTCGGTCGGGTTGGGCTATACGTATTTGCGCAAAAAACTCAAAGACAATCCGTTGTTATCGGTTTTGACGAACGTGCCGAAGCATAAATTCAATTTGTATGCGGATATCGGCATTACGGAAAGTTTGAAGGTTGTTCCGGTGATTACGGCTTATTCTTCGCGTTATTCTCCGGCGGGCGGTTCTCCGGCGGAATCCGGGGCGGTGGCTCCGGCGGACGCGGTGAAGTCGTCCGGATTTATGACGGCGGATCTGAAGTTTGTTTATAGTCCGATGAAGAATCTGGATATTGAAATCGGAGCGGCGAACATCTTTGATGAAGATTATGAATTGTCCGACGGTTATCCGTCCGAAGGCAGAAACTTCTTTTTGACCTTGTCAACGAAGTTCTGATCTGACTAAATAAAAGGCGGAGCGGTTGTCCGTTCCGCCTTTGTTTTATAAAAGGAATAAAAATGAAACATATTTTGGAAACATTGAAAGCCGAATTGGAAAAAGGCGAAAAAGCGGTTTTATGCACGGTCATCGATAACAGCGGTTCCTGCCCGCGCGGCAAAGGGGCGCATATGTTGGTCGGCGAACAATCGAAAACGATCGGGACGGTCGGCGGCGGACGGGTCGAATATGAAACGGAGATCAAAGCCAAAGAACTGTTGAAGACAAAAGAGAACTTTATTCAGGATTACCGGCTTTGCCCGAACGAAGTCGCCGATATCGGTATGATATGCGGCGGGAACGTGACGATTTTGTTTCAATATATGGATCAAAGCGCCATTGATTTTTGTGATCGGGCTTTGGCGCTGATCAATAAGCATGAAGACGCTTGGATTGTCGCGCGTATTTCTTCCGATTTTAAATGGGAAATGGGATTCTATACGCCCGAAGACGGATTTGAAAGTATTGAGGGCGGTGAAGAATTTAAGCCGTTGCTGATGCGCAAGGCAAAGCAAAATAAAAACAAAGACGGCTCCAGACTTTATGCCGAACCGATTTCTTTGGCGGGACAAGTTTATTTGTTCGGCGGCGGACATGTGGCTCAGGCCGTTGCGCCGTTGTTGCATTCGGTGGGTTTCCGCTACACGCTGTATGAGGAACGCGAACAATTCGCTTCCCCCGAGCTGTTCCCGGACGCCGAAAGAATCATTCTCGGCGGTTTCGATCAGATCGAAAAGGAAATCCATATTACGGAAAACGACTTTGTTTTGATTATGACGCGCGGCCATCAAAACGATTATATCTTGCAGGTTCAGGTGTTAAAAACGCCGGCCTGTTATGTCGGCGTCATCGGCAGCGCGGCAAAATACAAACGTCTGTGCGAACGGCTGGCCGAAGACGGTTTTTCTCAAAAAGACATTGACCGCGTTATTACGCCGGTCGGCCTGCCGATTAAAGCGGAAACACCCGCCGAAATCGCGGTCAGCATTGTGGCGCAGATGATTCAGGTGCGGGCGGAACGTTTCGATGAAAAATAAGCTTTTTTTTCTGTCCGTTTTATTGTTTTGCTCTTCCGTTCATGCGCGGACGTTTACCGATTCCGCCGGCAGGACTTTGGAAATTCCCGAAAAAATAGACCGTGTCGTGCCTTCGGGGCCGATCGCGCAGATGACGTTGATGACATTTGCGCCGCAAAAGGTGGTCGCTTTGTCAAACAGGGAATCTCAAAAGGCTCATTTAAGTCCGGCGGATCGACATAAAAAAGTTGTCGGACAGCTCTATGGTTCTGCCAGCCTGAATCTCGAAGAACTGGCCGTGATCAATCCGCAACTGTTTGTCGATATCGGCGAATCCAAAGAAAAAATAGAATCGGATATGAATAATATGGAAAAACGTTTGGGCGTGCAAACCGTTCATATTGATTCGTCTTTGAAGAACACCTCAAAGTCTTATTTATTGTTGGGCGAGTTATTGAATCTGGAACAAAAAGGGGCGGAGTTCGCCGCGTATACGCAGGAAGTGTACGACAGGATTTTAAAGATCCTTTCCGAAGTCGGAACCAAAAAACGCGTTTTATATATCAGCGGCAATAAAGGCCTGTCCGTTTTGGGCAAGGGGAGCTTTCACGGACAAGTGATTGACCTGATGGGCGATAATGTTGCTCTGTTTCCCGTTGTATTAACAACGGGCGGAGGCAATGAAACCAATCTGGAACAGATCTTGAATTGGAATCCGGAATATATCATTGCCGACAGAGCGGCTTATAACGCTGTTTTAAAAAATCCGGTCTGGCAAGCCGTGCCGGCCGTTAAAGCAAAAAAGATCTATCAAGTGCCCGATCGGCCGTACAGCTGGGTAACGTCTCCGCCGGCCGTGAACCGTTTTCTGGGACTGCTCTGGCTGGCAAAAGTCCTGTATCCGGAAAAGGCGAAATATGATTTATACGAAGAAACAAAACGCTTTTATCGGCTGTTCTATCAACAGGATCTGTCTGTGGAAGAATATGAAAAGCTGACGGCTAAATCCCTTTGATCCGGCGCAGATAAAGGATTGCTTCTAAAACGGAACCCGCAATGCAACGGGCTTTATCCGAAATGGTAAAGCAATTTTTCTTTTGTTCTTTGCGCGGATCGACATCGGCGATTTTAAATCCTTTCGTGACCTGAAAACCGTCACGGATCAAACCGCGGATAATCCCCGAGATCTGAGCCGTTACGGGCGTATCGTCAATCGTGGCGATCGTTTCTCCGGCTTCGACATAGTCCGAGATTTTACGCACGTTGCGCAACGTTCCGGCACACGGGGCAAAGTTTACCCGTTCAATGCCGTAACCGCCGATAATTCCCGGAACGCCGGTGTTCGGCAAAGCGCTGCCGTTTGTGATAATGCGCCCCAGATCATGGCCGCGCATTGTTTCAATGACGGCGTCAACGTCTTCGGGCGCGCTGAACCCCGGCCCTAAAGCAATCGTAATCGGCGCCATATCCCGATGCGTTCCGATGTTGCGCTTGGCCAAAATGGCGTCAACAACCGCCAAAGGCTGCAGTTTTGATAAAACTTCAGCCTTCGGATCGATCATGATGGCCGGATTGCCGCGCCGCATACACGCTAAAGCCTCATCGACATTTTTAACCAATTCCGCGGTGACGTCTTCAACCGTTGCCGTACCGTCATAGACGGCTTCCGAAAAAGCGATGTGCCGGCGAATGGACGAAGGGCGCCCGGTTTCCAAAGCCAAAACGGGAAAGCCGCATTTAACTAAACGATGAATGGTTCCCGAAGCGATATCGCCGCTGCCGCGGATAATGATTAAATTGTCGATCATGCCGTTTTCCTTACGTGAATGCTTTTTTGCCCGCGCGGCAAGACTTGTCCGATCACCGGTGCGTCGATCTTTGTCGCTTCTTTTTCGGGAAGCGCGATCAGTAACCCTCCGCTGGTTTGCGGGTCGAACAAAACGTCCGTTAATTCAAGGGGCATTTCATCGCAAACGACTTTGTCTTTTAAAAAGTCCCGATTGCGATAAGCTCCGGCGGGGATCATTCCCATGCGCGCGAAGTTCAATGCCGCGTCAAACTGCGGGACGCGTTCGGCAAAGATTTCGATTGTGACGTTGGCGCCGTCCGCCATTTCGCGTCCGTGCCCCATCAAAGAAAAGCCCGTAACGTCCGTGCACGCGTGCACTTCAATGCCGCTCAAGTCGATATTGTTCAGCTTTGTCATGGATTTGATCAAAGCCTGATAGTCTTTGTCTTCCAACATTTCCGCTTTTAAAGCCGTTGTCAAAATCCCTGTGCCAAGAGGTTTGGTTAAAACCAGAACATCGCCTTCTTTTGCGCCCGCGTTGGTCAGCAAAGAATCCGGCGTGGCAAATCCGGAAACGGATAAGCCGTATTTCGGCGTAAAGTCGTCAATCGTATGACCGCCCGCGATAACGGTTTTGGCTTCAACGGCTTTGTCGTGTCCGCCTTGCAGGATCGCTTTGACGCGTTCCAATTCCAGACAGGTCGGAAAGCACAACAGATTCATCGCCAAAAAGGGCTTTCCGCCCATGGCGTAAACATCGCTTAACGCGTTTGCGGCGGCAATTTGTCCGAAGACGTAAGGGTCGTCAACCATCGGCGGGAAAAAGTCGATGGTTTCGATGAGGTATCTCCCGTCACCTAAGTCATAGACGCAGGCATCGTCACTGGTGTCAAAGCCCAGCAACAGGTTTTTATTTTCATAACGGGGCAGGTTTTTAACGACTTCGGCCAACACGCCGGGGCCGATTTTAGCGGCGCATCCGGCGGTTTGGCAAAGTTGTGTCAGCGTTTTATCCGACATGT
>CALXTY010000122.1 GCA_944391535.1 uncultured Alphaproteobacteria bacterium
CCGTCATACGTCTGAAACGTCATGTTTCCTTTTCTGCCGCCTTTTTTGACGCCGTACTTTTCGTCGATTAACGACAGGTAAGCGGCAATATCGTCGCCGGTGTGTCCCTTAAACCGCGAGATCTGGTCGGACAACGCGCTGGCGTAATCCATGATTTTCTTGACCATCTGGTCTTCCAGTTTTTCGGTCGGTTTGACAATATCGATAGGGACAAGGCGTCCCGCCGCGTCTTTCATGTATCCTTCTGGGATTTTCGTTTCTTTTTCCATTTTATTTCCTTTCTCTGATGGGTGGTTTGTAAGTCAGTAAAAAAATCAAAAATCTAAGCTGCCGGCGGAAGGTCGTCATTGTCGTTTTCCTTGCCATATGCCGTTCCCGGCACAACGCCCAGATGACGCAGGCGAACGGCGACCGCGACGGTTTCTTTGGACAAACCTGATTTATCGGAAAGTTCTTTTTCCAAAGCGGCGACTTCGTTTTTGATGCGGATCAGCTTTTTGATTTCTCTGTCCATGATTGACGGCGGAATAAATCCCTGCGGTTCTTTTCCGTATTCACGGGTCAACGTGGAAATTACGCCGAAAATCTGTTGGGATAAGGTGGAGTTTAAAGGCATTTCATTCTCCTTTTTTAAAGTGAGGACAGCCGTTGCGGCAGGCTTTATAAAGAGCCACGCGTTGCGGATTAACGGCGGAAAATTTTTGTTTTTGGTAACGAATGCAACGGTCAACAGAAAGTTCGCCTAAGACGGGACAAATCAGCAAAGCGTTTTTAAAGCATCCGTTAAACGTGCGTTCAACGGCACTTAAATCACCGGCATACCGTCCTTTTAAAACAAGGCTGATTGTGGCGGCGGAATATCCCATTTCTTTGGCGACTTTGGCTTGGGAAGTCTTGGCGCATTCGGCTTTTAATTCGGAAATCCAATCAGTCATCGCTTGCCTCCTGTTGCCAGACGATCTTTTGCAAATTCGGATCGAATACGGTTTTTAATCGCTGGATCATCGGAGCGCGCGGCCCCGTGTAACGTGAAGCGATGAAACAATAAAGACCGTCTTTTTCCCGGCGCAGGTATCCTGCCTTACACAAAGTTTTCGCATAGGCTTTTGCCGTTAATATCGAAACCGGCGTTTCTTCGGTTGACGCCGTAACAGATAAATCCGTATAGCTGAACTTTTTTAAAATGCGCATGGCGTGCCACATCTGTTGCGTTCCGTTTCCTAATTTTGAAAGTTCTCCTTTGGAATTCACGTTCGGGGCATTTACTCCGACGTCTTTTGCCAATTTGAAAATCGTCGGTGTTTTTACATCGCCTTCCGTCGCTTTAACAACATACCCGCCAGCGACAAGAGCGCGGAGATACGTTCTTAGAGTTTCCCGCTTTAAATCGCTGAAACTGTTTGTCAAACCGGTTAAAGTAAATCCGTCTTTATTTGACCTGATCGCTTCCCACATTGCTTGGCGACCGCTTGGATTTTTAGCTTTCATGCGCAGGTGTATTGGTTTATTTGCCATCACAGCCCCGCTTTCCGCGCCATCGGAGGCACGCCTGTAAAGAAGTCGCGCTGATAATCAGCCGAACCGACTGTTTTTAAACCTTTTGTCGTTGCAAATTCGCGCACGCGGTCAAGGTTGACGCAAACGCGGCGGACGGATCCCGCACTTTCTTTTAAGATTTTTTCACATAAATCCTGCTCTACTGTAACGCCGTTTGCATAAAGTTTTGCCAGATGTTTTACGTCATCAATGGACGCGGGCTGTGCCGCCACCCAGTCAAGCATACGCCCGTGGACGCGTTCCCATTTTTGAAGCTTTACCGGCATTGCTTCTTCGCCGATCAAAATGATTGTGGCCTGCGAACTTTCGTAAATATCGCGGACAACTTCGATCATACGCTTTTGAACCAAGAAATCCGCTTCATCTATGATTAAAGGACGCTGGGAAAGCGAGAGTTCTTCGCCGATCTGATCCATCATGTCGGGAATTGTGTAAGCGGGCTGAATGCCCATTTCTCCCAAAATCGAAGCGCAGAGCTTTTTCGGCGTCCAAACGCTTTTGACTTGGACGTGATAGGCTTTGTGTTTGTTCGCCGCGTAAATCGCCGCGAACGTCTTTCCGTATCCGGAAAACCCGTAAAAGGTCGCCATGCCGGGCAGACCGTAATCGCGGTTTTTAACGCGGTATACCAGTTCGTTCAAAAGTGCCACGTTACGTAACGGGGCGATTGTATTCTTGACAGTTTCATTCATTTTTGTCATTCTTCCTTTGTTGTGTGGTGGCGGTTGTCCGAAAGGACGCCGCCGTTTTTTATGCCGTCAGAGCCGCTTCCATTCCGAAATCCTGCGCAAAATCCATGCGCTGAATGTACTCGGGCGATTTAGAATATTCGGTGAACCAACGGCGGTCTTCGGCAGAAATGCTTTCTCCGTTTTTGATTTGTTGACCGATAGCGATGGCTTTGCGGAACCGAGCCGCAGGCGTGTCAATATCGGCAACGGGCTGAGCGTTCTGTTCAGCCTCAAATTCCTTTAAAAACTCTTCGTTTTTGGCGGCTTCTTCTGCCGTCACGGGCGCGGCTTCGGGAGCGGGCAAATATCTGTTTCCTAATTCTTCCAAGACTTCTTTTTGCTGTTCATCAAGACGAGCGAGCCGTCCTTGTGCTCGTTGTAATTTCTTCTTTTCATCATAAGATACGGGCATAAAGGCACGCTTGTTTTCTTCAAAACGAGCGACGCAAATCAAACGTCCCGGAAGCTTGCCGTCCCATTCCCGCACCCACACCTTTGATGCATCATGAATGTCAAACCCGACGGCAACTTGTTCGTCGTGATAATGCGTCAGCAGATGCGATCCGTACACGTTATTAAACAGACTGACCAAACAGCGCGAACATTTGCGGATAACGTAAGGACGCGATAAATCATCTGTTTCTGCCGGCGTTAGCACGTCAGGACGGTAATCTGGAAATTCAGGATTGCCGGCTTCCCATGCTTCGTTCGGCGTCATGTGACGTTTTTTGCCCGTTTCAGAATCAATAATAACTGGCAGGAAAGAATGCGGGTGGTCGTTATAAGCGGCAAAACACCGTTCACAATAAGCCACAAATCCCCGCCAATCGGGAAGAAGTCGACTGCGCCCGTCTTGTTTGACTTCACGGCGGTTGATGTGAAAAACTTTTTGTTTGGCTTCCGGATCCATCAGTTTGCCCATGTAAGTCGGGAGAATTTTCGCCGCTTTGACCCAAATCGTCTGATGCAAACGCTCAATCACGCCGCGCGCTTGGGAATTATAGGCAATGCTGTTCTTTTTCGTGATGCCTAAGCGGGCGCAGAACATATCAACCGTTGTATTATTAAAACCATTGCCGTTATCGACATAAAACACGTCCGGAATACCGTTTGTCGTAACTGCATGGATCAAGCTGTCCATAACGGATGCGGTCGATTCGACGATGTTCAAACTGAACCCGACGGCTTTTCTGGTATAGACGTCAATAATCGTCGTGACTTCGGGACGGAACGGCTTGCCGTGGATCGGGTGTGCGATTTCAGCATCAAACGTATGTCCGTCGGCGCAATAAATCGCCCCCGGCCATAAATGCGATACGTCACGGGAAACGTAAGCCCGAAAAGCTTTACCCTCACGCGCCCCGACGCGCCCTTTGTTTGCCAACAATTTTCCGATTTTTTCAAGATAAAACTTAGCCTGTCTGTAACTGGGAGCCAGATGCGGCAGATTTTCCTGCATTATTTCAATACAAGACATCAAAGATGGTTTTTGCGGTCTGAAATACAAACGGGCAAAGGCTTCAAACCATTGAGGAGCAATGATCTGTTCATCTTTTGCAGGGGTGGGCATCAACCCTTTTAAGCCTGCCGTTTCACGCAGTTTGTACCAGTTAAACAAGCTGGCGCGGGACAGTTTAACCGTCCCGCCGGTCTTTGCGTTTGCTTTGCGGATCAGTTCGACAAAAGACGGTTCCAACGTACCATTTTTAAGGCCGTTTAAAACGGCTTTAATCGCATTATTTTTTCCGCACGTTACTGCCAAATTATCAATCGCATCTAAAATAGCGGCTCGCGCTTCCGCCGTTTCACGCTGCCATGCTTTTGCTTCGGATAGATCAGCGTCATCGGGACGTTCTATCACGGCCTTTGACCGGCGTTCCGGAACGTTTGCTAATGAACGGCGCGCCAGTTCTTCTTTGGCTTTGGCGGGTAAACTTGATACGTTATATTCTTTGCCGCCTCCGCGACCGCATCGGGGACGAGATAGCCAGTTTTCGCGAGCAGCTTTCGTTTGCACTCCGCGTTCTGTATTTGGAAGTGTCGGCAAATTAAATTCAGCCAGTTCTTTAGCAGAAAACCATTCTTTCATGATCGTCTCCGTATTTTAACTGGAGAAGCTTCCATCAATTCTTTTTGATACTTTTTCAGTTCTTCAATTTGTTGTGCAACGCGTCCGCGTTCTGCCAGTAATGCCTCTTCACCGAATAAAACAGTAAAACCTTCATCTTTTAAAAGTTCGTCCCATGCCCATGACGCATCAGCTACACGGACGAGGATGATGACGCGATATAAAGGAATTTGATGGAGCTCATTGGCTTCGCTGGAATAATTATCAAGCATCGCTTTACTAAAAGACGGGCAATCCATAGCCTCCGACATCTCGGCGGCTAGTTGCTCTCTGCTTTTAGGGCTCTCTTTTAAAATCAAGGACACCAAACGCTTGATCTTGCCGCTCAAGTCAACGGTGTGGGAGATCACCGGCGGTCTTCGGACAGGATAAACCTGTTCAAATAAATCAAGCGTTTTAGTGTCCTTGAATCTCTTTGACATCGCTATCTTATTCTCCGTCTAAAACGTAAAGCACTTCATTTGCTTCAATACGCAAAAACTCACAAACGGTTATCAAATCGCGAATTTTGCAATTGATTTCATATTCACGAATGTCACAAAGATTTTGATCGGTATTATTTGCTTTTAATGTTTCCAAATAAAGACGTTCTTTTTTGATTTTTTCGATCAAATTTTCAATTTCTTTTAAAGCAAACTTTTTATTGATTATTGCTTTTTTTGCGGCATGAATAATTGAGTGTTTGGTCATACTGTTCTCCCTTGTTTAAGCTGCTTTGTCGTTTTGACATTGCCGAAAGATGCGAATCCCTTTATATTGATTGTGTCTTGAACGTTTACGACTTCCATCTGTGTTGAAACGGCTCGGCCAAAGTTTTTGGGCTGGTATACCTAAAAATTCGGCGATAGCTTCTTCCGCGGCAGGAAACGGAGCAGTCAGGGCTTTTGAACAAGCACGGCTTGATAAACCGGCTTTTAATGAAAGGCTTTTTAAGGTCATTCCTTTGCGAAGGATCATGCACTTAATTCTGACGGCTCTGATGTCCATAACTTCTTGACCTCTCTGGTGAACCGACTCTGCCAAGTCGGTTTTTTCTGGGGTGTTAAATTCAACTTGTAGAATTAACA
>CALXTY010000123.1 GCA_944391535.1 uncultured Alphaproteobacteria bacterium
GCAACGTGTCCAACTGTTCCTGATATTTTTCAAACCGCCACGATTGCGGATCATCAAACCAGTCGTCAATCGCTTTGCGAAACGCACGCGCCGTCTGCGCCACATAATACGGCGTTTTGTTGCTCCCTTCGATCTTTAACAAATCGATCCCCGCCTTTAAAATCAGATCCAATTTCGGCATCAGGCACAAATCTTTGGAATTCATGATATACGTCCCCCGATGATCTTCTTCGATCGGCAGAAATTCTCCGGGACGTTGCTCCTCTTCCAGATAGAGCTTGTATTTCCAGCGGCAAGCGTGCGCGCATTTGCCCCGATTGGCACTGCGTCCGGTCATAAAAGCCGACAAAAGACAACGCCCCGAATAACTCATGCACATCGCGCCGTGAACAAACATTTCGATTTTCATGTCGGGAATCTTTTGTTTGATCTCGCAGATTTCCCGAAAAGAGGTCTCCCGCGACAGCACACAGACCTTCGCCCCCAAAGACCGCCAAAAATCAACCGTCAGATACGATCCGACATTGGCTTGGGTCGAAACGTGCAACGGCGTTAAAGGACAATGCTCTTTCATAAACATAAACACGCCGGGATCGGAAACGATCAAGCCGTCGGGATTTAAACGATTAACCGTATCGGCAAAGTCGGCCAGTTTCGCCACATCGTCGTTTCTGGAAAAAAGATTCAAGGTCAGATAAATCTTTTTGTTTTTTTCGTGAGCCTGTCTGATCGCCTGTTCAATCGTATCGACGTCGAACCCCTGATTGGCGCGCAAAGACAAAGACGGCAAGCCCGCATACACGGCATCGGCGCCGTACAGAAAAGCCGTTTGCATGGCTTCGGGCGATCCTGCGGGTAAAAGCAATTCGGTTTTTTTCATTTCATTCCTTTTATTGAACGGTTATGCGATGTCGCGGCAAATCGATTATTTCACCGTTTTCCAAAACGACTTGCGCGCGTACTGTATGACTTCCTTTTTCAAGACGCCAGAAAAAAGTGTCCTCTTGAGTTTCGGCGATCTTTTTTTCATCAACGAACCACAAGACGCTTGCCTTTTCGGGCAACGACGAAACGGTGAACGGATATTCCTGATATTCGGCGGGGACACGGGGATCAAAAGCCAGCATAATGGCGTTTTGGGGCGACAACAAAGCGATTTTTTCCCCGTCGAAAAAAGACGTTTCCGCAACATCGGGATCGAAATATTCGCTGACGTTGCCGATGATTCTTTTTTCAAGACGGGGCGACAAATACAGCGCACCGCTGTTTTGAATTTTATTTAATTCCGTGAACACCGATCGCAACAGCAAACCGGGACCCGAAGCGCCGGTGACGTCAAGCATCGGTTCATACGTCAGATTGCCGAACCACACGCCGGCGACGAAATCGGCGTTATAGCCGATTGCCCACGCGTCCCTGTAATCCGTTGACGTTCCGGTTTTAACGGCTGTTTGAACGGGAAAATTCAAAACGCTGTCTATGCCGAATTCCAATTGGCGCGCCAAAGGATCGGACAAAATATTGCCGATCAAAGTCGCCGCCGTTTCGGGCAGAACTCTTTTTTCGGCTTCGCCTTCCTGTCCTTTAAAGGCGTAAAGCGGTTTAAGAACGCCGGCGTTTGCCAACATCAGATACGCCCGAATCAATTCCGGCAGAGTCACTTCCGCGTTTCCCAAAGCCAGTCCTTCGCGATAGAAATCGGCTTTTTGTTCAAAATGAGAAAATCCCAACTCGCGCAAAAAATCGAAATAAGTTTGCACACCGACGAATTCTATGGTTTTAAGGGCGGGAATGTTCAAGGAATTTCCCAAAGCCTGACGCAAAGTCACATCGCCGTAATACGTTCTGCTGTAATTTTTGAAGTGATGCACTCCGGAACCGACGGTTCTGGCAAAAGGCGCATCTTTAATCACGGTCGCGGCCGTCATGCCTTTTGTCAACGCCAACGCGTACAGCAACGGTTTTTGAGCCGAAGCGGGTTGTCGCGGGATCAAGACGGCGTTGACGGCGGCGGTGTTTTTATCCGTGCTTTCAACGACCCACGCCAAGATGTTTCCCGTTTTGCGTTCAACGACCAAGACGGCGGCATTCGAAACGTTTTTATGTTTCAGACTTTGCAACCGTTTTTCGGTCAGATCCGCCACTTTTTTTTGCAAAAAAGCGTCCAAAGTCGTTTCAACCGCTCTGCCCGCCTGAAAATCCAAAGATCGGACGTATTCCAGAAAATGCGGCGCCGAAACCGTTAATTCGACGCGGGACAGATTGATTTTTTCTTTCAAAGCGGCGGATAATTCTTCCGCACCGATAAGGCCTTGTTGCGCGAATATTTTCAGTTGCCTGTCAATGCGTCGATCAATCAGATCGTTTTTTGCGTACAGATCGAACAGGCTCGGGGCGCGCACCAAAACAACCAAAGCCGCCATTTCCCTGACGCTCAACCGATCGGGGGTTTTGGAAAAATAATATAAGGACGCCTGCCTGACGCCCCGACGATTGGCGGCGTAAGGCACTTGATTTAAATAAAATTCCAAAATATCGTTTTTGGAAAAGCGCCGTTCCAAACGAAGAGCGTCGACACTTTCAACGATTTTGGAAAAAACGGTTCTGGATCTCGGTTCGATCATGCGCACGACCTGTTCCGTAATCGAGCTTGCTCCGCGAACGATCCGCATCGCTTTGACGTTTTGCGCCAAAGCCGACAATCTGGCGAACCAATCGACGCCGTGATGCGAATAAAAATTTTTATCTTCGGCGAAAACGAACATCTTAACCAGCAACGGCGGCATGTCGTACAAGCGCATGGCGTCATGAACGTTCCAGTAATTCCGATAAGACGCGTTTAAAGGAATTCCCGAACGATCCAGAAACTGCACTTTGTCGACCCGAGCCGTCAACTGATCAAAGGTTTCGGGCAACCGCGCGATATTCATTCCGATACCGGCGACAGCGGCGATGACAATCACCGCCGCCGTGATCAGAATCTTTTTTCTTTCCTTACGGAGCGACTTTAACAACATCTGCCGCCGTCAATCCGAAGACTTCCGGAGAATACATGGCTTCGGCTTTCGCGGGGAAAGCCGTAAACACGCCGTCGGCCACAACTTGCGCCACATAAGACACTTCGTGCGTTCCCGCCGGCAGGTATTCGGCATAGAACCCGACAAAAGCGTGTCCCGTGTCTTTAAACGAGAACGCCCCGCCCGAAGACGCCCGATCCGCATCGGACGCGGAAGCCGTCGCCAACAACGTGTTGACGGGTTCAAACGCGCCGGCGACGGGATCTCTTAACGCGACAAACATCTGCGTTACGGGATTTTGCACCATCAAAGAAACTTTGACCGTTTCCCCGCGTTTTAAAACCGTTTGCGTATCGACAGGAACAAACGAACCGCCGCGTTCGACATAGAACCGCCGCGTCACCTGCAATCCCGCGTTGACACCGCCCGCCGGATCCGCGGGATAAGACAAAAAGGTCGAATAATAATAACGTCCTTGTCCCGTCGCTTTCAATTCGGCCGTCGTCTGACGCCCCGCCAAATCCTCTGTAATCACGACCGATCCGTCAACCGCCGGATCCGACTTGCTTTTAAACGACGCCGACAAAACGGGCTTTTGATCAAACACGCCCTGAATTTGCAAATCGACATCGGGATCGTTCATTTGATCGGCGTAGCTTTGCAATCCCATCAAACAAAAAGCGTTGGCTTGGGTGTTGATCCAAGAACCGTCTTTGCGTCGCAAGGTGAAAGCGCCCCGCATCAAAGCTTCCGCCTTATCCCGATCGACCTCCGCAACGGCCGTTAACGCCATACACGTCGTTTTCGCCGCCGAAGACAACAAAGCATAATCGGAAGCTTCATTTTCTTTGAACACCAAAGCGCCCGACGTTTGATAAGATTCGTTCATCAAATCGTCAAACACGGCGTTTTGATTCGGACGAAGCCGCAAATACAAGGCTTTGTCAAAAGCGCTCATCAAAGCGACGGAACGGTCGAAAACACGGATATCCGACTGCGAGATCAATCCTTGACGTTTCAGGAAAGCCGCGGACAGCAAACGCGTCGTCAACGCCGTTTCGGGATTCAGGCTTTGATCCGTGCGTTTAAAGAAATCCGCCAGATACCGCGCCAAATTCGCCTGAACCCGTTGCGGGACGTCGTATCCTTTTTCTTCAAGATAATCAAAAACATACGCCGTATAAGCGGACAAATACGGACTGACAAACAGGTTATTCGGCACAAAGTAAGCCATGCCGCCGTTTTCAGCCTGATAAGAAGCGGCTTGATTTAACGTTTGGCGGACGAAATCTTGAGCTTTATCCCATATTTCATCGGAAGAAATCGCTTTTCCTTCTTCGGCGTAAACGGCCGCCGCGACAGCCCGACTGAGCTTTTGTTCCCAACACGGATGAGGATAATCCCGCATCAATTCGATTGTCGGTTTCAAAGCGTTTAAAAAGCTCGGCGAAACGGAAAAAGCGAACCGGCCGCCATACGCTTTGATCCCCGAAGGAATATCAACGGGGAAAGACGTGCTTTGATTAAGCGCGCTGCCGTATAACGCCGCCGTTTCAAACGTCGTTAAATTCAACACGGACAGTTTTTGTTGCACCGCGTCCCGATTGGTGCCGTCATCGGCGGTAAACGTCAAAACGATTTCGCCCGTCGGATCCGCAGGGCTTAACCGCGCCCGCATATCCGCAAAAAACACGTTTTGACGTTCATACGCGTTAAGTTCGATTTTCTTTTTTTCGGAAACAGGCTTGTCCAAATCACCCGAAGCAACCAACGTCACTTCGACGTTCGCTTTTTCCTTCGTTCTGTTTAAAACGGAAACGCCTGCGGAAAAAACGTCCCCCGTGCGCAACTGATTGGGCAACAACGGCCTGATTTCCAAAGGTTGAGTCACATTAACGCGCGCCTGCCCCATACCGGCTCGATCTTCGGGGGTAACGGCCGCGACGATGATCCGCCAACCTGTCAGATTGTCGGGCATTTTCATTTCAAAAGACGCTTTGCCGTTTTTATCAAACATCAATGACGGATTAAAATAACCGACAAATTTGAAAACGTCGCGTATCGCAAAATCGGAACCGCCGTCTCCGCCTTGATTGGCGCCTTTCTTTTCAATCTTTTGACGGCCGATCAGCTGTTCGACCAAGCTGTATGTCCTGACATCAAGATTTCCAAGCTTATTTAAGCCGTCATACGGATCATACGCCTCCACCCCGTTTGACAATAACGCCAAGACGGCTTCGTCAATCACGACGACAGCGGCTTCCATCGGTTCCTGCTCGTCGTCAAAAAGGCTTGCCGACAAATTGACTTTCATCGTCTGCCCCGGTCTGTAATCCGTTTTTTCCGGCGTGACGGCAACAGTAATGCGTCGGGTTTCGTCCCGAACGGGAATTTTAAGATATCCCGTCCACTGAGTCGGCTTGCCCAAATCGACCGTTTGATC
>CALXTY010000124.1 GCA_944391535.1 uncultured Alphaproteobacteria bacterium
TAGATCGCATTGATAAAACCGTCTATCAATCGCTGTTTTCCTTCTTGTGTGGTTAAATCTAACTTTTTGTACTTTTCGATTCCGAATAAAATCTGTTCTTTCGTAAGAAACGGCTTTTTTATCTTTTCCTGCAAGATTGTGATTTCTATTTCTTTTTTCTTTGCTTCCAACTGCGAAAGCCTGTCTTTCGTACTGTCTGTTATAATTCCTTGTTCGATTGCGGAAAGCATATTTTCGATGCGTTTTTCTATATCTGCCATTTGCTCGTTCAGACGAGGCAATCTCGGATTTTCTTCGCCTTGTAAAGCGTATAATTTATCCACAAGCAGATTGACCAATTCCGCATTTTCCAAAACTCCGAGAGCCTTTTGGATTGCGATTTCTTCCATCCATTCTTTGCGAACGGCTTTTTTATCGCACAGTTTTCCTTTCTTTGCCCGTGCGCATTTATAATAGCGGTATGTTCTCGACGTTCCCGTGCCGCTCTCTCCAAACATATGCGCTCCGCATTTACCGCAAAACAATTTCAAAGTCAGAATGTAGTCGTCCTCAGCCTTATGGCGTGCAGGCGCTTTTTTGTTTTTTGCAAGGCGTTTTTGAACGCGCTCAAATAAATCGTCGTCTATAAGTGCAGGAATGCCGTGTTCGATGATTGTATCACGAAATTTGTACTCACCAATGTATCTGCGGTTTGACAGCATACGCTGAACAATGTTGATCGTCATTTTGCCGCCGCGGATCGTCAGTATGTTTTTCTCGTTCAGATAGTCTGTGATTTGCTTTATCGTCTTTCCGTCGGCATATCGGGTAAAAATTTCTTTTACGATCGGTGCGGTCGTAGGGTTGGGGTGGAAATACATTTTTTCATCGATTTCATAGCCGAATGTTACCTGCCCGCCGTTGTTTTTTCCCTTTAAGACGTTTTCTGTCATTCCGCGCACAACTTTTTCGGCAAGTTCCGCCGAATAATATTCTGCCATTCCTTCCAAAACCGATTCAAGCAAGATTCCTTCCGAACCGTTTGCTATTGTTTCCTTTGCGGATATAACCTTTACGCCGTTCTTTTTGAGCAATGTTTTATAATGTGCGCTGTCATAGCGGTTTCGGGCAAAACGGTCTAATTTCCAGACGATAATGCAGTCAAAGGCGTGTTTATAGCTGTCTTTGATCATTCGCTGAAATTCGGGGCGGTTATCCGTCTTTGCGGAAAGTGCGCGGTCTATATAATTGCCGATAACGTCTATGCCCGTATGTTCCGCAAATTCCATACATTCGCGGAGCTGTCCTTCGATAGAGGCTTCCGTTTGATTGTCCGAAGAATATCGGGCGTAAATAACAGCTTTCATCCTTTATCTCCCTTTTTCTCTTTGTGTGTATTATACCATATAAAACTTGACAGATATAGTCATAATAAAACTTGACAGATATAGTCATATATAAAAATTATTTTTGGTTTTCCTGCAATAATTTCAAAATGGACTCCTTCAGCTTTGCATTGGCAGGAGAGTTCGGATCGAAACACATTTCGATGAACTCCTGCATTTGTGCGTTATCAGCCAATATCTTGGGCTGAAAATCGTATAATTTCCCTTGTGGATTATCCGTTCTTCCGAACAAATAATCGAGCGAAACATCGAAAAAGTCGGCATATTGTATTAACACTGCATAGGAAGGAAAGGTCAGCCCATTTTCGTATCGGAATACGGCGGGCTGATCTACGCCTAACTTGGCAGCGAGCTTTGCTTGCGATAAGTGTATGCCTTCTCTTAAAGTTTTCATTCTTTCGGCTACGATTGTTTTTGCCATAAAGCACCTCACATACAATTTTCGCCTTTAATATTACACTATATTTACATCAATGTCAATTCTTTTTCTGTATTATCGTGTAATCTTTATGTATCAGGTGCGTCATCGGAACATCCAATGCTTTTGCCAATCGAAAAAGCAAGTTTACCGTTGAATGGCTTTGGTCTGCTCCGTCTAAATATTTTTTCAACGTCTTTGACGTCAAGCCGACAGAGTTTGCCATTGTCTGTAAGCCGATATTCTTTTCTTCCATCAATTTTTTCACAAGTTCCATGTCTATATAGTGTTTCTTCTTCATTGTAACGACCTCTTTTCTATTAAAATAATTTTGTCAAATCAAATTCGTTTGCGTCAAACTTGCTCTTTATATCATTCCAATGATTTAGACTGATCGTTTTTAATTCCTGATCGGGAATATGGTCAATGGCTTCCATAAGCCATTCATCTACTACGCAGAGTTTCTTTCCTTCCGTGGTCAAACAGGCGAGGATTTCATTCAATCTGGATTCGCCGTCTCCCATGAGACGTAGAAAAATTCTCCTGAAATGAAACACAATGCTGATTGCCAAATACTTTGTGTATTCTTCGACCTTTCGTTTTTGCTTGGGTGTTTTTATAAAATCCTCAAACTTATCTCCGCACATCAACTCCCACGCAAAAAGTTCTTGTTCCGACGTGTACCCGTCTTTCACAAAATCCAAATCAATTTTCTTCATCGCATAATCTCCTTACAATAATATCGTACTTGTATGCCCGATTTTCTAAATTATATCATACCTACTGTGCCGAAATCAAGCAAATCGGGCAAGAAAGTACTATAATATTTTTATAGGAGAACATTATGGATGTATTAAAAGGATTTAGCGAAAGGCTAATAGAACTCATGCAGGAAAACGGATTAAATGCCGAAAAATTAAGTAAGAAGTTGGGCGTGGCACCAACAATTATTCGTCGGTGGTGTTTACCTCAAAAAGATATATACTATTCAAATCTGTTACAAGTGGCGAACTACTTTAATTGTTCGCTTGATTTCTTATGCGGCAGAAGTGATGTTGTTTTAGATTTTGTACCCAAAGAGTGTCCTCCCTTTATGGAATGGCTGCCTACGGTGATAAAGGAAAGAGGAAAGTCAACTTACAAAATTTTTAAGGATACAAGAATCAAAAGTTCATATTTTGCCAAATGGCGTAAAGGCAGAGAACCGCTTTTATCAAGTTTGGGAATTTTGGCGGATTATCTTGATTGCTCTCTCGATCGTTTGGTCGGCAGAGATCGGTAAAAAATCGGAGCAAGCAGAAAATTTTAATAAAATACGAACAAATGTTTGTATTTTATTGACAAACGGAAATAGATATGATATAATAAAAGAGTACAGGTGTAGATGTCGCCTGTACTCTTTTGCCATACTTTGAAATGTGTATGGCGTAGTTCTCCTCTTACAGAGGGGGAGCAGAATTTTCTGCGCAGCAGAGCGGGATTTGCCCGCGAGGTTTTCAGCGCGTATTGCGCTGCACCCGAGCCGTCTGAAAGACGAGCCATTATGGGCTTTGTAAGCGTACAAATTTTTGAACGGTAAAGCCCTTATATGGTTGTTGTTTTTCGTCAGGCAATGAGGGGCTTTTTTGTGGTACAATTTTTCCGAAAAAGCCGACTTTCTCTTTGCTTGAAAAAGATGTGCGATGAAAGGCTTTTTTAAGTGGGTTTAGTAGATAAAAATGCTACCTTTATGCATGTACGTTGAATTGTTGCTTTATTTGCTGCAATATATTCTACCACTGCACTATAACTTCGGAATCTTCTGATATCACTTCCACGAGAGGAAGGCTACATTGTTTCTTAAACTGATTCAGAGCCTTAACAATTTGTTTCAACTGACTGCGGTTAAGATTTACATTGCACTTGTTTTTCAGCATATTTTTCCCAAGCGAAGTTGTCAAAAGGAAGTTAGGTAATCTGATCACCATCGGTCGTCCATTTTCTTTAATTATTATCTTCATCATTCTACGGTAATTTTTACTGTGTCACCGCCGGCACTCTCGATGTCTACCAGTTCCCCAACAATGCCTTGTTCTACTAATGCAATCAATTGATTGATGTCGATGTCAATATTTTTGTCTTTTAGCATCTTAAGTTCGCCGTCTTTAGCAAATAATTTGACAATGCTAAGTGGTAAATTGATGTTGACTTTATCTTTATTTGCGGACTGTATCCTTATTTTAAACACTAACTGATCGATATTCTTTTGTGTAGTAGTGACTACAGGTTTGTTCTCGCCCCTTCCCAGCAGGTAGTCAACCGAAGTTTCTAACAGGTCCGCCAGCTCAACAAGTAGCGTGATGTCTGGTGCGTTGATGTCCTTTTCCCATTTGGAAACCGATTGATTGGTGACATTGAGTTTTTCGGCAAGTTGTTCTTGCGTAAATCCTTTTTGCTTGCGAAGTTCCAGCAAACGTGAACCCAGTGTACTCATTGTGTATCCCCCTTTGATCTTTGTGATTTAAGTATACTACCGTTTCTAAGCATTTTCAACCACTTTTTAGGCGAATCAGTCAACTTAAAGGTTGAATTTTTCCCAACCTATGGTTGACCTGCCGCGTCGGTTTGCTTTTTTTGCTAATTTCGCTAATATATTTTTTTATTAAAAGAAAAAAACGTGATATTGATACAATACGTATCTCTATCACGGTTTTGTACTCTTTTTATGGAGTTGAACCTGTTTTATCTCGCATTTTTGGACGCGCGATTATGGGTTTTATTTGCGTACAATTTTAGATGTCGGGGCGCGAAAGCGTATTCAACAGTCGGCATCACAATAGAATGGTTAACCACCATAGAGCAATACGAAGTTGCTAAATACGGTTAAGGTCGGTGATATGCGAAAAGCTGTCAGCGACTTTTTTGCACGTTTTTTTAGTTATCGCAGCCCTCTCCTTTCGGCGTGGGTAAAGATAAAAACAAATCAGATAAGGAGGAAGATATGAACAAACAAAGAACGATCAGACCGCCATAATACGGCAAGCAAACAACAAAAAACGGAAAGCAAAACAGACGAAAACAGCCTGTTCCGTAGTGTGTTACACAAGCGGAGCAGGCTGCCGAATTTCGCAATGGCGAGGTACGCAAGTGGCAAGCCACTTGCCGAGCGTTCCGCTCGCCTCGTTAGGGGAAATGCTTTCCCCTAATACCCTATGAATTGTTCACAAAAATTTGCGTCGCAAATTTTTCGTGAGATTGCTTTTGTCGTAATTTTCTTAACGGGCGAAGTAAATCCGCCCTTGAAAATTTCGGCTTGATTCTTAATAAAAAATTTTGGAGGAAAAAATTATCGAAAAGAAAGTAAATAGAAAAAGACCGATTACTTATTCCTTTCGCGTGTCGGAACAGGAACGGAAAATTATTGACGAGAAAATAAAATCAAGCGGGTTGAA
>CALXTY010000125.1 GCA_944391535.1 uncultured Alphaproteobacteria bacterium
GGCAGTGTGAACGTAGCCGAGGAAAACGTCATGAACTTAGGATATGCGGAATACTATATTGAATCCGAAAGCATTGAAAACGGCGGGCCGTTCTTTTATACGGAACCTTGCGGCGCGATGGGGCAGTTTTGCGAATATGTTTCATTGCCTCACGAGAATATTCCCAACATTTATTCTATGGAAAACTGAGCCAGAAAACGCCATTCCTTTTCCTGTCCCGCAGATATGCCGATACGCGGCGTTGCCGTAAAGGGCAGGCATAGTCCTGTATCGGATACATAAAAATCGTCTGATGCCAGCAGATCGATACCGTTATGTTCTGTCGTGATTCCCAAAAAACGGCACAGTTTCCCCGGACCGTTCAGTTTTTGTTTCGGAACGCCTTTCATCTGAACGGCTCTGATCAGAACGGCCGCCGGAAAGCCCTCGTCTTCCGTTACAAAATTTAAGCAGTGATACATGCCGTAAATCAGATAAACATAAGAAAATCCGGCTCTGCCGTACATGATCGCCGTCCGTTTTGTTTTCCCTTTTGCGGCATGGCACGCCGGATCGTCTTCGCCGATATAGGCTTCGGTTTCGGTGATAATGGCTTTCTGAGCTTTAAAGAAGATTTCTTTGCCCAATAATTCCTGAGCGACCAAAAGCGTAGGTCTGTTAAAAAAAGAAAGATCTAATCGCCGCATTGCTTTTCGTTAAAAAAATAAATACTCTGAAAACAGAAGTGTATAAGGGATCTGTCAATGTTTCAATATGTCGCATTCTATAAACCGTACGGGATCTTAAGTCAATTTACGGACGAAGGCGGTCATAAAGGCTTGAGCGGTTTTAATTTGCCGCCGGATATCTATGCCGCAGGACGACTGGATCACGACAGCGAAGGGTTGTTGCTGTTAACAAATGACGGCAAAATGATCAAGAAACTGTTGGATCCCGTTTTTGCTCATCCGCGGACGTATTTGGCCCAAGTGGACGGAGCGATCACGGATCAGGCCGTTGAAAGATTAAGAAAAGGGATCGTGATTCAGAACTATAAAACAAAACCGTGTCAGGCGGAAATCTTGTCTGTCGAACCTGATTTACCGCCGCGCGATCCGCCGATCCGTGTTCGTAAAAACATACCGACATCATGGATCCGTCTGACGTTGAACGAAGGTAAAAACAGGCAAGTCCGTCACATGACCGCGGCAGTCGGTTTTCCGACATTGCGTTTGGTGCGTGTTGCGATCGGAAATTTGACATTGCGGGGATTAGAACAGGGGCAATGGAAATATGTTCAAAAAAATGATATATTCTAACAGCTTTGTTAATAAGGTTGATTTTTATGAAGAACGGTCCGAAAAAAAATAACTTTTTCCTTAGCTTGAATGCAAAAATTTTCCTGTTTCTCTTTTTAAGCATCGCAGGTATTTGTTCATTGTTTTTATCAACTTTTATGCTCAGTTACGTTCGCCAACTGGATCAGGAATCGGCATTAACCCGAAAAAAAGCAGAAGCTCTGTATGAACTATATGACGAAAATATGCGTTTACGTCAGGCGATTTCTGAATTGCATAAAGAAATGAACAGTCCTGAAACCGATACGATTACCAAACTATGGAATGATCAAAACGACAATTTTTATTTAAAACCTTTGGACGATCGTCATTTGGCAATTCGCAAAGAACTGTTCCAAGACATGAGGGGCGCCGATGAACGTGATAAAAAAGTTAAGATTTTAGGTTATTTTATTTTTGCGGCTTTTTTATTGGTTTTTTTTATTTTAGAGTTGTTATGGTTGATCGTCAGACGTTGGATTTTGAGGCCGATCGAAAATCTGTTGGAAGGGACGCATCATATTTCTTCGGGAGATTTCAGCTTTCGCGTTCCGGTTTTGCCGCGTTTTTCAAAACAAGATGAATTGGATATTTTAGCGCGTAACTTTAATCAGATGGCTGAAAATATCGAAAAGTCCATTCAGGATATTGAAGAAAACAAAGAATTTTTACAAAATTTAATCAACACAATTCCGGACGGGATACGCGTTTTAGATGAAAATTATAATATAATTCTTACTAATTTGTCTTATGATAAAATGAACGAGGAGGTTTTTAACTTATCTGGCAAAAAATGTTTTAAAGTCTGCGGGTATGCGTCTCCTTGTCGTAATGAGCAAAATCCGTGTCCGTTAATGTTGCTGAAAGAAGATCCGACACGTTCGGTTAATTTGATACAGCGCTATATCGATAAAGAAGGACGGGAACGTTTTATGGAAGTATCAGCTGCGGCTTCTTACCATCAATCTGAAAACAAACAAGAAATGTGGATCATTGAATTAATTCGTCCGTTGGATAAGGCCATTTTATTTTCTCATCAACAAAAATTGTCGGCAGTCGGTATGTTGGCCAGTTCCGTGGCTCATGAAATGCGCAATCCTTTGGGGTCTGTCCGTTTGATTTTAGAAAATATTTTGGATAAAATCGAAAAAAAACCAATGAAACAAGAAGATTTGAAACGTTATCTTGAGTTGGTTAACGAGCAAATCTTTTTTTGTATCAATGTGACATCTCGACTGCTGAAGCTGTCGAGAAAACCGGATAAAGAATATCAACCGGTTGATTTAAACGAAGTGATTTCCGAAACAGCTTGTTTATTGGAGTATGAAGCAAAGAAAACAGGTATTGATATTGAAATAAAAGAGTTGGATCAGCCTGCTGTTATTTTGGCTTCTGATACGGAAATGCGAATGATGACCGTTAATTTAATGCAAAACGCTTTTCATGCAATGTCAGACGGCGGAAAAATGACAATCAGCATTATTAAAGAGGATGATATAATAAAGGTTGATTTCAAGGATACGGGAATGGGGATAGAAGAAAAAAATCTGTCTCGTATTTTTGAACCTTTTTTTTCAAAAAGTTTATCTAAAGGAGAAAATATCGGTACGGGTTTGGGTTTGCCGATTGTCAAGACAATTATTGAAAATTGCGGCGGTATGGTTTCCGTTGAAAGCGTATTAGGGCAGGGGACAACTTTTCATCTGAGTTTTAAAGCGTTTAAAAGTGATTCATAAAGATGAAATGTCTGACAGGAAAAGAAGAAATTGATTTTATAACAAGTCTTTTAAATGAGAGCGGTCTTAAAAAAATTAAAATTTTAAGACGCTTGCCCGGCGGTTCTCGTTCTTTTGCCTATCAGGCGGATCATTTTGTTATTCGTTTTCCCAAAACACAATCTGTCTTTGATGAAATGAAATGTGAAAAACAGATCGTTGATGAAATCTATCATCAGATTCCTGAAGGATATGATCAAAAAATTCATCGTCTTTTTTTAGAAGAAGGGGAGTATCCGTTTTCTTATCTGGAAAAATTTTCAGGAAAAATATGTGATAATCGTCCGAAAAGTCGTTTTACAACGTCTTACAAAAACCTAACGAACAAACAAAAAAAATTGTTGGCTCAAGAGTTGGCGGAGTTTTTTATCATATTACATTCTTTGAATATTGGCGATTTAAAGGCAGCTCAGAAAAACGACACCGTCAATGAATGGGACTTTACGAAACGACCGGATTTTAAATATGCCGAAATTCAAGAAGCTTTGGCTCAATATACCGATCATCAAATCGATTTGGATCAATATCAAATAGACACAGTGACCAAAAAAGCGTTTTGTCATAATGATCTCAGCGGTTCAAATATGCTGATTACAACATCAAAACAACATATCCTGAACGGAGTGATCGATTTTGCGAGAGCCTGTATAACATCAACCCGCAATGATTTTATTCCTCTGTATAAAATAGATCGTCAGTTGGTTGTTGATACGCTGACTCTGTATAACAAAACTGCGATCTGTCCGATAGAACAACAACAAACGGATTATCTAATTTTGGTCTATATCGGTTACTGTTTATACAAAACAAAGTTGAAAAAGTCTGTCTTCTTGGATAATTTATTGTTTTCGTTCTTAAACAAAAAAAAGCCTTGAATACTCAAGGCTTTAATTTATGGTGCCCCTGGCCGGAATCGAACCAGCACGTCTTGAAGGACAACAGATTTTGAGTTGCTTCCGGCGATGTTGTCAGAGGATTTATAAAAGTTGTTTGTTATTCGTTTTTCTTTTGTTTTTTAATAAGTTGCTGATTTTCAAGTTTCATTCTTGCTAATCTGGTTTTAACAAAATTTATTTGCGTGGTGCCCCATGGGTGTCCCCGCAAAGGAGGTTGGAATGAAACATCTCTTTACCGAAAAATACATTCGCAGTCTGGAAAACGATCGGAAAGCCCGACTGGAATTTTATGACTCTTTTTGCCCGTATCTTGGTTGCCGGATCAGCGAAAACGGTCAGAAGACATACTTCGTCCGTAAAAAATATCTGGGACGGAATATCCGCGTTACCATCGGCAAAACGGACGAAGTCAGTTTGGAGTTTGCAAGAAAGAAAGCTTTTTCCCTTTTGGAAAAAATTCAAAACGGTATTAATCCGAACGAGGAAAAATATGAACTGTCAAACGAAATTACGTTGGGAGAGTTTTACGAAGAATATATGGAACGCCACGTCATCGCCAAAACGTCAAAGCGGAACATTGATAATTCGAAGGGGCTTTATCGCCGCTATCTGGTCCAATGGAAGAACAAACGCCTGTCCGAATTGAATATGCGGACGATAGAAATGCACTTCAATTCAATCAAAAAAGACCACGGCATTTTTGCGGCGAACCAGACGCTGACGATGTTGCGTCATATGTATAACAAAGCGATCCAATGGGGTTGGGACGGACGCAATCCGACAGCCGGAATCAAAAAGTTCCATGTCGAACCTCGCGACCGTTTTCTTGCTCCCGATGAAATTCAACGGCTCTTTTCCGCATTGGAGGAAGAGCCTGATCTTGTATATAAGACATTCTTTTATGCTTTGCTTTTTACAGGGCAAAGACGCGGGAACGTGCTGTCGATGCGTTGGGAAGACGTCGATTTCAAGACAGGAATTTGGTATATCGCCCGAACCAAAAACGGGACGTCTTTGCGTGTGCCGTTGGTTGAACAGTTGGCAATCAAGCTGAAAGAATTGAAGCTTCAATCCAGAGGGACGCCGTGGGTTTTTCCCCGTCCGCTTAATCCGCGAGAGCATCTGACTGAGCCTCGAAAAGTATGGGATAGAATCAAAAAACGCGCCCGACTTTTGAATTTGAGAATGCATGATTTACGTCGGACTGTCGCCAGTTACGAATGTATGAACGGTGAAAATTT
>CALXTY010000126.1 GCA_944391535.1 uncultured Alphaproteobacteria bacterium
AGTTTTTTTCATTCTTTAATAAAAATGAAACGGACAATGCCATGCCGAACATTGGTTCGGGAACGTCTGTCGAAAAAGGCAACGCAAAAGAAACACTCAAAAATGAAACTGAAAAAAAACAACAGAAAATAAATCCGGATTCCGTTTCTTTGAAAAAAAATCCGCCTGATAACAAATTATCCGAAAAAACGTATCAAAAGGAAATTATTCCGACAGAAATGCGTTTGACGTTCAGACCCGAAAGTTCGGAAATTTCCGCTCAATCAGTGAAATGGATCAAAGCTTTCGGACAAAAAGCAAAAAAAGACATTCAAAACGCCGTTGAAGTGCGCATGAGTTCTGTCGATCTCGAAGTTCAAGAAAAACGTTTTGCCATCATACACAGCATTTTAACCGGTGTCGGCATGGAAGACGTGCAAATTATTCCCATCATAACAGATCGCACGCCCCATACAATCGTTTTGCGAATGATTGTGCTGCCCGAAGAAGGATATACGGAGTACACTTCCGAAGAAGGCGGCATTAAAGAGCGTATCTATTACAGACAATGGTAAACGCGGCGTATGCCCGATTGAAAACGTTGCAAAAATCTGCTACTTTTTAAAATATCCTGAAAAAAGCCGTCTTTGCTTTGTTTTTACTTTTATAAAGGATTTTTTAAATAATTTAATGCTTTAATTATAACCCTAAAGAAGCGTTTTGATTTTTAATTTGGAGATTATTATGGCGTGTCCACATAAAAAAATCAGTATACTCAGCCTGCTTAGCGCTGTTTTTTTACTGAACGGATGCACTCAATTCATTGAAAGCGACCAAGCTTGGCCTGGCGTTTCCGCCGGAACAGTATCATCCGCTCCCGATTTTACGGCTCCTGTCGGCGGAGGAAAATTCGGACAAAGAACACCTCCGGACGTTTTACAAAACACTTACGGTTACAGAGGAGAAGATCTGTCAGCCACGGCTCCCGGATCAGTGGGGACAAACGGCTTGTACAGCTATGACAGCTCAAAAGAAACGACCTTCAATGCCGACACTTTGAATAAAGCTCAAAATCGAAACGCTCAAGCGTCGGACAACAACAGCACCGAAAATAACGACGCCTCTTTCTCCGGCACGGAAGAATTGTATGATCCGGCCGACCCTGTCGAAGATTGGTTGGCCACGGAAGGATCTTCCGTACGTTCCTTGCTGACCGAATGGGGAGACAAAGCCGGATGGCGTGTCGTATGGAGTACTGATCGCGAATATATCTTGGAAGCAGGCGCCATGTTCCGCGGACGCTTTATGGATGTTGCTTCGGCATTAATCCGTTCATTCGCCCGAGCCCAACCGGCTCCGTGGGGAACATTCTATAAAGGCAACCGCGTATTATTAATAACCACTCAGGAGGATGAAAATGCGGACTAATCATTTATTCTTTATTTTCGGTGCCTGCCTGATCGGTTTGACTTCATGCAGCCTTTATCGCGCGAACCTGAAAGAAACGGATCGAACAATCGATAAAATTCAAAGCACGCTGGAAAATCCGTTCACGGCGGCAGAACAATATAAAATGGACACGATCGCAGTCAAAGACGATATTTGGTTGGGAAATCAAAGCGTCCGCGTTAACGAAGGTGATCCCCTGCCGGCACGTTTTGAAACGGAAGACGGTATCACACTGGTCAGTACAACCCCTGTTTCGTTGTTGCAAATTTCAGAACAAATAACCTCATTAACAGGTATTACCGTTCGCGTTGACGACATGATCCTAAACGAAGTAAAATCGGCGACACAAGGACAAACCAATGAAGCTGAAATCGGCGGCGTTTCAAGTAATACCAACACAGAATTATTCATGCCGGCTTATTCCGGTAAGTTAAGCGGACTGCTGGATCAAATCGTTTCCCGTTTCGCCTTATGGTGGAGATATAAAAACGGCGTCATCACTTTTTATAAAATGGAAACACGCGTTTTTACAATTTACGCCTTGCCCGTCACTTCGAATATGAGCGCAAACATCGCAGGAACGTCTTCCGGAGAAAGCGGCGGATCAACGTCCGCATCCATGGACTCGTCAATCCAGCTTGACTTCTGGACGCAATTGGAACAAGCCGTTGCCGCAATGTTGCCGGAAGGATCAACTTTAAATATCATTCCGACGAACGGAACAATTACGGTCACCGCTCCCCCGTTCACATTGCAACGTATTTCCCAATATGTTTCCAGCATGAACGAAAAACTGGCACGTCAAGTCGCCATTTCCGTCAAAGTCCTGAACGTCACTTTAAACGATTCTCAACAAATGACTTTGAATGTGACATCCGTCCTTAATTTCATCAATGAAAAATTAAAGATGACTTTGACGTCCGCGACACCTTCGATTGAAAACATCAGCAGCAATCTGAACATGACCCTGATCCCCGGAGATAAACATATCGGAGAAACAAATCTTATTGTTCAGGCTCTGAATGATCAAGGAACAACTTCTTTGGTGACCAGCGCTTCCGTTACCACCATGAACAACAGAATTGCCCCGATTCAGGTTTCCACGGACGAATCTTACGTTGAAAAAATTGAAACGACCATGAATTCGGACACAACATCCGTTTCGATTACGCCGGCAAAAATCAACTATGGTTTTACAATGGAAGTATTGCCTCGAATTCTTGACCACGGACGGCTGCTGTTAATGTTCACGATGACGTTGACAGAACTAGAAGAAATGGGACAAGCCACGGGTGGTGGCACAGACTCGACAACAACGGTGCAATTGCCCAAAATCAGAACACGCGGTTTTGTCCAAGAAGTGGCAATGATGTCAGGATCGACATTAATGTTGACCGGATTTGAACAGATTCAATCTTCAACCTCGAACGCTAAACAATTGTTCGCTTTGAACAATCAAGCGACCAAAAACCGCAACGTAATGGTTATATTACTGACTCCTGAAGTGTTAATTTCACCTCTTTCTCCGGAAACAAGAATGCTGAATGTCTAAACAGGATATAAAAGTATGGCTGAAGAAGATGATGACGAACTGACATTAGAAGACGATGTAGAAACATCCGACGCCGATGTCGAGCTTGAAAATGACGAAGACGGTCAAGAAGATTCCGAACCTTCTTGGGGGTCGACGATTGTCGTCAACAATACGACATACGCCGTCACTTTATTCTGGCAGCCTTTACAAGACACGAGCGATCCTTATCCGGAAGTTCAAGAGACCGTTGAAAACTTTATGGAAGGGGCGGATCTTTTCTGTTTAAGACAAGGGACTTCACCCCAGTACGGGATCGGAAATTCCACCGAAGGACATAAAGCCGGCATGCCTTCCGCCGCCGCGGCCATTGCCGAATTATTTCAGGACAAACCTTCTTCCGTCGCTGTTTTTGAAGTCGACGAAGGGTGGTGGTTTATCGCCATACGAAACGACTTGATCCTGTCCGAAGAAGATATGCTCTATCTTAATGAAGAAGACGCAAAACGAGCTTTTTATGCAATGATGGCCGTTCCTGACTGGGGACGAAAAATCGCTCCGGCTTCATGGGAAATTGAAGGAACGGAAGAAATTGATCTGTGGGACATTCTAAAAACCCCCGGCGCATCAAAGTTGACGCATATAAACAAAAGTCAACGTCAAAGAATCAAAATGCTTACCATCGCGGCAGGCGTTCTCGTATTGTTTATCGGCTATAAGTTAATTTCCGGATTGTTTTTTTCAGAACAAAAACCGATTATTCGCCCTTTGGCTCCGATGAAGCCTTTGTTTGAAGAAGAAGTTCCAGAACAAAAAGAAGTGGTTATTCATCCTTGGGAGAAACTGATTGTAACGGAAGATTTGTTGAATCGCTGCCAAGCAGCCGTCCAACAAGTTAAAGGTATGGTTATTCCCGGTTGGACATTAGGTTCTGTATCCTGTTCTTCGTCCGGATTGTCGACGACATGGACAATGCAGTGGGGACATCTGGGGTGGATACGGCGGGCTTTTGAAGAATACAATACGCGCGGACTGGATTTTTTAATCGACAATTCAGGTAAAGTGGCGATCGTCAGTTTGTCAATCGGCGATGTTGCCATTCATTCTCAAGCTCCTAAATTAATGGCCTATGAATCACGCGAAGAATTAAACAATATCTTTCAAGCAATCAACCTACCAATAGCCATTTCCGAAGAAAGGAGCATCCGTCAAGCACAAACGTCCAAAGACGGATTGGGAAGTACTGTTAAAGAAAACAAAACATATCCCCGCTTGAAATTTTCATTTTCTTCGGATTTGCCGATAGAAGAATGGCTGATTATGTTTAATAAATTTCCGGCTTTGGAAATATTGCGGTTGAATTATGATCCAAATGACAATACATGGACTTATGAGGGACAAATCTATGAACCAATTCTTTAAAAAATATTTTTGGTTGGCAGGCGTGGTTATTTCCATGTCTGCTCCGACAGCAAATGCAGATGATTTGTTTGATGATTCCTTTTTTGCGGATCCGGCGCCGGTCGACGCCGTAAAGCAGGATCCTGCGCAAAAAACAGAAGCCCCTGTTCTTGCAGAACAAACAGATACAGCAACCTCATCATCTGATGATGTCCCCGCTCCTGCTGTTACGGAAAGTCCGACAACGGATACACCGGATGTAAAAAAAGAAGAGCAAACGCAAATCGATATTGCCCCTGTCGATGTCCCGCCCCCTGTATCAAGCTCTGCACCGACAACCAATAACAAAGCTCAATTATCTTTGGATATCCCTGCGCCGGTCACGACAGCCGCGCCTTCTTTGGATATTCCTCCGCCTCCGAGCGATATCCCCGCCCCTCCAAACGCTCCCTCTCTTGATTTTGACACGTCAAGCGCAGGCTCGATGAATTTATCGACACCCCCCAGCGAACAAATCCTCGGAAAAGTTTCAAGTGATATCTTTCGCGAAATGGCTGAAATGGAACGTGAAAACAGCACTTTGATGTTACAACTGAAACGTGAACAGTTACGTTCAGAAATCGACGCTTTAAAAACCTCAAACCGTCAATTGTTGTTTGATGAAATTGAACGGCGTGAAAAAATGACGCAAGCTCGTTTGGAATGGGAATTGGCTCAGGATCTGAAACGTCAGGAAGCTTTGGAAAGAAAACAAAGAGCCGAAATTCGTCAAAAACAAATCGAAGCGGCGTTAAAACGTGAAGAAGATCGACGTATTCAGAAGATGAAAGACGAAGAAGCCGCGCGCCTGA
>CALXTY010000127.1 GCA_944391535.1 uncultured Alphaproteobacteria bacterium
TTTCGGGTTCTCGCCCCTTCTCGCATAAAAAAAGCCCGCTTTCGCAGGCTCTTTTTTAATGGCGGGAGTGACGGGGCACAAGGCTTAAAGCCTTTTCGTGCGGCGACATCTAAACTTGCTTCGGGCGGCTCTCGCCTCCCTCGCGCGTTAAGATACTGCCGGGCTTGCAGACAAAAACAGCTCTGCTGTTTTTGCTTAGCGCCCCCTTTCGGGTTCTCGCCCCTTCTCGCATAAAAAAAGCCCGCTTTCGCAGGCTCTTTTTTAATGGCGGGAGTGACGGGGCTCGAACCCGCGACCTTCGGCGTGACAGGCCGACGCTCTAACCAAACTGAGCTACACCCCCGCAACAAAAATGTTTATATAGATATCTGGTTGGCTTTGCAAGACTTTTTTTTATTTATTTATATTTTTTTGAATCAAGCCCGATAATCCCACAAACGCCGGATAATCCAATGTCATCACATATGTCGGTATTCTCGATAAGTAAGAGGTAAAACGACCCTTAGCCTCAAATCTTACCCTGAAAGAAGATTCCTTAAACATCTCCAACAAACCGTCTCTCGGAATAATGCCGCCGGCAATGTAAACTCCGCCTAAAGCCCCAACCGTTAAAGCCAGATTACCCGCCAACGTTCCCAATAAACCAAACATCATTTGAACGGCTTCCCGACATAACGGATCCCCGTCCAAAGCTTTCTTCGATATTTCTTCGGGAGGCAGAGATACACTTTCATCTCCGCGTAATTTTAACAACGTCTTGTATAAATTCGTCAATCCCATTCCCGATACGACACGTTCCGCCGAAACGTGTCCGTATTCCTGACGTAAAGAAGCAATCACGCGCTCTTCTTCCGGATAAGGCGCCGGCATCGTTGCGTGACCGCCTTCACTGGCTAAAGCTTTCCATGTCCCGTCATCTTGAGGCACCAAAACGGAAACACCCAATCCCGTTCCCGGACCGACAACCGCAATCGGAAAGCCTTTAGTCGGCTCCCCTGTCCCGATCTTGATTTTTTGAGCCTCCGTCAGCAACGGAACAGCCAAAGCCTGCGCAACAAAATCGTTTACGACCGTTAAATTATCCAAACTCAATTTGCGCTTTAATTCCGATACGGAAAAAGTCCAATCGCAATTCGTCATGGAAACGATATCCCCTAACACGGGACTGGCAACGGCAATCGCGGCCGCCTTAATCGGATCCCCCTTATAATCGATTTGTTTTAAATAAGCTTTCAAAGCCGATTCTATAGAATCATGGTCCTGACATTGAAGCGTCATCGCAGAAATAAACTCTCCGCTTTGAGAACACAATGCAAAACGTGCATTTGTCCCGCCGATATCTGCAATCAAACCTACGGAATTATCTGGCATTGGTTTTCCTTTCTTTATCCTTTAAGACAAAGAATGCCACATTGCCGTCAAAAGTAAATATAAATAAAATTAAATATACGCGTCCGGTACTTCACCCGAATCGTCTCCGCCGTTTTGAACGACCGCCCAAGCCGATTTTAAAGCGAAATAATATGTTTTTTCCGTCGGTAATTCAGCCGTATGAGAAAAAGAAAGCAACATTTTTTTTAATTCATCGTCTGATAAAGACAACAAGTCCGTTCGAGGATATTTTTCGTTTAAGACCTCCGCCCAATAACGAATGTTTTCCCATGCCGTATTATCGTTCATTTTTTCTCCGATTGATCAAAGAAACCTGATTGACCAAATTCTTTTTGTTGCGATAGTCCGCAATCAATTGCTTCGCCGCCTGTTGACGAGCTTTAACCAAATCCTGATCATGAAAGGCCGTACTGTATCCGTTATCTCCCACTTTTTGAAAAGAGGTTTCCTTTCCCCGATGTATCAGACCGATCCATTGAGGTTCTTTTCGATCGACAATTCGGCAACCGTTTTTACGATCAATTCCCACCGTTACACCGTTATGCGGATAAATCGGCAACGTTTTATATCCGTTCTTAAACGCCAACTCGTTAAAAGTATCCGCTTTTTGAGAAGAACAATGAATCGGCGCAACCGTTCTGGGAGCAATATAACGAGCAATTTTTCTAAAATCATCCGCCTGAGCGTGACCGGATCCGTAGATTTTATATTTAGAAGAACTTGTAATAACCTTTAAGTTTTCAAACTCTTTTGACTGCAATAAAATTTGCAACTTTTCATTTTTATCGTTACTGGTCGGGGCAACGATAACAGCATCTTTTTGCATGATAAAATCAGACTGTTTACCCAATAAATGCTGAACAAACGGAGATTGGATCTCCCGATAGATCCCTGTGGTAATTGTCACGCTTTTTTTAGGATCAATCGTTTCAGCTTCCTTGCTTGTCCCGCTGACGATCCGGATATCGGGACATTTTTTCTGCAAATCATAGCCGGATAAATTAAGTGCCAACAAATTACTTTCCATGGAAGCTCCGCCATGAATAATGACATCCCTTCCCGCCGCCTGCGCTGCCGAAATCACTGATGCCAATCGTTCCATATGAGCCGCCGGCAAAGCCGCTATGACTTGTTTTCCCGTATTGTCTTTAAAAATTTGTCGATACGAATTAAAAATTTCCGATTCATAGGAAGCGTGCCCCGCCATATGTGTTGCCGTTGCATCAAACGTCATCAGATCCACGCCGCCGTTCCGACCGATTTTTTTATAGGAAGATAAATTTACCCCTTTTCCCAGATATGATGTTTCATCGGCTTTGGTATCTCCGGAATGAAAAATTGATTCTTCTTCGTTACTGATTTTAAAACTGAAACAACCCGGAATGGAATGAGAAGCACTGAAAGCCTCTACGGACATATCACCTACCTGAATAACGTCTCCGGCTTTTATTTCCTGCATTTCAGGCCATTGTTCCGAATTAATGCCGTTTTCAAAAAATCCTTTTTTCAAAGCATTCAGAGTATGCTGCGATGCATATATTGTCGGCAGAGGCACGCCCATTTTTACATACTCGTAGATTCCCGCGACATGATCGGAATGACCGTGTGTTAAAAAAATTGCCCGAGCTTGGTCTTCCGGCTGTTTTTCACCCGGCACATTCAAACAATCGCCCAAAGCCGGGACAACTTTATCAAAGCTACCGTTTAAAAAATCTTTGGGAAACTCGTGCTGTCCGAGATCAACAATTACGGTCGTTCTTTCCGACAGTCCCGTCTGTTTATTTTCCGTAACGGAAGAAAATGTATGGCAACTGGCCCAGATATCTTTGGCGTTATTTCCGCCGCGCGGTGTCCAAAACAACCCTTTTTGAAGCTTTTCATCAGAAGACATTATTTTTTTCCTGACATATTTTGTTATATGCCAGTATAGAAAGATCAAAATGACTAATCAAGTTTTTTGTCTAAATCTGTCAAATTATTTTTTTGCCTCTTTTGTTTCGGCATCTTCAAAAATCGGTTCATCTTGGTTTTTCGCTTTTTTCTTTGCCATATACTCTTCCAGTTTTGCCTTGCGCCACTGAGCTGCCATCTCACGACTTTCATCAGAACCGGGCTTAATTGTTTCTACGTTTTTCTTACGAATCTTCTTTTTAATCTGATCTACTTTTTTATTTAAGCGATTTACCGTCTGTTTCGACACATCTTGTATTTCCGCTTTTTTATCGGGACGCACGGGATTCCCGTACTTTGACAAACGGTTCCATGTTTCCAACAATTTATCTTCGTATCTGAACGCTTTATGCACAGTTTTGGAATGATATCTTGTCGCCGCCTCGCCCCAAGACTTGGTTTCCTGATAATTTCTTTTTAAAAAATCCGCGGCATAAGCAACGTTTTTTCTGGGATCCAAAGCATCTTCAACACTGTCAAAAGCTTCGGGATGATATTTCAAATTAATCTGCATACACCCGACATCAATATTTTCCACCCCTTGTTTTTGTAATTCTTGAATCGCCTTAACGGCTTCTTCTTTCGAATCATAGAATTTTCCTTTTCCTTCAGCTGTCACTGTCCACGGCCAAGAAACGCCGGACGGATACTTTTTAGAAAAACGCCCGCTTTCAACCAGAGCGATCGCGCTGAGCAGATTTGTTTGGATTCGTTCCCGATTTTCCTGACGAACGGTCTCTCTTAAACATAGCAGAGAATCATCTGCGACCGTTTCAAACGGCAAAAAAAAGAGACCAGTCAAAAAAAAGATCAGATAAAATTTCATCTTTCCCTACAGCTGAAAAGTCGGAAAAACCTGCAAAAAACGTTCCATAAACAAAGACAGTTTACGCCATAATATATTAAAATTTTCTGACGGCTGATATTGCTTTGTCTCCCAATACAAATGCCGTCCGATTTCTATTTGCAATGCGTGACTGTGTTGTTCGGGACGCCCGTAATATAAAGTAGTGTAGGCTCCGCTGTAAGGCAAGTTAATCGTCACAAAGAATCCGAGATCTTCGAGTATTTCCGAAGCGGCAAAAGCGATTGCGTCGGAACAGCTTTTTCCATCACCGGTTCCCAAAACAAAATCCGGCATTTTTCCTTTAACCAACCCGCCGGTCGGCAACAAAGGCATAGAATGTAAATCAATCAACAAAGATTTACCGAAAACAGACAAATTTGATTTAATCAGCTTTTCCAAAGCGGCATGATATGGGAAATGGACATCCGTCAGTCGTTTTTGTTCAACGGAAAAGCGCAGTTTATCTTTATAGATCAAGGTATTTGCATTCAGTTGTCTCGGAATGACTCCGAAACCGTTTTGCACTCGTACGGAATCCGTTTTCGCTTGAACGGGTAAAGAATCCGAAAACATGGTCGGATCCAATTCCAACGGGTGACGATTCAGATCAACCCAAGCTCTGCCATAAACGGCAGAGATCAAAGGCAATCCCATGGCCGGAGCGAATGAGAACAATTTATCGACAGCAGCATCTTCATAACGCTGGAAATCCGTCAGCTTTAAATCCGTCAAATGAAAGAATCGTTCGGGATAAAACGTTCCGCTATGAGGTGAAGACAAAACGATCGGCAACGATGTTTTTCCTGATTTTTCCAATAAAAAGGGCGGATAATTTGTTAACTGAGTCAAAATTTTTTCTCTGTATGTATTTTTTTGTTGCATTTATCGAAATAAGACTATAAAAGCATAAATCATCTTGTTGCAAGACGCAAGATTTGCGGGCGCGTAGCTCAGCGGGAGAGCACTACGTTGACATCGTAGGGGTCACAAGTTCGATCCTTG
>CALXTY010000128.1 GCA_944391535.1 uncultured Alphaproteobacteria bacterium
TTTTATACTTTTAAAACTTTTTTAAAAAAAAAAAAAAAAAAAATTATTATAAATCAAATAAATATATTCACAAAGCCGTTTAAAAAATATTTCACTTTTATGACAAATATCCCCCCCCCCCCCCCCATGTTTTTGTGGACTCTCCTTTTATTTCTATCAAAAATAGAAAAACTTCAACATAAAAAGGAGGGAATATCATGATAAAGATGTTTTATATTTTCATACTTCTATGCTGTATGGCTCCCTTCAACGGTCATACCGAGGAGTTTTTACAAACAAAAAATTCTTTTTTACTTGTTAAAGCTGTAAAACTTGGACGTTCGTCTGTTGAATCAAACAATATTTTATCTTCTACAGCGGGAAAAAACGAACTACTGAAAAAATGCGATCCCAATTGTTCTAATTGCAATAAAGTAACAGGAGAATGTCTTGCTTGCGACAGCGGCAGATTTCTAAATGACAATTTATGTTTGGTCTGTCCGAAAAATGCCAGTTGCAGTGACGGCAAAACATTTAAATGCGTGGCGGGATATTATCAAAACGGCAAAGAATGCACTCTTTGCTCGGCAGGATATTATTCAGCTGCCGGAGCGACAAATTGCAGTTCTTGTCCTGCGGGGACTTTTTCATCAGCCGGTTCCGCCGGATGTACAAATTGTCCGACAGGAACTTTTTCATCGGGATCGGCAGCCGCTTGTATAAATTGTCCGGCGAATTGTAGCAGTTGTAATTCATCGGGACTTTGCACCGTTTGCAAAACGGGATATTTCTTAAATTCCGGCTCTTGCTCTCAATGCCCGACCAATTCCATTTGCAACGCAACATCATTTAGCTGTAAAGCCGGATATTATAAAGATGGAAATTATTGCACGTCCTGCCCGAAAGGAACCATTTCTTCAGCCGGAGCAACGTATTGTTCAACCTGTCCGGCAGGAACATACGCAAGCGCGGGGACAAGTTGCGTCACCTGTCCGGCGGGAACATATTCCAGAGGAGCGGTAACATCGTGTTCCTCTTGTTCACAAAATTGTACTTCTTGCACATCCGACACGCAATGCACTCAATGCGAAACAGGATACACGTTGCAAAACGGAAAATGCGTCAAACTTAACTTAGTCTGCTGTCCGAATTGTTCCATATGCGATTCATCGACCGGCATTTGTTCAAAATGTGAAATAGGAAGGTATTACAATGCTGCTTTGAACGAATGTATGCCTTGTCCTTACGGATGCGCAAAATGTTCGGATTTCAACAGCTGTACCAACTGCTATACCGGCTTTACGTTGAGAGGTGGTGTATGTACAAATAGAGGCAACGGAAGTCTCGTAGGCGCTCTCTATTAACATCTTATAAAAAAGCCTTACGGTTTTCCGTAAGGCTCTTTCTCAATTAAATTATTTCAAATAATCTTTCAACAGCACTTCGGCGATCTGAACGGCATTTAAAGCGGCGCCTTTGCGCAGGTTATCCGCAACGCACCAAAAGCTTAAGCCGTTGTCCACCGTTGAATCCGAACGGATACGGGAAACAAAGACATCGTCTTCGCCGGCAATTTCCGCCTGTGTCGGATAACCGCCCGCCTCGCGCGTATCCAAAACCGTCACGCCGGGGGTCTTTTTCAAAATGAACGAAGCTTCCTTATCGGAAATTTCCTTTTCCGTTTCAATGTTGACGTATTCCGCATGACCGACAAAAACGGGAACGCGCGCACAGTTGGCGTGCACTTTAATTTTCGGATCCAAAATCTTTTTGGTTTCCGCCGTCATTTTCCATTCTTCCTTGGTCGAACCGTCATCTAAAAACACGTCAATATGCGGAATGACGTTAAAAGCGATCTGTTTGGGGAATTTCTTTTGTGTTTTGGACAATTCTTCACCCCAATAGATTCCTTTTGTCTGATCGAACAATTCGTCCATCGCCGCTTTTCCGGCGCCCGAAACGGACTGATAGGTCGTGACAACCACGCGTTTGATGTGGAAAGCTTTATGCAAAGCCGCCAAAGGTACGACCATCTGAATTGTCGAACAATTCGGATTGGCGATAATGTTTTTCTTTTTATAATCCGCAATGGCTTCGGGATTGACTTCCGGAACGACCAGAGGAACGTCCGGATCCATACGCCACTGAGACGAGTTATCAATCACAACGCAACCGGCCGCCGCAATCTTGGGCGCGTACTTTTCGGAAACAGATCCGCCCGCCGACATCAAAGCGATATCCACGCCCGAAAAATCAAACTTGTCGAGATCATGAACCTTTAAAACGGCATCATCACCGAAAGAAACCTCTTTTCCTGCCGATTTGGCAGAAGCTACGGCAAAGACTTCGTCTGCGGGAAATTCTCTTTGCGCCAATGTCTGCAACATCTCGCGTCCGACATTTCCTGTCGCACCGACAACAGCAACCTTAACCATTGTGTTTTTCTCCAAATTAAATAAGTATAAAAATCCGTCTGCTTATCACAAGCATCGGAAAATACTTCTTACCCTGCCGAAAGGAAGGCGGAAAAAAATCCGCCCCCTTTACGAAAGCCAGAGGCAAAAAGAAACTATTTCGTTTCCGTGACTTCGGTAATACGAGCCGCTTTACCGCGCAGATTGCGGAGGTAATACAACTTTGCACGGCGGACTTTACCGCGGCGGGAAACCTCTACTTTGGCCACATTCGGAGAATAAACGGGGAACACACGTTCTACGCCTTCACCGAAAGAAATCTTACGAACGGTGAATGTCGAATTCAAACCGTCATTCTTACGGGCAATGCAAACGCCTTCAAACACCTGAATACGTTCACGGTCGCCTTCAACCACTTTGGCGTGAACACGCAAGGTGTCGCCGGCTTTAAATTCAGGAAAATCTTTCTTCGACAGCTTTTCCATCTGCTCTTTTTCGAGCTTCTTAATCAAATCCATTTTTTTAATCCTCTCGCTTTTGTGCGGTTTCCAGATAGGCTTGCCATAAATCCGGTCGCCGCCGTTTCGTTAATTCTTCAGCCTGTGACAAACGCCACGCGGCTATCCGTCCATGATGTCCGGAATTTAACACTTCCGGCACTCTGCGCCCGTTCCATTCAACAGGACGCGTATACTGCGGATATTCCAGCAATCCGTTACTGAAACTTTCCTCCGTTAAAGAATCTCGGCACCCCATCACCCCCGGCAACAATCGGACGATCGCGTCCAACACTGCCAACGCCGCCGGTTCGCCCCCCGAAAGAACAAAGTCACCCAAACTGACTTCTTCAAACGGATACGCTTCCAACACACGTTCGTCTATCCCTTCGAACCGGCCGCAAAGAAAAGTCGCCTCTTTTGCGTTTGCCAATTCTTCCACCATCTGCTGCGTCACTTGTCTGCCGCGCGGTGAAAAATAGATCAACCGTGTCCCTTCGTGATGAACCGCCTCAACGGCTTTGCCCAACACATCGGGGCGCATGACCATTCCCGCTCCGCCGCCGAACGGCGTATCATCAACTGTTCTGTGACGGTCCGTCGCAAAATCGCGGATATTGGTCACATTCAGCCGCCATACCCCTTCGTCCAGAGCCTTTCCCGCCAACGAATGCCCCAAATAACCGGGGAACATTTCGGGAAAAACGGTCAGCACGTTCGCCGTAAAATAAGACACTTTACGACTCCGGCTTTTCGGGTTTCGCTTCAACGCTGTTCGGCAAACAAACAGTCATAACACGATTGTTCAAATCGACTTCGGGGATATTGTCTTGCGTAAAAGAAACAAAGTCTTGAACCTTGTCGATTTCCAGCATATCTCCGGCGCCGAAATTATAAACCGCCTTGACCGTTCCCAGAACTTTACCGTCCGGCGCTTTCGCCGTCATACCGATCAGATCGGTATAATAAAATTCGTCCTTTGCCGTTTCGGGCAACTTGGAACGGGAAACATACAATTCCGTCCCTCTTAAAGATTCCGCCGCCGTTCTGTCGGTGACACCGTCAATCTGCACCAGAAAAACACCTTTGCTTTCACCGATGATCTTGACGTTAAAATGTCTTTTGCCCGAACGATCGGACAATGTCCCGAACGTTGCAAAATCAGATGCCTTGCGCGTAAAGCTTTTGACTTTGACGTTTCCGCGAACGCCGTGAACCGTTGTGATCACGCCGACACAAACCAAAGTGTTTTGTTCATCGGAAACCGTCATTGCCGTTTCTTCCTTAAAGGAAATTAAGCTTCAGCCGTTTCAGCAGGAGCGGCAGCGGCTTCGGCGGCTGCAGCGGCAGCTTCGGCTTTAGCCTTCGCGCGTTCCTGAGCTTTCGCTTTCGGTGCGGATTTCTGCGGACGGTCGTTGATCACGGGAGCCGCGCACAATCCGACTTTGGACAACAATTTGGCAACGCGTTCGGTCGGCTGAGCTCCGACACCCAACCAATACTTGACGCGATCGGCCTTGACAACGATGCGGTCGGCATGTTCCGCCGGCAGCAACGGGTTGTAAGATCCGACACGTTCAATAAAACGACCGTCACGCGGAGCGCGCTGGTCAGCTACGACGATTTTATGAAAAGGAGCCCCTTTCGATCCGCCGCGAGCCAATCTGATACGAACTGACATATTTAATTACCTCACTTTAATTTCTATTCTACTGTCTGCTTTATGACGGAAAACCGCCGAACGGAGGAAATCCCCCCATTGCGCCCGTTCCGCCGCCGAAACCGCCGGGCAGACCCCCGAACAGTCCCCGCTTTCCCATTTTCTTCATCTTTTTCATCACTTCCGCGATCTGTTCATATTGTTTCAACAGCTTGTTGACATCTTGAACGGACTGACCGCAACCGGCGGCAATGCGTTTCTTGCGCGCCGCCTTGATGATGTCCGGATTACGGCGTTCGCGAGGCGTCATGGAAAGAATGATCGCCTCCTGCCGTTTAAAAACTTTGTTGTCTATCTTGGCCGCGTCCAACTGAGCCTTGAATTTCCCGATCCCCGGCAACATGCCCAAAAGACCTTTCAAATCGCCCATCTTTTGCATCTGACGCAACTGCGACAGCATATCGTTTAAATCAAAGCGGCCGTCCATCATGCGTTTGGCAACGCGTTCCGCTTCGTCTTTATCCATTTTCTCGGCCGCCGTTTCAACCAGGGAAACAACGTCGCCCATTCCCAAAATGCGCCCTGCCAAACGATCGGGGTGGAACGGTTCCAAAGCTTCGACTTTTTCACCCGCC
>CALXTY010000129.1 GCA_944391535.1 uncultured Alphaproteobacteria bacterium
CGATCGGCGAACATTTCTTCGGCTCTGCGGCGCACGGAACGAGCGCGGGCAAAAGCATAGTTCACATAGAAAACGGGATTGTCTTTGGATTGTTCTTTGACTTTTTCGACATCGAAATCAAGATGAGCGTCGTTTTTGCGTGTCAGCATGATAAAGCGCATGACGTCTTTTCCCACCGCGTCAACCATATCGCGCAAAGTGACGAACCGCCCTGCCCGTTTAGACATTTTCATCGGTTCACCGTTGCACATCAGATTAACCATCTGACACAACTTAACGTCCAACTTGGCTTTTCCGTCCGTCAAAGCTTTAACCGCCGCCATCATGCGTTTGACATAGCCCGCGTGATCCGCGCCCCAGACATCGATCATATCGTCAAATCCGCGGCGATATTTATCCAGATGATATGCCATATCGGAGGCAAAGTAAGTCTGGAAGCCGTTTGATTTTTTCAAAGCGCGATCGACATCGTCACCGAACTCTGTTGCTTTAAACAAAGTCTGTGGTCTGGGTTCCCAATCATCTGGCAACTTGCCTTTAGGCGGTTCGAGAACGCCTTCGTAGATCAGTCCTTTTTCGCGCAGGAATTCGATGACTTCGTCAACTTTTCCCGCTTCGACCAAAGCCCGTTCCGAAGAAAACACATCGAACTTAATTCCCAAAGCCGCCAAATCGTCACGGATCATATCCATCATTTTATTGATCGCGAAAGAACGGAAGACGGGCAACCATTCTTCTTCGGGTTTATCAAGCCATTTCGTTCCGTCTTTTTGCGCCAGTTCCTTTCCCACCGGAATCAAGTATTCGCCGGGATAAAGACCTTCGGGGATTTGTCCTATGTTTTCCCCCAGAGCCTCTTTATAACGCAAATAAACGGAGCGCGCCAAAACATCAACCTGAGCACCGGCGTCGTTGATATAGTATTCGCGCGTAACATCATAACCGGCTTTTTCCAACAAAGAAGCCAGTGCGTCACCGAAAACGGCTCCTCTGCTGTGTCCGATATGCATCGGACCTGTCGGATTGGCGGAAACGAATTCGACATTTTTCTTTTGCCCTTTGCCCATGTCCGAAGATCCGAAAGTCGTTCCTTTTTCAAGAATATCTTTCAGACAATGATCCCAGAAAGCTTTGGACAGACGCAGATTGACAAATCCCGGCCCTGCGACTTCTACACTGTCGACAATCGGCAGATTTTTTAATTCGGTTGTCAGAATTTCGGCAAATTCACGCGGTTTCATGCCCGCCTGTCCGCCTAAGACCATCGCTGCATTTGTCGCAGCGTCACCGTGAGCGGGATCGCGAGGCGGTTCGGCAACAACGCGAGAAGTATTCAATCCCGAAGGGATTTTTCCCTCTTTTTCCAAAACAGCCAAAGCTTCAATTATGTTGTTTCTGATTTCTGTAAAAATATTCATCTTAAATTCTCACCTGCGGATCAAAAAGCCTGGTATGCAGTTCAATCGCCGAAGCATCCGTCAAACCCGCGACAAAGTCTGCGATCAGACGGGCTTTTTGTTTTTGCCCTTCTGTGTTTGACGGACACTGACAGGCCTTTAACTGCCACTGAGTCGGCAAAATATTATTTTCGGCAAACAGCAATGTAAATAAGTCTTTTATGATTCTTTTTCCTTTACTCGTCATTTGATTGATTTTGTAGTGACGATACATATGAGGGAACAAAAAACCTTTCAGACTTTTCATTTGCTTTTTCATGTTTTCAGAAAAATCAATGACGGGATAACCGCAGGAACGGATATCTTCCACGCTGTTCGGCTGCAATTCTTTTAAATTTTTTTCAGAGGTGTCGGCAACGTCCAAAATCATGTCATTAATCATGCGGCGAACGGTCTCTGCCACAATTCTGGAATGTTCGACATGAGGATATTCTTTTTTGACTTGATCGTAATGATGCTTAAAGAAATCCACCTGCGCCATTTCTTCGACAGAAATCAGCCCTGTTTTCAATCCGTCATCCGTATCATGATTGGAATAAGCGATATCGTCCGCCAAGGCTGCGATTTGCGCTTCGGCGCCGGGATAGGTTTCCAGTTTCAGATCCTGTATCGCATTATATTCGGCGATTTCCAACGGCAGATCTTTTTTCCCCCCACAGATCAAAGGACCGTTATGCTTAACCAAACCTTCCAAAGTTTCCCAAGACAGATTGATCCCGTCGAAACGAGGATATTTCTGTTCAAGCTTTGTCACGATTTTCAAGGAATGAGCGTTATGGTCGAAACCGCCGTAATTTTGCATACATTCGTTCAAAGCCATTTCGCCGGCATGACCGAACGGCGTATGCCCCAGATCATGCGCCAACGCCAGAGCTTCACCCAAATCCTTATTTAATTTCAGCATACGGCATAACGATCTGGTAATTTGCGAAACTTCCAGAGAATGGGTCAAACGCGTCCGCAGACTGGTTCCTTCATGATAAACGAAGACCTGCGTTTTTGATTCCAGACGGCGGAAAGCCTCGGAATGAATAATTCTGTCCCGATCGCGCTGAAAACACGTTCTATAAGGCGCTTCCTTTTCGGGATAAAGCCTGCCGCGCGTTTTTTCGGCCAACGTTGCATACGGAGCTAACACCATTACACCTATTGTTAAAAAATTTGAACGGCATTATAACAAATACACATTAAAAAGCTATTTTATTTTAATCATTCAATCTTTTGAGGCTCTTTCGTTACAAAAGTATCATCTTGCGCAACAATTTCAGAATAATAATTCTTTATTTTTTCCAACAAATTATCAAACTTTTTTTCCAGATCAAAAATACTCATCAGTTTGGCCAGACTCCGAGTAATCACGTTTAGATAAAATTTATCCGAAGAAGACATTTCCTCTTTTTCTTCTTTTTTTACCGTTTTCAGTCCTTCAATTTCATTTTGCATTTTTACGTTTTCGACTTTTTTGATCGGAATCGATATATCGCTTTGCTTTTTTGGATAAATTTTGACGTTCTGAGCAATAATCATTTCTTCTTTTTCATCATGCCGTTTAGACTGTTCTGCATAAACTTGAGCGTCTTTTTCAAAATAAGAACGCCATAAAGGAACAGCATTTCCCAATTTTTCATTTTGCTTTGAAACATCTTCAAACAGCTTTTTTTGATAAAAAGCCAGTTTTTGATTCAAGCTGGTGTTGATTTCCTGACAACTAAGCTTATTTTTTGCCAGACGCCGATAGGTTTTTTCAAGATCAAGCCGAATAATTTCAGGGAAATGCTCCACATTTTGTTCCAGCAAAAAAAGACGCCGGTTCAAGCTGTCCAGCAGATATTGATAAAGATATGTCCCTTTGTTTTCGTTAAAAGTAATCGTTGTCGACAACCCGAGATTCACATCTATACGACCTGTTTGACAATCGACATAAGCGTCTGCTCTGTCTAATTCAACGATCACACCCGTTTTTAAATTTTTCAAAATTCCCTGTCCGTCATGATCCGGATGTTCGAATCTGTCGACCGTGATATTTTCAGCAGGTAATATATTATATTGTCGTTTTGTCTTTAATAAATTCAAATTTACCCTGGCTCGAGAAGCGATTTTTATATTTTTTTTCTTTTTTTTATTTTGCCTGTTTTTATAAACTTGCTTCCACTGGTATTCATAATTTTCATCACCGTCGATCAACTGATTTTGCGCTTTATATTCATCCGCCATTCGGTATAAATACTTTTGGAACACGGAATAGACATCATTTTTGATTTGGAAGCATCCTTTTTGTTGAGATAACGACTGTTCAAAACGTATTAAGACTGCTGTTGCCATAGGTTGATAGAATTTTTCCGCGACTCCTTTATATAAAGCGACGTGTGTTAATTCATGCTTTACGATATTATCAAATTCAGGCGTTCCTTTTTGATATTTACGCACTATTTGGATCAGAAAACTGTAATGACTGAAATCCAATGTCACTTTTTGCGTTTTGCAATTGATACTGATATCAGGGAAACAAGACTGACATAATGTACAGCCGACAGCATTTCCGAAACAGCTTGTCCCGTCATGCGAAGTATCAAAATTGATTTGTGTTTCTATCGGAATAATCTTTATTTCTGGACGACAAAAAGCCGGCTTTGGAATAAAGACGAAGCTCAAGAGAGCGCACGAATATAAGAGCAAACGTCTATTCACTTATTTCTCGCTGACAAATATCCATATCATAAAAATGATCCCCTTGATCAGAATCTAGTTTAGCCTGTTCGGATTGAACTAACGTCACGAAATCTTTATTAGCGTCGTTGCCTATTTTATCAATTTTTTGCTGTATCTCTTCGCAACCTTTTGAGTTAATCTGTCCGCTTTCATATTCGCGAATTAAATCCTGTGCCGTTTTTTTCAAAAAAGACTGCAATACTTTTCGGTAAACAATCTCATGCGTCAACTCATGTTTTAAGATTTGGTCAAACTGACAAGTTCCTTTTTCGTACAATGAAGAAACAGAAATCAACATAGGCTGAGTTTCTGTGACGTTCACATCTATTTTCGAAGTATCGCAGTCTGCCGAAGATGAAAAAGAAACACTGAAATACGTACAGCTCAAAGTCGTTTTTCCGTTGCACAGAACATTTTCGGAATCCGTTTGAAATGCGGTTGGTGTCGAAGAATAGGTTACTTTTACGGTCGGTTTTTTGCGATTCACCTGCAAATACGCGTTAGAGACAGGCAAATCTTTTTTTTGAGAATAGTGATCTTTTTTTTGTTTGTAGGTAGTTTTCTTTTGGTAGTGACGCGTATATTTTTGTTTTGCCGCGAAAGCCGGTATCGCGGCAAAACAAAAAGAGACAATCAAGCAGACGCAACAAAAATATTTAATCATTTGTATTTTCAATCAATTTTTCAGCCGGATAGTTTTTTAAACAAAGCCTTTTCATAAACTGCCGCCACATAAGGAGGAGCCGTGTCGACAAGATGATCACACGCATTTTCAACACGTTCGACAAAAGACAATTCATTATCTTTTAAAACGGCATATTCACAAAAATTTTTAGAATAGCGATTAAAAATGCTTGTTTTAATTTCGGGAACATTGACATATATTTTTTCGGAAGCCAAGTAAGGTTTGATTTCAATACGATAATCGATTGCCATATCCGTGCAAATCAAAGAAGTCTTTTTACACATTTTTTTGCCTTTTTCCGGAACA
>CALXTY010000130.1 GCA_944391535.1 uncultured Alphaproteobacteria bacterium
GCCTGCGCTCCATTATAAGATTTTGTTATGAGAGCGGGGATTACATTCTTTGTTTCCGGCTGTATTTTGATTATCTTCGGAGCAACAATGGTTATTCCGGGAACACTCGATTTTTTTGATAAAAATATCGATTCAGCACATTCCTTTTGGAAAGCATCGGGGATAACATCGTTCTTCGGATTATTATTCGTTGCCACTTTTTACGATAAATATGAAAAATTAACCGTTCGAGAAATGTATCTGACAACGTCTTCGGTCTGGCTTTTGGTCTGCTTGTTTTCGGCTTTGCCCTTCTTTTTGGCTCCCATGCCGTTGGATTATACGGATTCTTTTTTTGAAGCGATGTCCGGATTAACGACAATGGGGGCGACGATCATTCAGGATTTATCCGTTCAACCCAGAGGCATTTTTCTGTGGCGCGCGATGTTACAATGGTTCGGCGGCGTCGGCATTATCGTTATCGCTTTAGGCATTCTTCCCCTGCTCAGAATCGGAGGAATGCAACTGTATGCGACGGAATCTTCCGACAAATCCGATAAAAAACTGCCTAAAACTTCTCAGGTTATCGCAACGATCATGCTGATTTATACAGGCTTGACAGTGTTATGCACTTTATTGCTGTATCTTTCCGAATTGAATTTATTCGAATCTTTGACCTTTAGTATGGCCACCATTCCGACAGGAGGTTTCGCTCCCAGAAATTCATCGGCAACGGATTTGTCCCCGCTGTCTCAATGGATCCTGATCATTTTTATGTTTGTCAGCGGCTTGCCTTTGCTGGTATCTTATTTCCTGTTTAAGAAAAACTGGCAACATATTCAAAATGACCTGCAAATTAAAACATTTACTTACTTTTTTTTACTCAGTATTTTTATTCTCACTCTTTATCTGATTATAAAATGCAATGTTTCTTTTTTTGAAAGCATTCGCTATGCAGCTTTTAATTTCATTTCCATTGTAACATCATCGGGTTTCACCAACAGTGATATTGAATCTTGGGGAAACTTCGCGATTATGTTTTTCACTCTGTTATTGCCGATCGGAGCTTGCAGCGGGTCGACATCCGGCGGAATCAAAATATTCAGATTTAATATTATGTACCTTTCTTCCATGCAATATCTGCGTAGAAAAATTCTGCCTCACGGAATATTTATTGCTAAATACAACGGGAAACCTTTAACCGAAGAAATTTCATCGGGCGTTTTTGTTTTTATGGTTATTTTCTTGCTGTCTCTTATTCTTTCCGTTCTTTTACTGTCTCTCATCGGTCTGGATTTTATTACGGCAATCACAGCTTCTTTATCCAGTCTTGGGAATACAGGGGTCGCTTTCGGTCCCGTGATCGGATCCCAGGGGAGCTTTTCAAATTTGCCCGACACAGCAAAATGGCTTTTATCCGGAAATATGATGCTGGGACGTTTGGAATACATGACCGTTTTTGTTTTATTGTTGCCTCTGGCTTGGCGCAAGGAAAAAAAATCCGCCCGCACTACATCTTTTTAGAGTTAGTGTCTGTCGCGACAACCGGTTTCTTAGGCTGATTTAAATTGGCTGTTGAAAAAGGCTTCAATTCAACTCCTTCAGCCACTTCCTCCCCCCATTTGGCAATTAATTTCGCCTGCAATTCACGCAAATGAACAACACGACGCTGATCGGACATTTCCAAAAAACTTAAAACAACGGGGGGGATACAGCGATAAAAAACCCAACCGAGTCCCGCAGCCAAATAAATAATTATAAAAGCTATATCCTCTAAAAACAAATGAACGGCACCGTCCAACGTATTGCTACCGAACCAGAGTTTAAACAAAAAAGGCAAAGAACCTGCAAAATTCAACCCGCCGACACACAACCATTTATACTTAAATTTTGTTTTTGAACTGGTATCAATAATCAACGCGATAAAAGTCGGCAACATACTGAGAAATAAAAAAACGACTGTAGGTAACATTAAAAACAACATCGGGAATAAAATTAAAAAGGATAAGCCCGAAGTTAAAAAAGATTCTTTTATTTTTTTTCTTTTTTTATCGTTCATCTTTTTACCCTTTCAAAAATTGGGTTAAAAGTAATAAAAACATTGTCAGGACGGAAATACCGAATGAAATGATCGCGGCGATTTGGTTTCCCAACATTAACCCTTCATTTTCGCGTTTTTCCCTGTTGCCGTCCAAGAAATCAATTTCTTCCGACAATTTGGCGTATTCTTTTTTTGCTTGTTCAAAATAATTGATATCCGACAATCGCTCCTGTTTGTCATCCAAGAAATTATAGATATCCGGCAGATAACCCTTACGGATCAACTTGGGCAGATTTTTTTCCAGTTGTTGGCGTTTTTCCAAACTGTGATAACTGTTAATAATCGGCGAAACCAGACTGCCGATCCAGCTGCAAAAAGCGTATAATTTTTCCGGTCCGAAGGTTCTTTGCAAAGAAGCAAATATGTTAAGCATTCCCTGTATTGAAACATTTTCTTTTTGAGAATTCAGCAAAGCGATTTGATCGGAAACTTTTGTACCGAATTTTACAGCGATAAAAGCCGCGATATGCCTATCGATCGGATCCATTTTAGATCCGACTTTTTTGGCGACTTCTTCCAAAGCGGGCATCAAATCTTTAACATCATCGACGTAATCTTTAACAATCAGGGAACTTTGGCATGGCAATCCTTCATTTAGATCATACATCAAACGTTCAATACCCATTCCCAATTCCGGTTTTTGCAAGATGATTTGCATACTTTTAATATGTTGTTCCGCAACACGATCGCGATGAAACTCATACCAGCTTTCCAGATATCCTGTTGCGATCAGACCGATCAACACTTTGATCATTCTTTCATCGGCGGCATAGGTTGCCAACATTTGTCCCAAGGCATCCGGCATAAAGGAACATTCCCGTACCCGCAACGGAGCTGAAGGATCCAACAGCATACAAGTTCTTGCGACGAAAAAATCATCTTGTTTTTCTTTTGTCGAAAAGCGAACCAAAGCCATATCAATTGACTTTTGGATTGCGTCTGCGGTCTGTTTATCTTCAAACCCGCGGATTAACCAAGTTTGTAATTTTTCAGATCTGATGGCCTCTGCGGCGCTATCCCAGTTTTTATAGAAAGCGTAAGCCAGAGTTCTATATGAAAAATATTCGACGTTATTAAACAAGAACGGACGCTGGGAAGCTTTAATCGCTTTGGCCTGAACCGGCGTCAAGCGCCGTCCGTCCGCCCACAATTGCGTCGAGGAAATATCCCAGCGTTGAGACACATTATCTGCCAACAAACCGCGTAGCAACTCGATCAATCCCAACGAAACGCGTTCCTCTCCGATCAATGTGGCATAAGATCCTTTATAAATTTTTAGTTCCAGCAATTCATCGGCGGACAAACTTTCGACGGGATTATAGCCCAACCCCAGACAAATCAATGTTGCCCCGAAAGCATACAAATCATCTGAGGTTTCACCGTTTCCCTTTCCCGCCGGAGAACACATTGAGGATTCGATTGTTTCAAAAGTAGGCGGTTGGTCAAACCCCGGCGGAGAAGAAATACAATCCCCCCAAACGACTTTTGTTTTTTCCGTATCCAGATAGAACAGATTGTCCGGTCTGATTTCGCGATGTGTCAGACCGCGTAAAGACAAATTATTAATCCCCATAAGCAAGGGGCGTATCCAACGCGTAATTTTTTCAGCTTCTTCTTCCGGCAGAACTTTATCATACGTTTTGGAATGAACGACCCGACCGCCCAAAGGCATTTCATACAGCAGAATCATCGTTCTTCGGCCGATCGGCTGCCACAAAGCGATGCCGGCATCAACCAACGGCAGGACACCTTCGACTTTCAACCCAGCGCGGGCTTTGATATGATCTTTTCTGATCGGCACTTGAGGATGGCAAACCAAAGCGAATATTTTATGGTCAGGAGATGATATTTCTTCGGCCTGATAAGCTTTTGCGTTAGTCATATCCATCAAAGGCAATGGCAAATCCGGATAAACCCGATATTTTCCTTTGACGACCGAAAACACTCCTTTGCGTGACAGATAAGCCCCCAAAGACGCTGAAGATTTTTGTATTTTTTCCGTATCTTTTTCAGTCATCGTTTCCTTCTGGCCATAAAATAACAGGGAGAAAAGCGTTCTGCTTATCTCCCTATTTTACATAATTTCTATAAAATAAAAAGTTTTTTATTATTTTTCATACGGATCAAAGCGGATCACCGTATCTTCGCGTTCAGGACTGGTTGAAATCATTCCGATTTCAACGCCTAAAAGTTCTTCCAATCTTTTCAGATATTTTTTGGCGTTTTCCGGCAATTTTTCATATTCGCGAATACCGTACGTCGACGTTTTCCACCCCGGCAAAGTTTCATAAATCGGTTTAACTTCGGCTTGCGCCTTCATCTGCATCGGATAGTAATCCAACTTTTTGCCTTGATATTCGTAACCGACACACACTTTGATTTCGTCGAACTGATCCAGAATATCCAATTTCATCACGGCCAAATTCTGCACACCGTTCACAATGATCGCCTGACGCACCAAAACCGCATCAAACCAGCCGCAACGACGCGGACGCCCCGTGACGGTTCCGAATTCACGGCCGACTTCGCGGATACGATCGCCGTCCCGATCAAACAATTCCGTCGGGAAAGGCCCCGATCCGACACGGGTCGTATAAGCCTTAACGACACCGATCACTTTGTCGATGTCTTTCATGCCGATCCCCGAACCGACAGCGGCCTGTCCGGCTATTGTATTGGAAGACGTAACGAAAGGATACGTTCCGAAATCGTTGTCAAGCATTGTCGCCTGAGCGCCTTCAAATAAAAGCGTTTTACCGTTTTTAAGCTGCTCGGACAAAATTTTCCACGCGGGAACGGCAAACGGCAGAATAAATTCCGCAATCTCGTCAAGCTTTTTCATTAGATCGGCTTTATCGACTTGCGGTTGTCCCCACCCTTTGCGCAACGCATTATGGAACAACAACAAGTTATCCACTTTTTCCGATAAGG
>CALXTY010000131.1 GCA_944391535.1 uncultured Alphaproteobacteria bacterium
GTCGTATTAAACGCCGACAAAACAGCGCGTCCCGCTTTTTCCAGTTTCGGATCGATTTTTAAAACGGAATAATAACGCAAATCGTCACCGGCATTGACTGTTTCCGCAACATTTTCAGGGAAAATATGGCTGGTCATAAAGATCGGTTCGTTTTCATAATTGGCAATCCCGTCAAAAGTGACGATCAAACCGTTGACAAATTCTTCCATCACATACGGAACGGAAGGATAGTTGTCATAGAATCTGTTAAATTCTTCGTCGTTTTTGATGGAATAAGACGCATATGCGCCAACACCGATGTCCGGCTTAACGAAAACGGGGTAGCCGACTTCTTTAACGAACTTCGCCCCTTCTTCGCGTGTCGTCACGCAATGACAACGGGCGGAAGGAACTCCCGCTTTTTCAAAGTGGTTTTTCATCAAATATTTGCGTTTGCTTTCCAGAACTTCCGGATATTTTGTTCCTTCGATATTAAAGTCCGTACGCAGGCGCGCATCCGTTTCCAACCAATATTCGTTAAAAGATTCCAATCTGTCGATTCGGCCGTATTTATGAATAAAGTAAGCGACTGCGCGCATGACTTCATCATAATTTTCCATATTGTCGACACGATAGTATTCGGTCAGAGATTCCTTTAACTGATCCGTTAAAGAATCGTAGGGAGAATCAGCTATTCCCAATACATTAACGCCCATTTTTTTCAGGCGATCCGCAAAGTTTACGTAATGTGACGGAAAATGCGGAGAAAGAAAAACAAAATTCACGGTAATAACTCCTTGGTTATTTTCGGTTCTTTTTCAGCTGTTTATTTTACTTTTTCCTTTATAGGAAGATATATCTTTTGTTTGGTATTTTTTACCAAGCTTAAATTGGCAATCTCTACAGCCGTTGTCAAATCATTTTTGTATTTTCTTTCTTGAAAAGAATAGAGTAAAACAAAAAAAACATATTTTCACTTTTAAGGAGCAGTTATGACCGTTCGTATTCGTAAAGCCGTTTTTCCGGTCGGCGGACTGGGAACCAGATTTTTACCGGCGACGAAAGCCATGCCTAAAGAGATGCTTCCCGTTGTTGACAAACCTTTGATCCAGTATGCCGTAGAAGAAGCCATTGCCGCGGGGATAGAACATTTTATTTTTGTCACGGGGCATGGAAAAACCGCCATAGAAGATCATTTTGATTCCAACATTCCCCTTCAAGTCCAGTTGCAAAAAGAAGGAAAAGAAGATCTTGTCCGTTTTTTAAAAGACAGCACATTGGAGTCGGGGAAAATTTCCTACACCCGTCAAAGCGAACCCAAAGGACTGGGGCATGCCGTCTGGTGTGCTCGCGATCTGGTCGGAGACGAACCGTTCGCGGTACTGTTACCCGATGATTTGTTTCACTGCAAAGTCCCGTGCTTAAAACAAATGGTTGACGAATATCCCAAAACAGCCGGCAATCTTGTCGCCATTGAAGACGTTCCTGAAGAAAAAACGTCTCACTACGGCATCTTAAGTTTGTCTTCTGATGACGGGAAAATGGTCAAAGTCAACGGCATGGTCGAAAAACCGGCTCCCGGTACGGCGCCGTCACGTTGCGCCATTTTGGGGCGTTATATTCTCTCTCCGGAAGTGTTCAACGAATTGGACAAACAAAAGACCGGCGCAAAAGGGGAAATACAATTAACGGATGCCATGGCCGAAACGCTTGACAAAGTGCCTTTTCACGGTATGCGTGTCGAAGGCAAAAGGTTTGACTGCGGCAATAAAATCGGTTTTTTGATGGCCAATATCGAATATGCGCTTGACAGACCCGATCTGAGCGAAGAATTTAAAGCCGCTCTAAAAACACTTTCTTTTTAAAAGGCGTTGAAAATGTCTTTTTTCTCGAACAAAGATCTTAACTATTTAAACATTCATTACGGTTTGCGCGCCATGGGCTGGGAAATGTGTTCCATGTTCACTCTGGCTTATCTGTATAAACAAGGCTTGTCTTTGCCTTTGGCTTTTACCGTCTATGCCGGAATGCTGTTCGTGCGCACGTTGACAAGACCGTTGGCCATGTATCTTTGCTTGAAAAAAGGCGTTCATTTCACCTTGATGATCGGAACCGCCGTCTTTGCGTGCCGTTATCCCGCCATGTTGCCGATTGACGGGTTGTCATGGCTTTTGATTCCGTTCATGTTAATTTCCGGTCTGGCCGATGTGCTCTATTGGGTGCCTTATCATAATTACTTCGCTTCAATCGGAGAAACAAAAGACAGAGGCGCCTGTGTCGGCATACGCGACGCCATTGCCACGATTGTCGCGGTCATCGGCCCCGCCGTCGGCGGCGTTTTGCTGTCTTTCAACGCGTTTTACGCCTTCATGATGCCGTTCGTTTTGACCTTGATCGCCATTCTGCCTTTGCTCAAAACACCGTCTTTGCCTTTGCCGACGCGACCGACAAAACAGGAAAAAAAGACGATTGATCCCTTCGGCTTCATCGTTTTCATCGGAGACGGTCTGTTCTATCAGGCCGGCGCTATCTGGCCTTTGATCGTTTTTATGATCTTGAGCGAAAATTTCGGCAACTTCGGTTTTATTTTGGCTCTGGCCGCTTTCTTCCGAGCCATCGGCAGTATGGTTTTCGGTAAAATGATTGACAAAGGCAAAGGACGACTGATCTGTTACATCGGATACGGTTTGCATATTATCGTCTTATCCGTCCGCGGTCTGTTCGCTTATACCGTTCCCGTCATCATCGCCTGCGATTTCTTTGCCGCAATCGCTTATTGTTTTTCAATGACCGGATTGATGACCGCCGTCTATAATGCCACGAAAAAAGCAAACCACCCGCTCTACTTCACCTACTATACGGAATTAGGCTGGGATACGGGCGCCGTATCCGCCATGCTGATGTGCGCCGGATTGACCGCGTTGGACATCAATCTGCGTTGGGGATTGATCATTTCGATTGCCGGAGCCGTCCTGAAAATTTTTGTTCTGGATCGTTATTACCGCAAAGAAGAAGCGCAAAAAATCAAAACGGATCTGCCTCAAGCGGCTTAATGTCGGGTATCATCGAAAAGAAAGAAAAACCTGCAACTGCGTCATGTAATTATCATATTGCCGCGCCATTTCCGGATTTTGAAAAACGGGGCGTCCGTTAACAAATGTGTATTGATTGTTTTCTTCGGATTCAAAGAATTTCAAAATATTCTCGAACAAACTGACACGCATACTTTCTGCAAACAAAAAGTTATTCATCTTTTCCATAAACCGATCCAATTGTCTTTGACGGATGAAACGCATTTCATCTACGGGCATTTTTCGAATTCGATTTTCCAGACTGTTTTTGATTAAGATCAATTCTTCTCTTTGCTCCGACAACATGATCTGGACTTTTTTCAAAGAGCGCGCCGTCTGCATCGCGGCTTGAGGAGATAAAACGGACTCTTCGGATAACGCCATCACCATTTGAGGATGAATTTCTTCAAAGTAAGAAGCCAACACGCTGTCTTCTATAACATCGAAATCAAATTCGCGTTGAACAAACACCGTTCGCGCCGTTAAGAAGTACCCGAACAAAATAAACAAAATAAACGCGATCAAAAGCAGTTTATCAATCACGGTCGTTTTAACCGATGACACCGACGTATCGCAGACCATATCCCAGAAAACAGGCTGATGCTTAAGCAAACGGTATAAAGCGTAAACCGGCAGGACTAAGGAAACATACGACAGAAAGAATCCGACACCCGCACCGAAAACCAGAAAAGCTCTTTTTAAAGAAATCAAGAAGGGCAATTTATTTTGATTTTGATCACGGACATAAATACCTAAAAGCCTTTTCCCCGGCGTTGTGGCAAAAAGAGAAATACTGACTGCTTCGACAAAGATATATAACCAAAAGGATATATAAAAAAGCCATGAGGGAGAATACACATCTCCGATTTTATCCCCCAGAACGGTAATTGTCAGCATTCCCCACAGCAAATAATCAATAAAACGAGCCGCCGCACGGCGCAAAGAATAAATCATGATCCCTCGCTTTTCTCTGTCTTTCTTAGGAGAAAAGCATAACTTTTTTTTAAGCGGCTCACCAGTTTTTATTTTTGTATCGGTTCGATTTGCCAGCTTTTTTTATCTTTCGGATCCGCCAAAACGAAATCATCGGATTTCGGACGAATCAAGATTTGCGTCGGATACAAGCTTCTGGCGCCCGAAATCATATAACTGACGACACAAACGGTTCCGGCGAAGGGCGCGATGGAAGCTCCGAAAAGTTCCACTGCCAGAAAAGTCGCGGCGATCGGCGTATTGACGGCTCCGGCGACACAGGCGACAAACCCCAAAGCCCCGAAGAAAGCGACATCAAGTCCGAAAATCAGGGCGAACAGACCGCCGGCCGCGGCGCCGACGTAAAAAGTCGGAGTCAGAACACCCCCTGATCCTCCGCCCGCCAAAGTCACCGCCAATAAAAACGATTTAATGATCAAAGCATACCAGACCAACGATTGCCCCGATAAAACCTCATTTAAGCCTCTTTCGCCCATTCCCAAAAAAGTTTCTCCCGAAAAAGCGACAACACTTAAAATCAAAACGGACGCCATCAGGCTTTTCACCCAATCGGGAAAAAGCATTTTTTTAGCATTTTTTGCGATGAAATGCGTAAATTCGATATGAAAAATACAAACTATTCCGAAAAAAGCGGCGGCAAAAACACACCATAAAAGTATCGAAAGATCCAAATCCGGTATGATCGGAACGCAGATATTATACGGAACACCGATTTGAACGCAGACCATATACGCCACAATGCCGCTAATCAAAGCCGGCAACAGAACGGGATAGAATATTTCGCCGACGAACAAGACTTCAACACCGAAGACGGCTCCGGCGACAGGAGCGCCGAAGACAGACGCCAAAGCGGCGGCGACACCGCAAATGACCAGTTTTTTTCTTTCTTTTCCGGAAAGTTTAAAAGCGCGAGACAAACCGGACATCAATCCGGCGCCGATCTGGACGCTGGG
>CALXTY010000132.1 GCA_944391535.1 uncultured Alphaproteobacteria bacterium
TGTAACAAAACAACGGAAGCGGGCACCCGCTCCATCTCTGGTTACCACCCGAGCGGCGGTTCATGCTATCAGGAAAAATCTTGCGGTTCCAATTGCTCAAGTTGTAACAAAAAAACGGGATCGTGCACTTCCTGCAATTCTGGTTACTACCTGAGCGGCGGTTCATGCTACGCTGAAAAATCCTGCGGCCTCGGCTGTTCCAGCTGCAACAAAAAAACAGGTGTTTGCTCGGCTTGTTCCAGTGGATATACCTTGAGTAGCGGTTCTTGTAAGCGGGATCTGAAACCCGTGACACCCGTGGGTGGTTGTTCGGGAAATCTTCAAGATTGCGGAAGCACTGGATGTTGTCCGAGAGCCAACTCCTGTTCTTATTACGCCGAACAGGCTAAATGGGGTAGAGCTTATTGCTTAAAATCAATCTATGATGTCGACAGAAATGTCGTCGACAGACCTGTCGTCGACAGATTTTAGTCCGACATACAACCGCATAAAACTTTATGCACAAGAAAACCCCGCATTTCGTGCGGGGTTTTTTTATTCGGACTATCCTGTTTTTATTTCACCAAACCGTGTTTTTTCTTACCGACAGAAAGCTTGATTTGACCATTTTTCAAATCGGCGGCACTTAACACAACATTTTCGGCATTCACAACGACATCGTTGATTTTTACACCGTTTTGAGCAATCAAACGTTTTGCTTCGCCCTTACTTGCGGTCAGTTTCAATTGAACCAGCGCTTCGGTCAAAGGCATATTTTCAATAAAAGCGATCACGGGTAAATCCGTTCCGGCCGATCCTTCTTCAAAGGTTTTGCGCGCCGTTTCCGCAGCGGCAAGAGCGGCTTCCTGTCCTCGGCAAAGCTTAGTGGCTTCAAACGCCAATATCTTTTTGGCCTCATTGATTTCTTTATCTTGCAAACCCTCCAAGCGACGCACTTCATCCATCGGCAAATCCGTATAGATCCGCAAACACTTTCCGACTTCGGCATCGCCGATGTTACGAAAATACTGGTAATAATCATACGCCGACAATTTTTCGTCGTTAATCCAAACGGCATTGCCTTCGGACTTACCCATTTTTTTGCCTGCAGAATCCGTTAAAATCGGACTGGTAAACCCGAACAGTTCCACATCCATTTTGCGCCGTCCGAGCTCTGTGCCGGACGTTATATTGCCCCATTGATCCGAACCGGCGATTTGCGCGCGACAACCGAATTTTTCATACAAACGACAGAAATCATATCCCTGCAACAATTGGTAATTAAATTCCAAAAACGTCATTTGCTGTTCGCGCTCAAGACGCGTTTTGACGCTTTCCATCGTCAGCATACGGTTGACGGAATAATATGTTCCGACATCACGCAGGAAATCCAAATAGTTGATATCTTTAAACCATTCGTAGTTATCCACGATCTGCGCGCCGCCGGGCGTATCATCAAAGCGAATGAATTTGGCATAAGATTTTTTCAATCCGGCAATATTTTGCGCAATCGTTTCAGGCGTCATAAACGGGCGTAACTTATCTTTGCCGGACGGGTCTCCGATCCGAGCCGTTGCTCCGCCGACCAACATAATCGGTTTATTGCCTATTTTTTGGAACCAACGCATCATCATGACGGGCACCAGATGCCCGACGTGCAAACTGTCCGCGGTCGGATCCGATCCCAAATAACCGACGGCGGGCTTTCCGGATTTTTCACACTCATATAAATAGGCGTCGAAGCCTTCTTCGTTTGTACACTGATTGTAAAAGCCGCGTTCGGTTAAAACACGCAAAAATTCCGATTTAAATTGTGTCATCAAAAAAACGTCCTGTTTGGATTTTATTAAACTATTACGGTTATGATATTTAACAGTAAACACAGACGAACTCAACAGCAAAGAAGGGAAAAAATGGAAGTCATCAAGCCCTTAACGGCTCTTGGACTGATGAGCGGAACTTCAATGGATGGCGTAGATGCGGCTTTATTGGTAACGGACGGCGTTGATATTTTTGAACACGGTAAAGCTTTAAATCGCCCTTACGATATGAAAATGCGATCCGATTTGCGTTCGATAACAGGACGAAACGCCATCAAAGACATCAAACAAATAAAAGACATCGAACGAAAGATGACTTTATTTCATGTGGAGGTTGTTTCCGAATTATTGGATTTCGCCGGATTAAGAGCCGAAGATATCGATGTGATCGGATTTCACGGGCATACGGTCTTTCACAGTCCCGAAGAAAAAATATCCGTACAAATCGGAGACGGAGATCTGTTGGCGGAACAAACCAGAATTCAGGTAGTCAACCGCTTTCGCAACTCCGACATAGCGAACGGCGGTCAAGGCGGTCCGATGATGGCTTCGTATCATGCCGCTTTGGCGAGAGATATGGAAAAACCGTTAGTCGTTTTAAACATCGGCGGGGTGGCAAAGCTGACATGGATCGGTGAAAACGGAGAATTGATCGCTTTTGACACCGGCCCCGGCAATGCTTTAATTGACGATTGGATGATGAAAAAACACGGATCCAACATGGATTTTGACGGGAATATGGCCGCAAGCGGCAAAGTAAACGAGAAAATTGTTTCGTTGTTAATGAAGAACGACTACTTTTATAAAAAGCCTCCGAAATCTTTGGATCGCGATGAATTTTCCCAAAAAGTCGCCGAACAGCTTGAAGGTCAAAGCGTTGCCGACGGAGCAGCCACGTTAACGGCTTTTTCGGCACAAGCGGCGGCGACGGCGGCTCGGGAATTTTTGCCGAAACAACCGAAACGTTGGATTGTTTGCGGCGGAGGAGCCAACAATCCCACATTGATCCGTATGTTGCGCCAAAGAACGAACGCTTCGATTTCCGCGGCACGTGAAGTCAATTGGAACGGCGATTTTTTAGAAGCTCAGGGATTTGCCTTTTTAGCCGTTCGTTCTTTATTCGGGTTGCCGATTTCGTTTCCGACGACGACGGGCGTTCCCCATTCCATGTGCGGCGGAATGTTGCATCAAGTACCGACATTGATCAAAGAAAAAAAGACCAGATAGAACCTTTTCCTTTTTTAAAACAAGAGTCTTGACCCCTTAAAAAAAAGAGGATAAACCACTCTTGCTTTTTAATTTTTCCTTTAACGAAAGGACGAAGACGATGATTAATGAAGAAGATTACGGCAAGATTATCGAAGCGCATGCTCATATCGGGACATGGAGCGCTGATAACGTCGATTTTACGGAAGAAACGTTGAATGCTGTTTTTGACGAACCGTTTATTGTATCAATCAACGGCGAAGAAGAAGAAAATGAAGTCGTTTACGTTCTGGTTTCAAACATGAGCGGTATTGATCAATTACCCGACGGTTCCCCTAAAATCGATGAAATTGAAGCAAACACGGAAATGTTGGATATCGCCGCTGAAAATCCGAAATTAAAAACATTGATCGTCGGTCAGCCCGGCTACGGGAACGCCGACAATCTGGTCGAACTGATCGAGGATCGCGGCGAAGATATTTACGGCATCAAATTGCACCCCAATACATTGATGTTGGATGCCAACGATCCGTTATATGAACCGTATATGGCTGTTGCTCAAAAATATGAATTGCCGGTGCTGTTTCATTCTCAGGACAACTATTCGGATCCTTTGTATATTTATGAAACAGCGCAAAAATTTCCTGAAGTCCCGGTGATTTTGGCTCATTTGGGAATGGGCGGCGATGATAATCACTGGTATACTTTCGCCATTTTGCAGGCGGCTTTAAAGTCACAGACGGCCAATTTATACGCCGATGTTTCGTGGCTGTCGCCGGAAATGATTGTCGCTTTGCTGCAACGCGCCGACGAAGAAACCCTTTATCATTTAATGTTCGGAACGGATATTCCTTTAGGACCTTATTCCGATCCTGCGGTTTATCCGGCTCGTGTCAGCGAAGTTAAATCTGCCATTGCCGATGCTTTCGACGAAGAAGAAGCCGCGGAATTGATCCACAGGCTATTTTATCAAAACGCTTATGATCTCTTCTTCGCCGGCCGAGAAGAATAAACCGAAAAATCCCTTAAAAATTTTTTTAAGGGATTTTTTTTATTTTGTGCGCATACTTTTTTAAATTGATCCGTTAAAGAAATATAAGCTTCAAGAAAGAAAAGCAATGAATGTAACAAATCTCACAGATGAACAGCTTATGACGCGTATAGCTCAGTCGGACAATCAAGCTTTTCAAGAGTTGTTATATCGTTACACTCAGCGCGTTTTCAATCTGGCTTGGCGTCTTTGTTCGGACAGAACCGAAGCAGAGGATTTAACGCAAGAGGTCTTTTTCAAAGTATGGCGCAATGCCGGCACATGGCGTCCTCAGGCAAAACTGGAAACATGGCTTTACCGGATTTTGTACAATCTGTTTATAGACACCCGCCGGCAAAGAAAAATAGAACCCGAGGTTTTATCCGAAGACTTAAGCAGTCAAGAGGACAGCCCCGAACAAACCCTGATGAAAAAACGGGAAGAAGAAGAAATACAGAACGTCCTGACTTCACTGCCCGATCGTCAAAGAGAGGCGTTGATATTGTGTTATTATCAGGGATTGAAAGCCAAAGAAGCGGCCGAAATTTTATCCGTTTCTCAAGGAGCCTTGGAATCTTTGCTTTTTCGCGCCAGACAAATATTAAAAGAAAGACTGTTGCAAAAAAACTGAAGGAGTTGCCCGATGACTTTCGATGATTTTAAAAAGATGGTTCAAACATTTGGCGCTTCTTGTCGCCGATGGGAAACCGACGATATTGCGTCGTGCCGGATTTTTTCAAAATCAAATCAAGGCATAAAATTACTGGAATCGGAAAAACGGTTGGACGAACAACTTGACATACTTGTACCGCCGATTTGCGTCGGCTTGGCGGATCGTCTTTACGCGGCCGTTGTCAATGAACGGGTACGGCATCAAATTCTATTGTTTTGGCGTTGCTCCACCTTTCTTTCATTATTGCTGATGATCGGCGGATTTTATTT
>CALXTY010000133.1 GCA_944391535.1 uncultured Alphaproteobacteria bacterium
CCCGTCACGGCGCGCATCGACAACGCAGCACCGCCGCGGGAATCGCCGTCGATTCTGGTTAAAACAATGCCCGTAATGCCGATCTTTTCATTAAATTCGCGCGCGATATTGACCGCGTCCTGCCCCGCCAGAGCGTCAACGACCAGCAAGGTTTCCTTCGGCTGAACCATCGCGCGGATTTCGGCGACTTCGCCCATCATTTCCAGATCAATGTGCAAGCGTCCCGCCGTATCCAGCAAAACGACGTCATAGCCGCCTTTGCGTCCTTCGGTCATTGCGCGCGAAGCGATCGCTTTCGGTTTTTCTCCGATAATGACGGGCAACGTATCGACTTCAATCTGCTTTCCCAACTGCGCCAGCTGTTCTTGTGCCGCCGGACGGTAAATATCCAAAGAAGCCAAAAGGACTTTCTTTTTTTCTTTCTTCAAACGCAAAGCCAGCTTCGCACTGGTTGTCGTTTTACCCGATCCTTGCAGACCGACCATTAAAACGGGAACGGGAGGAACGGCCGAAAGGTCCAAAGCGGCGTTTTCCTTGCCCAGCATTTCGATCAAAGCGTCATTGACGATTTTGACAACCATCTGCGAAGGCGTGACCGACTTGATCACGGACTGACCGACCGCCTGTTCTCTGACTTTGGCGATAAAATCCTTAACGACCGGCAAAGCGACGTCGGCTTCCAGCAAAGCGATTCGAATTTCGCGCATCGCCTCGTCGACATGAGACTCGGTCAAAGCCCCCCGATGCGCCAGACGATCAAAAACACCGCCTAATTTTTCCGCCAAAGAATCAAACATTTTTCCTCTTCTTCCCTATACAAACAAAAAAGGCGTCTGTGAGCGTAACTTCACCGGCAGACGGACCTCCTTGGAGGCATAAGGCTGTAAAACCTTTATGAAAACTCGTTTTTTATAACCTTTTCCAAACCAAGAGTCAATCGGGAAAAGACTCTTTTTCCCGCGCAAAAACATAAAAAAACTTTTTTTGTGCAAATATTTGCTCCTGCCCGCTTTTTTTGTTACCTTACACAAAAATTCGGAACTCACCATGACTGTACAGATCATCACTTTCGGCTGTCGCCTTAATACTTACGAATCCGCCGCCATGCGCGAATTGCAGGGACTGCCGGACAATATCATTATCGTCAACACTTGCGCCGTCACGGCCGAAGCCGAACGTCAGTGCCGCCAGACAATCCGAAAACTGCGCCGCGAAAATCCGGACGCTTTTCTGGTCGTGACGGGGTGCGCGGCTCAGATTTCCCCCGAGCTGTACGCGCAAATGCCCGAAGTCGACCGCGTTCTGGGGAATCGCGAAAAGCTGCGCGCCGAAAGTTTCAAGCCGCAAGCGCCGAACGTTCTGGCAAAAGACATTGACACCCCCGTTGATTTTGATCCGCCCGAACCCGTGTTTTTTGACGAAAGATGCAGAGCCTTCATTCAGATTCAACAAGGCTGCGACAATCATTGCACGTTTTGCATCGTCCCGCAGGCGCGCGGAAAAAGCTCCTACCTGTCGGCGCAAAAAATCTTAAAGCACGCCGAAAAACTGATTGAACAGGGATATCGGGAAATCGGACTGACCGGCGTTGACATCACGGATTACCCCGATTTTGCAAAACTGATCGAAGCGTTGACAAAATTGGACGGTTTAAAAAGACTTCGTTTAGGCTCTCTGGATCCCGCCTGCGTTCATGACGACCTGATTGATTTATTCGGAAAATCGGACGTCTTACAGCCGCACATTCATCTGTCCGCCCAATCCGGAGACAACATGATTTTAAAGCGTATGGCCAGGCGTCATACTCGCGAAGACATCTTGACTTTATGCGCAAAACTGCGCTCCGTGCGTCCCGATATCGTTTTCGGCGCCGACTTTATTACGGGCTTTCCGACAGAAACGCAGAAAATGTTTGAGAACACCGTTGATCTGGTCAAAACGGCACAAATTACCCATTTACACGTTTTCCCGTATTCCGTTCGTCCGAAAACGCCCGCCGCTAAAATGCCGCAGGTTCCCGTCCCCGTCCGCAAAGAACGCGCTAAATTTTTAAGAAGTATCGGAGAAAACTTGCTTTTTGAATACATGCAGGGCAGAATAGGGCAAACGGCAATCGTCTTGTATGAAGCGGATCAAAAAGGATTGTGCGAACATTACTTAAACGTGCATATCAACGGCGATTTCAAAGCCGGAGAGTTTATCCCCGTGCGCCTGACGGGAATAAGGCAAACGGGTGTTTTTGAAGGGAGCGTTCTTTAAATGGCAGGCTGGTTCGAGCGTATTAAGCAAGGGTTGTCGCGCACGGCGGCACCGTTGGTTTCGGGAATAAGCGGTCTGCTGACAAAGAAAAAGCTTGATCAGGAAACGCTTAACGATATTGAAGATCTGCTGATCATGTCCGATGTCGGGATTAAGACGGCTTCGGCGTTAACAAAAGAGCTTGCCAAAGAAAAATTCGACAAGGAAGTCGATTCCGAAGAAGTCCGTTCTTTTTTTGCGGACAAGATTGCCGAAAAACTGGAACCTTACGCGCAGGAATTAAAGATTGATCCCGCTCAAAAACCGTTCGTTATTTTAATGGCGGGCGTGAACGGTGCGGGGAAAACGACAACGATCGGCAAACTGGCTTATCAATTAAAAGCCAAAGGTTTAAAAGTGCGCTTTGCCGCCGCCGACACGTTCAGAGCCGCTGCCGTGGAGCAATTAAAAGTCTGGGGCGAAAGAACGGGTTGTCCCGTCGTTTCCAGACCGACCGGAGCCGATGCCGCGGGGTTGGTTTTTGACGCTTTGACCGAAGCGCGAAAGAACAATGATGATGTGTTGTTTATCGATACCGCCGGACGATTGCAGAATAAAAACGAATTAATGGAAGAGCTGCAAAAAATCATTCGCATCATCAAAAAACAAATTCCCGATGCGCCTCATGCCTGTTTACAGGTTTTGGACGCCACCGTCGGGCAGAACGCTCATTCTCAGGTCAAGATTTTTTCGGAAATGATCCCCGTCACGGGATTGGTCTTAACAAAATTGGACGGCACGGCAAAAGGCGGTGTTACCGTCGCTTTGTGCGAAGAATTCAAGTTGCCGGTTTATCTGATCGGCATCGGAGAGCAAATTACCGACTTACAACCCTTTAAAGCGCAGGATTACGCCAGATCGTTAATGGGACTGGCGATAAAGGAGGTCTGATGACTTACGTTAAAAAATTAGGAACAGGTGTCTATCTTTCGGCTCAGGAAATCATTCCGGCCGCTCTTTTGATACTTTGTTCGTTTTTAAAAACGTTCGCTTTAACTTCTTTAGACGCCGGAGCTTCCGTTCTGTTTTTAACGGCTTATTCCGGAAACTGTATCGGACAGATATTTGTCGCAACCGCCGGACTGATTTTCCTGATCTGGCCGATCCTGTCGACTTTAAAAGAAAAAGACGAATGGGCCCCCTCAAAAGTCTTGTCCGTTGCCGCCGCCGTTTCCGCCGTTTTATTCCTGCTCTTTTTCTTTGTTCATTCGCCTTTGCTCAGCGCTGCCCTCATGGTCTGGAAAGAAGGGTTCCGCATCATCGCCGAAACAGCGTTCTGGGTAACGGCGTTCAGATTCGGGCTGTTTAACGGTAAAACAAGAACTCTCATCTGCGTGCTGTGCGCGCAAATCTTCGCTTTCCTGTGCGCGGCAGGTTTAATTCATGTCAGCGAAGAACATATCGAACAACTGATCCTGTGGAACGTTTTGTTCGCCTTTGCCGCCGCAGGCGTGCTTAAAACCCTGATCAATAACGGTTCCGCTCCGATTATGGAAAAATTCTCGTTCAGAAAACAAAAAATTAAAAGAAAAGGAACGGATTCTTTACAAAAAAAGCTTTATTCGTGTTTCTTTATTTTATCGGGATTGTTACTGTTCGGTTCGGGACTTCTTGATTACTTCTTCTTAAAATCCGCCGCTCTCAACTTTAACGGACAGTCTGCCGCCATTGCCGGCGTTTTCAGCTCTGTCTTCGCGTTGACGGCCGTTCTGATCGGCGGATTTTTATTCTTGTCGGCAAAAGGAAAAATCTCTTTATTGACTTTGCTGCATCTGATCCCCCTTGCTTTATTATTGGCAGCTTGCGGCGGTTTTACTTCAATCTTTGCCTTAATCGCAACAGCCAAAGCAATCCTCAATGTGACGGCCGCAGAACCGAAAGAAACAACGTTGCAAACAATTCCTCTGGCCGTTTCCTTGCGTTCCGGCTTCAGAGCCACCATGTTGCGTAAATCAATCATTGAACCGAGCGCTTTATTGCTTTGCGGTCTGTTTGTCTGGTACGCCAATGAAAATTTCAACGATCAGACTTTCCTTTATATTATGGCAGGAGTGGCTGTCGGTCTTTTCCTGATGATTATCATTACGCGCCAAGTCTATCTGAAATTGATCCTGAATATGTTAAGATCCCATTTGTGGCGCGGCGGACGTTTGTTATTAACCGGAAAACGACTGAATAAACATTTAACCGCTTGTCTGAACTGCGAACAAACCGAAGAAGTCGTATACGCCTTACGCGTCATCGAAGAAGCGCAAACGCCTTTGTTCCAAAAGTATTTAAAGCAAGCCTTGTTTCATAAAAATGAAGAAGTCCGTTTGTATGCTTTGTCCAAAGTCGAAGCTTTACGCTTTTCAAAAATGTTAAAAGATGTCAAAAACTTATCTGATCACGATGAAAGCTTCAAAGTCAAACAAACGGCTTGGCGGGTTATTTGTCGATTGGGCAGCACCGAAGATCGTCAAAAAGCTGTCGAATTGACACAAGATCCGAATATACGCGAAGGCGTCTTGACCGGATTAATGGCGGCCGGACGCGGAGGCATCTTTGTTGCTA
>CALXTY010000134.1 GCA_944391535.1 uncultured Alphaproteobacteria bacterium
CGAACTTCCTTTCTTAAAATTTCAGTTTTTGTAACACAATCAAACGCTTTTGGCTAGGCTTGATTGTTTTTTCTCATGACATATTCCAGTTTTTTTCTTGCCATCATTTTCAATGACAGCATCGGCGTGTTTTTCGGCGCCATAAAAGAAACTTCCGTTCCTGTCGCCGCGTGTACGGCCGTCACTTTCAGCGTGTTGCCGACAGCAAACAGTTGCAACAGAATTTCATCGTTTTGATCCATCGAAAGTTCCTTATTTCAACTTTTCGACCAGTTTATCATAAGACATGACCTGACTGACAGGTCCCAAACAGGCCAATGTCGGTGTTTCGGAAAAAATCCGGTTCGCCAGATCAGTCACCTTTTGAACGGAGGTGTCGGCGATTTTTTCCAGAATTTCCTCTTTATCGAGCAATCGGCCGAATGTCAACAAGTGTCCCGCGTTTTGTTCGCATCGAGCCGTCGGGTGTTCCAAAGACATAAGAACGCCCGCCTTTAATTGAGCCTTCGCCCGAACCAGTTCTTCTTCGGCGATTTCGTTTCTGATTTTTAAAATTTCATCACAGACCGCGGGCAACAATTCGGCGGCTTCCTCCTCGCCCGTTCCGGCATAAATCCCGAACAAGCCCCCTTTGCTCGCCGCAGCGTTAAAAGAATAAACCGAGTACACCAACCCGCGCTTTTCCCTGATTTCCTGAAACAAACGCGAAGACATACCGCCGCCCAAAATCGTTGACAAAACATGAGCCGTATAATAATCGTCCCCCACAACCGAAACGCCGGGGAACCCCAAAACCAGATTCACCTGTTCCAACGGCTTGTTTTCACGATGTTCTCCGCCTTGATAAACGGCATCGTCAGCCGTCAAGCCTTTTTTGTCCGCCAACGATGAAAAAGCTTTTTCAACCAAGCGCACAAATTCGTCATGATCGACTTTTCCGCTGGCCGCCGCGATCATTCTTTTGGGCGTATAGTTCTGTTTCATATAGGAATCCAAAGTTTCCCGACTGATTCCTTTCACCGTTTCCACACTGCCCAAAACGGGTCTGCCGACAGGTTGATCCGGAAAAGCGCGCGATTGAAAATAATCGAAAACAATATCGTCCGGCGTATCGATCGACTGGCTGATTTCCTGCAAGACGACCGTTTTTTCGCGAGCGAATTCTTCGGGATCAAACGTTGAATTTTGTAAAATATCCGCCAGAATATCAACGCCCAAAGCCACATCTTCTTTAAGCACTTTGATATAGTAAGACGTCGTTTCCCGAGACGTGCAAGCGTTTATATACCCGCCGACATTTTCGATTTCTTCGGCGATTTGACGAGCGGATCTTGTTGTCGTCCCTTTAAAGGCCATATGTTCCAATAAATGAGAAATGCCGTTAATTTCAGCGGGTTCGTACATTGCGCCGACACCGACCCAAATCCCCAAAGACACCGTTTCCAATTCGTCCATGCGATCGGTGACGACACGCAAGCCGTTAGGCAGAACAGTTACTTTCGCGTTCATACAATCAAGCCTTTCCCTGAGCCGTCTCAATAAAGTATTTAATCGCGTCCTGTTTATTCGGCAAGACCGTAAAGCTTTCCCTTCTGGTCATCAGATCGGACAATCTGGGCGGTAAAGACGGTGTAATTCCTGTTGCTTCGCGCACGGGAACGGGGAACTTAGACGGATGAGCCGTCGCCAAAACAATGCACGGAACACTCTTTTCCAAAAATTTCCCCGCCGCGGCAAAGCCGATCGCCGAATGCGGATCGACAATTTCTCCGGAAGCCTTATAAACCCTCCCGATTTCAGCTTTTGTTTCTTCGTCCGAACAACGCACGCCCGCAAAGACATCACCGATCTTTTCTAAAACAGATGCCGGAACCTGATAGCTTTTTTCGTATTTAAAGGTTTCCATTAAATGTGAAACCTCTTGCGTATCCCGATTCAACATTTCAAACAGCAGACGTTCGAAATTTGAAGACACCTGAATGTCCATGGACGGACTGATCGAGGGTTTGACTTCGCGTTTTTCCATAATTCCCGTTTCCAAAAAACGCGGCAGGATATCGTTTTCGTTAGATCCCAAAATCAGCTTTTTAATCGGCAACCCCATGCGTTTTGCGACATAGCCCGCAAAGATGTTGCCGAAATTTCCTGTCGGAACGGCGAAAGACACTTCCCGATCCGGCGCCCCCAAAGCCAAAGCGGCACGGAAATAATAAACAATCTGCGCCATAATTCTGGCCCAGTTAATCGAATTGACCGCGGACAAATTGTGTTTTGATCGGAAGTCTTCATCGGCGAACAAAGCTTTGACAATCGACTGACAATCATCAAAAGTGCCTTCTAAAGCAATGTTAAAAACATTTGGCGCAATTGTTGTCGTCATTTGACGGCGCTGGACTTCGGAAACGCGATTATGCGGATGCAAAATAAAAATGTTCAGATGATCGCAGCTCTTACAGGACTCGATCGCGGCCGACCCCGTATCGCCTGATGTGGCGCCGATAATCGTGATATGGCGTTTTGTTCGTTTTAAAACTTTATCGAACATACGCCCGACCACCTGCAAGGCATAATCTTTAAACGCCAATGTCGGCCCGTAAAACAATTCCATTACCCATAAGGAATCTCCGATCTGTTTTAACGGCGCCGCCGCCGTATGTGAAAAACCGCCGTAAGCGGCTTGAGCGATTTCCAACAAATCCGCTTTATCCAAACACCCTTCCGTAAACGGAGCCATCACTTCAGCCGCCAATTCCGCATAAGTCATGGAACGCATTTTGCGCATTTGACCCGCAGAAAATTCAGGATAATTTTCAGGAACATACAGACCGCCGTCCGATGCCAACCCTGCCAATAAGACCTCTTCAAATCCGATTGCGGGAGCCTTTCCCCGCGTACTGACGTATTTCAAAACAAACTCCGTTTACCAGCTTTATATGCTTTACGATTATTGTATATAAATACAACTTGTATATAATTACAATACCAAAAACATTTATACTCTGTGAGGAGAAACACATGAACACAAAAAAAATCGCCGTCGTCTTATCGGGCTGCGGCGTTATGGACGGTTCCGAAATCCACGAAGCCGTAACAGCCATGTTAGCCATAGAACAACAAGGCGGAAGCTATCGTTGTTTTGCTCCCGAAGGCGAACAAAACGTTGTCATCAATCACCTGACCAAACAGCCGTGCGATGAAAAAAGGCGCATGCCCGTTGAAGCCGCCAGAATAGCGCGCGGAGATATTTCCTCCTTAAAGTCTTTCAACGTTTCGGATTATGACGCGATTCTGTTCCCCGGAGGAATGGGCGCCATTTTAAATCTGTGCGATTTTGCCCAAAAAGGAAAAGACTGTTCCGTTCACCCCGATGTCGAACGCGTTGTCAAAGAAATGCACGCCGCCAAAAAACCGATTGTCGCCTTATGTATCGCGCCGGTGTTGATCACCCGCATCTTAAAAGACGTGACGGTAACGATCGGTAACGATCCGGAAACATCAATGGCGATCAAAGCCATGGGCGGCACGCCGGAAGTTTGTTCTTCCGCTCAGGTTTGCATTGACACAAAAAACAAAATCATTACGACGCCGTGCTATATGTTGGATAAAAGTCTGAAAGACGTTGCGCAAAGCACTGCAAACGCCGTTAAAGATTTGATGGAAATGCTCAAATAAAAGAAAGCCCCGATCGGGGCTTTCTTTTTTTATAAGAACTCTTTTTGATAGCGTTGCATCTGCTCAATGCGCGCTTTTTGTTCTTCTTCCATTTCCCTTTTATTTTCTTTGATCTTATCCACCAGCTTCACCGCCAAAGCCTGCCCGTCCTTGATCTGCTCGGGCGTCATGGATCGAATTAATCTTTCCAGATCGGGGGAAACGGAAACCAGATCCTGCGCCTGCGGAAACAAAGCCGATAAAGACACGACTTGCCACGCATAAGCCTGTGCCGGATCGGGATGTTGATAGGTATAAACCTGCGCCAACTTTCTTTGCGCTTCGACGTATCCTTGTTCGGCTGCCTAAGAAAGAAAAAAAACGGCTTTTTCATTATCCTGCGGCACGCCGTCGCCGTTCGCATACAACTTTCCCAAAGCCGCCTGAGCCTGAACAAGCCCTTCGTCAGCCGCGATCTGATACAACTCCGCCGCGCGTTTATAATTTTGAGGCACTCCGCGCCCCGTTTCAGCCATCTTCCCCAAATTCAACGCCGCTTCGGCGTTTCCCTGCTTGACGCCAAGCTCCAACCATTCGACGTTTTCATCCGCCATCGCCGCTTTGGTATTGGCGTCACCCGATTGCTGATAAATGACATTCAACTGCGCCATGGCCTCGTTGGCGCCTTTGGCCGCGGCCATTTCATACCACATTCTGGCTTTTTTCAAATCCTTCGGGATTCCGCGCCTGCCGAATTGATAAATCTTTCCCAGCATAATCTGCGCCGGCGCATATCCTTGTCCGGCTGATTTTTCCAAAACAGAAACAACCTCTTTATTCGGATGTTTTCCTTCTCGGGACTCATCATAAATCCGTGCTAAATAATACAAAGCTTCGGCATCTCCGGCATCGGCAGCCGACGTGATCCACTTCTCAGCTTCTTTGGCGTCTTTTTCTATATCAAAATAATATTTCCCTAACAAAGTTGCCGCTTCAACGTCTCCGTTAGATGCTCTGGAACGCAAAATATCTGCATCCATATCCTGCGCCATTGTCTGAAAACTCATAGAAATAAAGAAAGCAAATATTGCAACAATACGTTTCATTTCTTTTTCTCCTGTTG
>CALXTY010000135.1 GCA_944391535.1 uncultured Alphaproteobacteria bacterium
GGCGCGTAATACGTTTTAAAGACTTGCGCCGTCGTGCCGCCTGTTTGCGGCAATCTGGCTCGAACGGTTTGCAACGCCGTCACGTCATGGCGCAACGTTTTTAATAAACGGAACACGCCCGCGTCTTGTTCCGCCGCGCCGAAGAAAACGGGAACAACGGTGTTTTCCGTTAAGGCGGCGGACAAGCTCGAAAAGACTTCTTCTTTTGCCGGAACGGCGTCTTCCAACAGTTTTTCCAGTAAAGCATCGTTATGATCCGCCAGTTGTTCCAACATTTCCTGTCGTTCGGCATCATGCTTTAACGCATCGGGGACTTTGACCAGATGCGTGGAAACGTTGTCTTTGTATTCTCCGTCCTTGAAAGCGTAAGCCCGTTCGCTGATCAGATCGACAAAGCCCGTAATCTTGTCGTCTTCGCGGATCGGGACTTCGCGTAAGATCAAAGGCAGGTCGGAAACAGCCTGCAACGCGTCGAAAATTTCGCGGATCGGCGCTTTGGTGTTTTCGACTTTGTTAATAAAAATCAAATGCGGAACGGACATATCTTTTAAATATTTCAACAACGGCGCCGCCATGACCGCGCGCCCCGGATCCGGATCGCAGACGACAATCGCGACATCGCAGATTGTCAACGCGTTATAAACGTCTTGCGTAAATTCCGTGCTGCCGGGGCAATCGAGAAAAACCCAAGGCTCTTCCAAAAAACGAACGCCGGCAACGGTTGTGTCAACGCCTGTCTGCCTTTTTTTGTTTTCAGAGGCGTCACCGGCGCGCGTTAAATCGGCGGCCGTTCCTTTGCGGTCGATTGTTCCCGTTACGTATAATAAACTTTCCAATAAGCTGGTCTTCCCGGAAGTGTACGGCCCGACAATCGCCGCAACGCGGGTTTGAGATGTTTTTTGACTCATAAACGCGCTCCCTTAAAATTAAATCTTATAATAGGGTAGCGCGTTATGAGTTGATTTCAAAATTCTTTTTTGATCAATCCGTTAAGGAATCGCAGAAATGCTTAATGCGTTCGCAGGCTTTTTCCAACAATTCCGTTGACGTCGCATAGGACAGACGGAAATAAGGTGATAACCCGAACGCGATGCCCGGAACAACCGCAACCCCTTCGCTTTCCAACAGATAAGTCACAAAGTCGGTGTCGTTCGTGATTTCTTTGCCGTCAGCGGTTTTTTTGCCGATACAGCCCGCAACGGACGGATACAGATAAAACGCTCCTTCGGGGACGTGGCAGGCAATGCCTTTAATCGCGTTTAATTTTGAAGCGACCATATCACGGCGTTGCTTGAACGTGTCGTTGCGTTCCTTTAAGAAATCCATCGGGGAATTCAAAGCGACAACGCCTGCGGACTGGCAGAACGAAACGGCATGAGACGTGCTCTGGGACTGAATCTTGTTTGCCGCTTTAATGACATCGACATGTCCCGCCGCATATCCGACACGCCAGCCGGTCATGGAAAACGATTTGGCCAGACCGTTGACGGTCAGCGTTCTTTGCTTTAATTCCGGCACAACGGCGGCAATACTGGCAGACTTAAAGCCGTCATAAACAATGTGTTCGTAAATTTCGTCGCTCATGATCCAAACATGGGGGTGCTTCTTTAAGACTTCTCCCAATGCTTTCAGCTCATCCGCACTGTAAGCCGCTCCGGACGGATTGGACGGCGAATTGATAATGAACCATTTTGTTTTCGGCGTGATCGCTTTTTCAAGATCTTCGGCCGTAATTTTAAAACCCGTTTCCTCTTTGCCGGTCACAAAAACGGGCGTTCCTTCGGCGATACGCACCATGTCGGGATAAGAAACCCAATAAGGCGCGGGAATGATGACTTCGTCCCCCGGATTGACGGTCGCCATGATCAGGTTGAACAAAGTGCCTTTGCCGCCGCAGTTGACGGTGATTTCTTCGGGCGTGTAGTCCAAATTGTTTTCTCGTTTGAATTTATCGCAAATCGCCTTTCTGAAAGCCAAAGTGCCCGGAACGGGAACATACTTTGTTTCCCCGCGGTCCAAAGCCGCTTTTGCTTCATCGCAGATATGCTTCGGTGTCGGGAAATCGGGTTCTCCCACCCCCAAGTCGATCACATCAACGCCCTGCGCTTTCAATTCTTTTGCTTTTGTTGTGACAGCCAAAGTCGCAGACGGCTTTACGGCTAGTAAACGATTAGCGACAATACTCATAGGTAACCCCCTTAAATCAGCTAAAAACGGTTGATAGCATACTTTAGTCGTTCTTCGGCGTAAAGCTATTTTGTTATAATAATTTTATCTTTCATTTCGGGCGGATAACATAATTGCGGCAGACTGAGCTGAGAGCTGATAAAAATCTGAGAAATATAAGGCAAGACGTCGATGGGTTCGCAAGTCCAGCCTTTTATGTCAAACGGGATCCATTTAAGTAAATCCGAATTGTTTTCATATAGATTTTTTACCATCAGAATGACCTTATTCGGATGCTGTCGCAATAAGATGTCTCTTTTTTCTTTCATTTTCCCGTAGTTGGCGATATCCCATTTTCTCCATGAAGATGAAAAAAATCTCATCACTCCCAACAGTGTGATATTTTTGTTTTGTTCCGTTATTTCCGTTGCAAAACCCGCCGTCGGATCTTCCAATGTGATCAGCAGCGTGTTTTCGGGTAAAGAAATTTTATCTTTTAAAAAAGCGTGAGAATCTCTTTTTCCCCAGTAATAAGACAAGGACGGAGTTAACAATAAGACGCCGGTCAAGAAAATTAAGAAAGTAAGCGTGAAAATTTCTTTAAAGATGTTTTCTTGTGTTTTTATTTGCGCTCCGATGGAAACAAAAACAATGGCAAACCCCGTTTCGATAGGAATGGTAAAACGCAGGTTTGCTGAAATAAAGAGCCAAATCGCATAAGAAATAAAAAGCCAAGAAACATAAAAATGCATTCGCGCAGAAAGTGGAGAGGTCTTTTTAAAAATTTTAAGGATCCCCCAAATAACCCCGATAATAAAAGCGAAAGCAAAACGCCAATCCGACAAGTCCGTGGAAGCTCCGACAGGGGAAGCATGAGGATGGTAAATCAGATAAAACGGTAAAAAAATCCTTTTGAACCAAGTCAAACAATACAGATGCAGTTTGTCGACGTAATTGATATCCAGATAATACGGCGATTTAAAGATTTTATTCCAGAACGGGAAGACGGGGTTTTCGAAATTTTTCCATAAAATGACCGCCCAGAAACCGTTTGTGATCAGATATCCCGCCAATCCGCCGAGCATCAACAGAGCGATAAACGTTTTCGGTTTTTGCAAAGATTTGTAGAGCAGGATTAAGGTCAATCCGGTTGAAACGCAGTAAATCGCGGCGGTCAGTTTCAGACCGGCGGCGGCTCCCAACAGAAACCCTGCGATCAGATAAGAGATGTTTTTGTCGGGATTTTTTAACAGTAAATAAAGAGCCGTTAAAACAAAAACTGCAATCGTGATTTCATGCGTGCAAGTGCCGATTTGAAACCAAACATTATAACCGCTGACGGCAATGCTTAAACAAACAGCGACACAAAGTTTTGATTTAAGAGTTTGTCCGTCAAAGAATAAAAGAGTTGTTTTGAAAAAAACGAAACAAAATAAACCGAAGGGCAATCCCGTGATGAAATAGTATAAGTCTATATTTTCTTTGCAGAATTTATTTAACAAAAAGTACAAACAGTCCAACAAGGGGTTGTAATAATTGGGCACGGAGGAAACGGCCAAATCTTTTGTCAGTCGATCATCAATGAAGGCAAAACCGTTGTAATAATGGTATTGTAAGAAATCAAACAGCAATTCGTATTTAAGTAAGGAAGAAAGAAAGCCTCCCGCGATTAAAAAGCAACATAATACGGTTAAATTAAAAAACACAGTTTTTTTTGTCATGGAGATACGTCCTGTCGTGAATAAGGTTTCAGACACAGCATCACATTTGAGAATAAAATGGATTTTAAAGAAGCGGAAATTTCCAAAGGACGGCAGAACCAGTTTTTCAATTCGGGGTGTTCATTTAGAACAAGACCGAAGCCGTCTTGGAACAAAGCGGCTCTTTTAGCGGAGTTCTTTAAAAGGAGTTGTTTTTTTTCGTTCATTTTTTGCGCTTTTGCCATATTCCAATCTTCCCATTCCGGACTGTCGGGTACGATCGAGACAATTTTCAGCGTCGGATTTTGTCTGGCGATTTCGGCGGCAATCGCGCTTAAAGGAAAACGGAAGACTTCCAATGCGGTATTTTGCGGCAAGACGACGTTTTCTTTTATCAATTCGCCTTGATTTCTGTTTCCCCACGGTTCGGACAAGGAAACCGTTGAAACAAAGACGAACAGAAGAATAAAAGCGGCGGAATAGTAAAGAGCTTCTTTTAAAACGCCGGTTGGTCGTTTGATCAAAGAAAAAACGGAAACAAAGATAAGGGCGCTTATTGTTTCAACGGGAACGATGAAACGCAAATTTGCGGAAGAAAGCAACCAGACGACATAAGAAACAAAAAGCCACAGAACGGTTTGTTTCATCAAAAAAGAAAGCGGAAATTTTTTAAAAAGAAAAATGTATCCGACCGCGATCAGGAACAAAAAAGACAATCTGAAATCCGTCAATTCCTGAAAGGCTCCGATATTCGAATAAAGCGGGTGCAAAATCAAAGAGAAGGGTAAAAAAAGCAATTCCTTCCACGAAACATCTTTCAGATGCAACGTATCGACGTAATTAATATCCGGATAATAAGGAGATTGAAAGATTTTATTCCAGAACGGGAAGAC
>CALXTY010000136.1 GCA_944391535.1 uncultured Alphaproteobacteria bacterium
GTGTCTTATAATTATATGAAAAAAAAAAAAAAAACACAAAAAAAAAAGGGGGGGGGGGGGGGGGTATTTTTGTCATAAAACTGTAACAATTGTTTTGTTAATGAAAATAATGTGTAACAAAAAGAAAAAATCCTTTGATGCTAAAGAAAAAGAAAGAAACAAAACACGTAAAAGAAGAAAAAGAGGGAATTTGTTTTTCCCTCTTTCTTTTCATTAATCGATCTGACAAACGATCATTTTCAGATAAGCCGTTTCCGGCAAATGAGGATGTATGGGGTGATCCGGACCGGCTCCCGCCTGTAAAATGACGCGCCCCGTTTTTCCGGCTTCGGTCAAACCGCGCATACACTCTGTAAAAAATTCGTCGGGCTTGACGTGATGCGAACAAGATCCCAAAGCCAAAAAGCCGTCCTTTTCAACCAATCCCGCTGCCAATCGAGCCATTTTTCGATATCCGCGCAATCCTGCGGCGATGTCTTTTTTCACTTTGGCAAAGGCGGGGGGATCACAAACGACGATGCCGAATTTTTCTTTGTCTTTATTCATGTTTTCCAACACGTCGAAAGCATTGTCTTTTATCCAGGAACATTTATCGCCGAGCTCGTTTTTTTCGGCGGCTTTTTGCGCCAAAGCCAAAGCGGATTCCGAACGATCGACACCGATAATTTCTTTGGCGTGTCCGATCCCCATGTGCAAGGCAAATCCGCCGGCATACGTGTAAAAATCGATACAGCGTTTGTTGGGAGCCAGCCTGCCGACAAAAGAACGGTTGTCGCGTTGGTCGTAAAACCAACCTGTTTTTTGTCCTTCTTTTAAATCGGCAAAAAAGTAAATGCCGTTTTCGCGAACGGGAACAATGTCGGGCAGATTTCCTTTGGCGACTTCGTATAACGGATCCAGTCCTTCCAAAGCGCGGGCGGAGCTTTCGGCGCGCAACACGATGCAAGACGGTTTCAAGACTTCGTCCAAAGCCTCGACAATCTCTTGTTTCAGCCGGTCCGTTCCGGCCGTATTCAGCTGACAGGCGACAATATCGTCAAAACGGTCGATAATCAAACCGGGCAGTCCGTCGCCTTCGGAATGAACCAGTCGATAAAACGGGGAATTGACCAAAGCGTTTCGGGTTTGCGCGCAACGGCGGAATTTTTTTGCAAAAAAAGAGGCGTTGATTTGAGTTTGCGGATCGGAAGCCATTTTGCGAAAAGAAATTAAAGAATGAGGGTTAAAAGAACCGACTCCGATAAAGGCGTCGTTTGCGTCATATAAACGAACCAACGTTCCCGCAGGAATGTTTTTTGTTTCGGACGTCATATCGATTTCGTTTGAAAAAACCCAAGGACTGCCTGATTTTGCGCGACGGGCGCAGCCTTGTTTTAATTTTACGGCGGAATAATTTGTATTTTTCATGGCGTTTATGTTCAACCTCTTTTAAACTGCATAAGACGGTTTTATCACGACAGAGGCGCAAATGCCAAAAAAAGAAAAAACTTTTTCCGCGGGCGAGATTATTTTTAAACAAGGCGATCCTTGTTCATCGGTCTTTACGATTATCAGCGGCAAGGCCGAATTGTATTATGAAGTCAACGGCAAAGCCCGTATTCTGGGGCGTAAAGGCGAGGACGACATTTTGGGTACGAACAGCGTTTTGGAAGGTTCGTACGATACATCGGCGCGCGCCGTGACCGAACTGGTCGTTTCGGTTCAAAGCGCCGACGAATATATTGAACAGCTGCAACGATCCGGAGAATTGTCCCCCACCGTTAAAGCGGGTAAAGAAAAACCGGATCTTTTCGATGATGACGACGAGGACGATTTTAATTTCAGTTTCGGTGAGGACGAAGAAGAACCGGTCGCAAAGACAAAAACGCCGGTGCGTTCTTCCGTCCGTCATGCTCGCGGATCGACCGCGTTGACACGCAAAGAAAACACTTTTGTCAATACGGAGGTCGAAGAGGAAAAGGTCAAGTCGTCCGCTTTGGTTCATGTGGAAAAACCGCAACCGGCGCCGCTGGTTCAAAAGCCGGTTGTCTTGCCGGCGGACATTAAGCATTTTCCCATCAAAGAATGGTTGCGGGAAGGCAGCGATGAAACAATCGCTTTCGGTCCCGTCGTTTTGCTGGCTTCTTTGCAAAGAGACGAAAGCGGCGATATTCGGGACGAACTCTACCGCATATTGCGTCAGATCCCGAATTTGCAGGTCAAAGTCGTCGATAAATCCGTTACCGATACAAATCCGAAAAGAGGAGCCATGCAAATCCGCGCATGGGTTGAACAGCATAATGCCGATGTCGGGTTGTACGCGACATTGGATAATGCGGGACGCGTTTTGGAATTTCACACCGTCCGTCCGTCTTGCGCGCAGGAAACACAGCTGTTTTCGGCGGGATCCCGCTTTTTCCTGCCGGTTCAAATGAATGATCAGCAAAAGACGTTGTTGAAAATTTTTACCATTTGCGCCATGACGCCGACCCGATTGGAACACGAACAATTGTTACGGCTGTTTTTACCGTCTTTAATCAATGAAGTCGCCGCGTATGCTTCAAAACCGATGGTCGGGCTGACAAACGAAGAACAAGCCGTCAACTTAACGGCTTTTGCGAATATTCTGTCTTGGATCAGCTTGATTACGCAAGGGGAAAACCGTCAAAATCAGGCGGCGGCAATTTATGAGGAAGCGTTAAAATTATTGCCCGCTTATGCGCCGGAATACGCTTTTGTCAACAGACAGGTCGGTTTGTTGCATCAAATGCAAGGCGAACGTCAAGACGATATCGAAGCCTATAAAATCGCCGAAGAAACTTTCAGAAAAGGACTTCAATCCGTTTCGGAAAAGTATCAACCCGAAGCTTACGGCGATTTTAATCTGCGGATCGGCAACGTGCGTCAGAAAATCGCTTTGCAAACCGGAGAAGGCGAAGATTTCGCCGCGGCGATGACGGCTTATCGGGACGCTTTAAAAACGCTCAAGCCGGGGCTTCACACGGAACGTTGGGCGGATACGGTGAACGGTCTGGCGCGGACGATGCAGTTGTTTTCTTCGTACAGCACAAAAACGACTTTATTGAAAAAAGCCGTCGAATTGTATGAAAAAGAATTAAGCGTGTTGGATAAAGAAACGCAACCTTTGTTATGGGGTAGAGCTTGCAATAATCTGGCTTCGGCTTTGTTTTTGCTGGCGGACAGGGAAGGGGGTAAGCCCGATTTGTTACGCCGCGCGGTCGAAGTGTTTTCCGACGCTTTGGAAGTCTATGATAAAGCCGGCGCGCATCAAATGGCTTCGGTGGCGGACAATAATCTGAAACGCGCCGAAAAAGTGCTGGCCAAAACCGAAAAAGAACTGGAAAAAAATAAAAACTGGCTGGACGATATCCTTAATGAAACGTCGTCCGATCAGGAAAAAACGAACCAGACGGCGAACGCGCAAGACGAACCGTTGGTTTTTGAACGGATCGCCGTATTTGAAGAATTAGACGACGACGAATAAAAACCACAAAGAATCGAATTTTTGTAAAATCAGGACGGTAACGGCTCCCAAAAACAAAGAAGTCCCGTAAGGCCCTTCTTTTTGCTTGCTGATAAAAGCGATCAAGATGAAATAAACGACGGAAGCCAAAATCAGGACAACCAAGCCCGCAAATCCGAACCAAGCCCCTAAGGCGGTCAGCATTTTAAAATCCCCTCCGCCCAAAGATCTGGGGAAAAACGGTGTCATAATGGCGGCCGTAACCGTCGGGATCAAAAAGCCGGCGACGGCTCCGCAAGCGGATTCAAAGGGGGTGACGATTCCCAAAGACAAAGTCGAAAAATAAAATCCGATGATTAACAAAGGAACGGTCAGAACGTCGGGCAACAAGTGCAATTTTTCATCAACGCAAGCCATTAAAGAACACAGCCAGATCAGCACCAACAAGGACAACGGATTATTTAAGAAAATCAGTAAAAACAATCCGCCGATTCCGACCGTTCCCCAGAACAAGCCGGCAAGAAACAGCTTTTTCCATAATTTTTTACGTTGTTTCGCCCGCGTGTCGGATCCGGATTTTGCCAGTTTGGGAATATGAAAAGAACGAACCAAAGCCGTTCCCGCGTCGGCGGGCAGGAATTTTCCGAATCGGCGCGCGAAAAACGGAATGGGGAAAAACAAAAGAAAAACGACTGTTCCTATGATCAATAAAACTTCTGCCGTTGTCATCATGGTCTTTTCCTCAACAAAGATACTTTTTTTAGATTAGCGCAAAAAAGTGTTTCGGAAAGCATATTTCTTCCGCCTATAATAAAAAAAATTTTCAGGAGTCGAAATGACAGCCCATTTTCAAAAAGCGGTAATTATCGGGATCGGATTGATCGGGTCTTCTTTGGCGCGCGTTTTGCGGGTTCATGGTATGGCGGAACGGATTGTCGCCGCGGCTCGTTCGCAAAAGACACGGCAAGCGGCTTTAGATTTGGGGGTCGCGGACGAGGTGTTCGAAGATCCCCGCGAAGCCGTAAAGGATGCGGATATCGTATTCGTCTGCACTCCGGTAGGGTCTATTCCCGAAACGATTCAAAAGATTATGCCGGCTTTAAAACCTGACGCCATCGTGACTGACGTCGGATCCGTCAAAGCGTCCGTTATTGATCGTTCTTTACCTTTTTTGCGTTCTGATATTCATTTTATTCCGGCTCATCCCGTCGCG
>CALXTY010000137.1 GCA_944391535.1 uncultured Alphaproteobacteria bacterium
GCGGATTGGAAAGGCGCCTGCCCCAACAACAAAGCGACAGACAACAGATACAAAATAAACAAAGGGAAATGAGGAAGAACAAACCAGATGTTGCGCTGTGCCCGTATCACGGAATACAGATCCGGAGCCCCTGCCGTCATCAGAATGGTCATGACAATAACGGCCAACACGGACTGACACGACAAAGATTGAGCAATCATGCGAACGGCGCCGAAGAAACTGAAACGCGTCGCGCTGCTCCACCCGCCGGTAATAAAAGCATACATACAGCACGACGAGGCAAACAGCAAATACAGCAAACTGAAATCGGGGTGCATAAAATATTTTTTATCAATCGGCAGAAAGAAAAAGAAGAACACCGAAAAAACAAACGCGAACAAAGGCGCGGCGACAAACAGCGTTTTTTGCGCATGATCGGGCACGCAAGGCATTTTTAAAAACATTGTCAACATTTGTTTTAAAATGCGTTTCATTGATTTTGACGGTCGCATTTCAATTCCGGCAACAATTTTTTCATTTAGCCAAAAAACGGCGAAACCGGCGACTAAAATCCCCGTACAGAACAAGAAAGCCTGTAACAACATATACCCGACCGGAGCCAATTCGATTAAAAAAGGATAGATCTCCGTTTTCAGCAAAGTTTCAAAAAAACCGTTCATTTGATCAATTTTCCTTTTTCAGCAAAGCCGCATTTTCCGATTGCCTGTAAATTTCCTCGTCAAAAACATTTTCAACCGGTTTAATCGGATCGTTATTGATTTGCCCCGAAACGCCGAAAGGAATGTTTTCGGATCGGGCGATTTCTCCGCGCTGATAGAAAATCATATTTTCTCCGGCCAGATAATCACGCACATCGTCCAAATCGTCATACGGCAACGGCGCCGTTTCCAAATATTCGGATAACGCTCTTAAAATTTTCCAATCTTCACGAGCCATACCGAACGGAGCGCAAACAACGGCCGTACTTTGCGCCCGTCCTTCGGCGTTGACATAAGTCGCTCTTTTTTCCGTAAACGCCAAAGACGGTAAAATCACGTCGGCTTCTTGAGCCGCGGCGGAAGCGTAAATCCCTTGATAGACCGTAAAAGCGCCTCCTAAATCCGCGCGCGTCATATTTTCTTCGTTTAACAGATAAACAAAATCGAATTCGCCTTTTTTGATTTTCGGTTTCAGCGGCGTTTGAGAAACCATTTTCAATTCCAAAGCCGCCGTCAAACCAACCTTCGCCGACACAAAATTATATCCGTTCCAATCCTCGCGGATCACATTATACTTTTGGGCGATTTGGTAAATCATGTCCATAATCGCAGGCGCGTCTTGTCTTTGCAAAACGTTATCCGACACGACAATCATCGGATGACGCGCTCTTTTCAGCATTAAAGAGGCCGTGCCCGAACCGTCCGCGATCTCTTTTAAGATTTGCGGCGAATTGCCTAAAAATTCATAATCCAAATCCGCATCAGCGGCATCTCCGATAAAAGCTTTCGGCATCCTATTTTGCCGTAACAGAAAACCAATTTCAGGCGATTGATCGCAAATACGCGCGCCGATCGTCAATAAAGCGTCCGCTTCTTTGATCCTTTCGAACGGCGTGTTGAACAACCAAGACTGTCTGGAATTTAAATCAAAATACATCACCGGATCAGGTCTGGCGTCAATTGCGTCGGCTTCCAACAAAGCAAACAAATCTTTTAACGCCAACATACTTTCACAATCCGAAAAGCCGCCGACTAAAGCGGCCATTCTGTGCGCCGGAACGGATTTCATCTTTGACGCAATCGTGACAAAAGCTTCCGTCCATGAACATTCCTTCAGCCGACCGTCTATGCGGGCGTACGGCCTGTCCAAACGGTTGATCCGCAACCCGTCAAAACAAAAACGGATCTTGTCCGAAATTAACGTCGCGGCATTGCTTGAATGAACACGGATTATTTCACCTTGATACGTTTCTATTTTGATCGGAGATCCCGCAATATCCGTCACGTCCACGCTTTGCGTTTGAACGGTTTCCCAAGAACGGATCAGTTTTTTTTGCGTCGCGTCCGTCAATGCCGCGGCGGGACATAAATCAACCAACGTTCCCGACAGTAAAAAATCGGGACAAACAACCGGCGGCATCGTTTCCATTGACACGGGAAAGCCGCACTTTCTTAAAAAAGCCGTACACCGGCCGCATTGAATACACTTGTCTTGTGTAACATTGATTCTGTTCAGCAGTTTGCGTTTTTTCAATTCTGTCGTTTTTGACTTGATGTCGGGACGATATTTCGCGCAGATTTTTTGAATCGCGCAATCGCCCGCTTTAACGCAAACCCCACAATCGGCGGGATGAGAACCGAACAATTCGGCAGCTTTCAAACGAACGGCGTCATTGATTTGATCCGAATGCGTCAATACTTTCATCCCTTGGCGCACAGGAGTCCGACAAGCGAAAACCAAGCCTTCCTCCCCTTCTATCCGAACCAGACACAAACCGCAATGACGGGCTGTCCGAACGGCGCAATCCGAACAAAAATGAGCAATCTCGATTCCGGCGGACAACGCCGCCTGTAAAACGGAATTTCCTTCTTGCGCCTGAACGGGCTGATCATCAATCCACAAATCAATCATCTGTCCGTCTCCGTCGTTATGATATTCAGAGAGCTTAGAATAACACGCACGTCTGCCAAATCATATCCGGCAGTCAATTTATCCAAAGCCTGTATCACCGGAAATCCCGCCGAACGAAAATGGCATCTGTACGGCTTTTCGCCGCCCTGAGAAACCAAAAAAACACCAAATTCGCCCAAAGGGGATTCCGTTGCCGCGTAGACTTCTCCGGCGGGCAGAACAATGCCTTTTCCGTAGAACTCAAACCGACGGCTTAACTCCGTTAAAGAGTCCGGATCTTCTTTAATACTAAAATCCGAAGCCAAGACATCGCCTTCGGGCATGGATTCCAGAATTTGACGAATCAAAGACATGGATTGATAAATCTCGAAAATCCGCAACAAATAGCGGGCATAGCAATCGCCTTGCGTCTTCAAAGGCATATCAAAAGACAATTCGTTATAAATCTCATACGGTTCACAAATTCTGAGATCCCATTGAATACCGCAAGCCCGTAAATTCACCCCTGAAAATCCCGCTGAAACAGCGCTCTGCGGATCTATCATACCGATCCCTTCCGTTCTGGACTTGAATATCCTGTTTTCCGTCAACAGTTCTTCAATCTCCGTTAAAACAAGAGGCAACTGCTTTGTCAGCCAGTCAAAAATCAACTCTTCGGACTGCGGCGCGATATCGTTTTTCACCCCGCCCGGACGAATGAACGTGGAAACGGGGCAAAACTGACAAACCCGATCTATCAACTCATACGCCGAAGCGAACGTTTTTCTGACAACCGGATAAACAACATCGGTTCCCGTTTCCGCCGCCAAATTCGCCGTCGCGCGCAAATGCGATAAAATCCGGCCGATTTCCGACAATATCACCCGAATATACGAAGCCCGCTTGGGCACTTTGACATTCAGTAATTTTTCCGCCGCCAAAACAAACGCGTGCACACAGGAAAAAGGTGCCTGACGATTCAATTTGTCTATAAAAACCAAGTTCTGCAACAAATGATGTTCTTCAATCAATTTTTCCATACCGCGATGAGAAAAACCGATATGCGGATCAATTCTGCAGACTTTTTCTCCGTCCAACTGCACGACCAGACGGCACATTCCGATCCCCGCCGCCGGTTCCGGAGCGATATTCATAAAATAACTGTCTTCAAAATCCGTCATGCTTTGTCCTGATTCAAATCGACACCGAAATTCACGACGCTTTTTTTATTTTCACGTCGCACATAAACGCATTTTTCTTTGGCCTCATCATATACCAACCGGTCTTTTCCCTGAACGGGAAACGTTTTCCTCAAAGGATAAAAGCCGATTTCATCATACAACAGCAACCGACGCAAATCAGGATGTCCTTCAAAAGAAACACCGAACATCTCTCTGATTTCACGTTCATACCACGCCGCGTTTTCAAACACCTTCGCCACCGATAAAACCGGAACGTCTTCCTGCGTCGACACAATCAATTTCAACCGACGTTTCATTAAAGGACTTAACAAATGATAAATCAGAACGAAACAATCTTGCTTATCGGGATAATGGACACAACAAACATCGGTCAACTGAGTAAAGCGACAAGCCGGATCGTCCCGCAAAAACAGCATCACGCGTACAATCGCCGCCCGCAAAACATACAAAGTCAGCATTCCATGGTCGACGTGACATTCGGGAATATCTTGTTTAGCAAAATGCAAACTGATGAATTGTCCGAATTCTTCTTGCGTTTTATAAACCGAAACGACCATTTCATTCATTCCTGATTTTATTTTGAATAACGGCGCGCAGTTTTTTTATACCGGCAATCATACTTTCCGCACTGGGAGGACACCCCGGCACACAGACATCGACAGGAACGATTTTGCTTGCTGTCGTGACGGCATAAGAATCTGCAAACAAACCTCCGTTTACGGCGCAATTTCCAAAAGCGATGACATATTTCGGAACCGGCATTTGATCATATATG
>CALXTY010000138.1 GCA_944391535.1 uncultured Alphaproteobacteria bacterium
TTGTTTTTATAAAAACTTAAACAGGTTTCCATTCTTCGTCGGAACGTTCAAAACGCAACGAAAGCAAGCTTAATTCTGAAACGAATTCTTTCGGCAAGCGCTGCTGTTCAACGAACGGACGGAAGTATTTCGCCTGATCTTCCGTATCTTTTAAGCCTTCGGCTTTATCAATGGCCATTAATTCTTTGAATTTTTCTTCAGTGTAATCCAAGCCGGTCAAATCCAAATCTTTGTAATAAGGCATCAGGCCGACAGGACCTTCTTGAGCGCCGACACGGTTATGAACACGATCAATGATCCATTTCAAAACACGCAGGTTGTCTCCGTATCCCGGCCACATGAAATGACCGTTTTCATCTTTACGGAACCAGTTGACGCGGAAAATCTTCGGCGCATACGGAGCCAAGCGCTTCATTTCCAGCCAATGAGACCAATAATCAGCCATATTGTATCCGCAGAACGGCAACATCGCAAACGGGTCGCGGCGAATACCGCCGGCACCTTCGGCCGCAGCCGTTTTCTCGGATCCCATCGTTGCGGCTAAATAGACACCGTGACTCCAGTTGAATGACTGATAAACCAACGGTGTGTTATGCGCCAGACGACCACCGAAAATGAAAGCGGAAATGGGAACGCCTTCCGGATTTTCCCAGTCCGGATCAATTGTCGGGCACTGACGGGCAGGAGCCGTAAAGCGCGCATTCGGGTGAGCCGCCGGCGTTTCGCTGGCAGGAGTCCAGTCGTTGCCTTTCCAGTCGATCAGGTGAGCCGGTTTTTCATCGGTCATGCCTTCCCACCAAACATCGCCGTCATCTGTCAAAGCAACGTTGGTAAAGATTGTGTTGGCGCGGCAGGACTGCATCGCGTTGTAGTTTGTCTTATCCGATGTTCCCGGAGCAACGCCAAAGAAGCCGGCTTCCGGATTGATCGCATACAAACGACCGTCTTTTCCCGGTTTGATCCAAGCAATATCGTCACCGACCGTCCAGACTTTCCAGCCTTTGAATGAAGCCGGCGGAATCAGCATCGCCAAATTCGTTTTACCGCAAGCGCTCGGAAAAGCGGCGGAAACATAGGTTTTTTCGCCTTGCGGATTTTCAATGCCGACAATCAGCATATGTTCTGCCAACCAACCTTCATCGCGCGCCTGAACTGTCGCAATACGCAAAGCCAGACATTTCTTGCCCAACAAAGCGTTGCCGCCGTAACCGGAACCGAACGACCAAATTTCACGTGTTTCGGGAAAATGTGTAATATAGGTGTTTTCCGGATTGCATGGCCATGCCACATCGGCCTGACCGGCTTCCAACGGCATGCCGACAGAGTGCATACACGGAATGAAAGCGCCGTCCGCGCCTAAAATGTCCAACACCTTTTGCCCCGTGCGAGCCATGATCGCCATGTTGACGACAACATAAGGCGAATCGGTGATTTCAACGCCGATCTTGGCAATATGAGATCCTAAAGGTCCCATCGAAAACGGAATAACATACATTGTTCTGCCTTTCATGCAACCTTTGAACAATGTGTTTAATTTTTCGCGCATTTCTTTCGGGTTTGCCCAGTTGTTGGTCGGACCGGCATCGATTTCGCGTTCCGAACAAATAAATGTACGGGATTCAACGCGAGCAACGTCAGACGGGTTGGATCTGGCAAGGTAGCTGTTCGGGCGCTTCTTTTCGTTTAACTTGATAAAAGTCCCTTTTTTAACCAATAAATCGCATAAAGTGTCGTTTTCTTCTTTTGATCCGTCGCACCAATGGACGGCATCGGGTTGGCATAATTCAGCCATTTTTTCAACCCAGGAAACCAATTTTTCGTTCTGAGTCTTTTCAGGTGTATAATTTGTCTGCATTACCTTACCTCTATATTCTAAAGTAAAGAATCAACATCGATTCCGAAACATCAGGAGTGTACTCGAATTTGAAAAAAAGAGATAGTCTTTTTCGAATAAATCGAATGCAAACTTTAAATCGGAAACAGCATGACGACTTTCAATCCGCCTAAGGTACTGTCCTGCAGGTAAATTTTCCCGCCGTGCGCCAAAACGATATCGCGTGTGATCGTTAATCCCAAACCGACTCCGCCCGTTTCCGAATTGCGCGATTCGTCCAAACGAAAGAAAGCTTTAAAGGCTTCTTCGCGTTTATCTTCCGGAATGCCCGGACCGTTATCTTCAACGGCAATTTCTAATGTTTTATCGGCAACCGTCATCGTGACATTGATGATTGTGCCGTATCGTCCCGCGTTTGTGACCAAGTTCCATAGACAACGTTTCAAGTCGTTACGGCGAATATTCATCACTAACGACGAATTGCAGATGAATTGAACCGATAATCCGTTCTTTTGCAATCCGGATAAGGTCTCTGAAATAAGCTTGCCGATGTCTGTCGGTTCGATTTTTTCCTTGCCTTCTCCGCGCGCAAAATCAAGATAGCCGTTGACCATATGCTCCATTTCGGCAACATCTTCCTGCAAATTTTCAATGTTGTCGTCTTTTTCCATCATCGCCAGTTGCAGGCGCATGCGTGTCAACGGTGTGCGCAAGTCATGAGAAACCCCGGCTAACATACGTGTGCGTTCTTCAATATGGCGGCGTATACGATCCCTCATCTGCAAAAAAGAAATCGCCGCTTGTCTGACTTCGGTGGCGCCTTCGGGTTTGAAATTATCGATATCTCGTCCCAATCCGAAATTTTTCGCCGCTTCGGACAGGCGCAAAACGGGGCGGATCTGGTTGCGTAAAAACAACACGGCAATACCCGTGAATAACAACGAAGAAAATAAAACCCACAACGCAAAGACATAAGTCGTCGAGGAAAAGAATTTCTTGTAGGGAAGCAATATTTCCGCAGAATAATCCGGCAGATAAAAAGTGATTAACACGCTTCTTTCATCGGGCAGATTCCGAAGCGTAAAAGGGTGTCTCAATGTGCGCAGGGCAGGGATCAGTTCCGCCATGCGGGCGTCCGATTTTATTTTGATCTTTTCGGGGAGTTCCTGAGCCGGTAAAAAGCGAATGTCCAATTCGGCGGCGGATCTGAAGTTCTGAACAATGATTTCCCGGTCTTCTTGCGAAGGAAAAGCGTCATATAAGGCAAAAGCGCTTTTGATGTCGGAAACGACGCCCAAAGCCAGTCGGCGGCTGACGTTTTGCCAGTGGTTGTCGTAAAACAAAATACCGCTGACCGTTTGAATTAAAACGACCGGCAAAACCAAAATCAATATGGCGCGTGACCAAAGGCGGCGCGGTAAAAAGCGCAGTCTGAAAACGCGTATAAAATCTTTTGAAGACTCCATGATTGCCCCCTTTAATCCGGAATAAGAGAATACCCTTTCCCTCTGATCGTCTGAATGTAGCGCGGCGTGCTTGCGTCCGGTTCGATTTTGCGGCGCAAACGCGTGATCTGAACGTCGATCGTTCTCAGATTTGTTTCATTCCCCGTCTTTTGAGCCAGTTCTTCGCGCGAGATATCCTGTCCCGCCCGTTCCGCCAACAACTGCAGTAATCAAGCTTCGGCCAAAGGCAGCAGAACCCATTGGGATCCCCGATATAACACGTGCTCGTCCAAATCGTATCGGTGCGAACCGAATTTTACTTCCGCTTTTTGTTTTTCGGGCGGTTTGCTCATAACTCGGCGCAAAATGCCGTTGATCCGCAACAAGAGTTCTCTCGGTTCAAACGGTTTGCACAGATAATCATCAGCGCCCGATTCCAATCCCGTAATCCGGTCGTCCGTTTCCCCCATCGCCGTTAAAATCAAAACGGGAACATTCTGTCCCGCATTCCGCAAACGTTTGGTAAATTCAACGCCGGATTCGCCCGGCATCATCACATCGACAACCAATATGTCAAAAACGTACCACGACATCATTTCATCGGCTTCGGTCGTGTTCGCCGCCGAAAAAACGCGAAAACCGTTCTCGGATAAAAATTTTTGAAGCAACTTGCGCAAACGCGTGTCGTCATCAACCACCAAAATCAAAGGCGTGTTTAAAGAGCGTTCCGTTGGTGAATCCATGGTGTTCTCCTTTATTCTCTGCCGTGAACGATACGACGGTAAGATAACGCTTCGGCAATATGAGAGGAAGTGACGTTATCCTGTCCCTCAAGATCCGCGATGGTGCGGGCGACGCGTAAAACACGGTGATAGCCGCGCGCCGATAAATGCATCTTTTCGGCCGCTTTGATCAATAAGTCGGAAGCGTTTTGATCCAAATGAACGCTTTGTTCCAAAATACTTCCTGAAGCTTCGGCGTTCTTGGTGATTCCCGAATCGGGAAACAACTTTTCATAGCGTTGCTTTTGACGATCCAAAGCCATGGCGACACGTTCGGCGATCACCGCGGAGCTTTCGCCTTCCCGAGCTTTGGCCAGATCCCACGGAACAACGGCGGGAACCTCAACGTGCAAATCGATTCTGTCAAACAAAGGGCCCGAAATACGCGCCTGATACTCTTCGCCGCATTTCGGCGCGCGCGAACATTCCTGACCGTTGACGCCCAAATAGCCGCAACGGCACGGATTCATCGCGGCGATTAATTGAAACTGAGCCGGATATGT
>CALXTY010000139.1 GCA_944391535.1 uncultured Alphaproteobacteria bacterium
AATTCAAAATGAAAGAAAATGTCTTTAATGCCGTAAGCCTTGACAATCGCCGTTCCGGCCTTGCGGATATCTTCGGCCATATTCTTTTCGGAATGATACATGATGCAGTCATCGTTGACGACCGTATCCATTAAAGATTGGTGATAGACCTGACTGGCGCAAAAAACGATTTCGCCGTCACGGTTGGTCAATCCGTCAAAAGTTTCGACATGACCGTCTATGAACGTTTCCATAATATAGGGAACATCAGGTTTTTGAGCGAAAAAGTCCGCCAGTTCGGATTCTGTGTACAGTGTGTATGTATCGCAGGCGCCGACGCCGTCATCGGGTTTGACGACAACGGGAAAACCGTGCTTGTCCGTAAAAGCTTTTCCGTCCGCAAAGTTGTTGGGTAAGCAGTAATCGGCACAGTCGACACCGGCTTTTTTGAAAAAAGCTTTCATTTTGGATTTTTGTTTGTGATCCATGATTTCGGGATATTTCACCCCTTCAATATTGAAATCCGTTCTGAGTTTGGCTTCGGTCATCAGCCAGAATTCGTTATTGGATTGAATGCGATCGATTTTGCCGTGATGATGGATCAGGCACGCCGTCGCGCGATAGACCTGATCATAGTCCTGCAGATTGTCAACGCGGTAGTATTCGGTCAAAGCGTCTTTTAATCCCGGTTCCAAAGAATCGTAATCGGCATCGCCGATCCCCAAAACATTAACGCCGTTTTCCTTTAAATAGCGGCAGAATTTCCACCCGTAGGTCGGAAAATTCGGAGAAAAATAAAGAAAATTCATTATCTTGTGTCCTAAAAGCTTTTTTATAAAAAAGGCTTGCCCTTTTCTTTTGAAAAAGTGACAAGCCTGAAAGCGGATGTCAATAAAAAATTATATGACGGCTCTAATCTTTCCATTCGTTTTGATGAATGTATTCTTCGTGAAATCTTTGCGCCTCTTGCGCCGGTTTTTCCGGATATCCCGCGATCATCAAAGAATGAACTTTTATGTTTTCGGGAATATGGCAGACTTTTTTGACAACGTTTTCACGTTCTTCATGGGGGTGCATACCGACCCAAACGGATCCGATCCCTTTGGCGTGGCAGGCAAGCAACATGTTTTGCATGGCGGCAGCGCAGTCTTGTTCCCAATATTCGGGAGACGCAGCTCTGTCCAAATCGGCGCAAACCGCAACCGCAAAAGCGGCCGTCTTTGCCATCGGCGCTGTCGGCAATCCCGCGCTGAATGCAACCAGCTTATCAGAATCGGTAATGACGACAAATTCCCATACCTGTTGGTTGCGGGCGCTCGGCGCGTACATGGCCGCTTTAACGATATCGGTGATATCTGCCGGAGATACTTTTTGATTTGTGTATTGACGCACACTGCGTCGTGTCAATAATCCTTCCATTAATTCCATCAAATTAACCCTTTCCTAAAAAAAATATTGATTTGATTTTATCAGCTTTCTTATTTTTGCGAAAGATGATAATAATAAAGCAACAATCTGACTGTTTGACGAGATTATAAATGTTGGCTTGGTTCCTTGACTATTTGCATTTTTCTTTGGCAATGTTGGCTGTTTGCGCCCCGCAATCCGCGATTCCCGTCTTTGTGAATTTGACGGACGGCATGGGGACGCGCGAAAAAGAGGGAATCGCCCGTCAGGCGGGGATAACGGTGGCTTGCGTGCTGTTGTCTTCGGCGTTCTTCGGCAGCACTATTCTGGATATTTTCGGCGTCAGTCTGAACTCTTTCCGCATCGCCGGCGGCATTTTGTTGATTTCCATCGCGTTCGGCATGATGAAAGCTTCTGAAAAACGTCATACCAAAGAAGAACAGGCCGAAGCCGAAAACCGTGACGCCATCGGGGTGATGCCGATCGCTTTGCCGGTGATCTCGGGACCCGGAGGCATTTCCGCCATCGTGATCGCAACGCAGACGGATCAGTCCTGGGCACATATGCTTTCGGTGTGTTGCGCCGGCGTGACGGTCGCTCTGGTGTCTTGGATCTGTCTGAGAGTCGCCGATAAATTAGCGGTTGTTTTGGGGCAGACGGGATTGAATATCATCGGGCGTATTTGCGGTATGATCCTGTCCGCATTGGGAATCGAGTTCATTTATACGTCTTTAAAGGCGATGTTCCCCGCTTGGATCGGATAAAAGGCGTTAATCCGTAAAACGGTAGATTTTTTTATCATTGAAATGATGTTTTCCTATGACGCCGGCAACAATGACCAGCACGCCGAGCGCTTGTAACTTTTCTTTCGAGTTCATTTTTTTGCGCCCTAAATAAAAAGCGATAAGGTAAATAAGGATAAACAGGTACAATATATCAGTCTCTTTTAGTTCTCCATTCATATAATATCTGAAGTAAAAAGAAAGCTGCCGTCATATAAAAAGAATACATTATTCCTTTGTCAAACTCGCTTAATTCTTTTGATCCGGAATGATAAACGTAACGTTTTTGATCCGTTTCTAAAAAGCGGTTGATCTTTTTGATTTCATCGTCAGCATCTTCTTTGAACGTAAAATCGTAAGGAAAAACCTGTTCCTGATCTTTGGAATGAAAAACGATCTGATAAACATAATAAGACGAATAACGTCTGTGACGTTTGACTTCTCGGACTTTGGCATAATCAACATCTTTGAGATCGTATGTTTCAACAAATCGCAAATCGGTGTCGGCAATGGTCGATCTGGCGTAAGAACAAAGCAAAGTGTCTTTCCGGCAATCCAAAAGCACTTCTTTGTTTTCAAAAAAATAAAACCACCCCTCAACGATAAGAAGAGCCGCTAAAACATATTTGATGCGGGAAACGGCTTTTTGGCGATCTTCCTCCTTTTTACACAGAAACGTAATGCCGTAAGTAAAGGCGATGAGCACTACAGGAAACAAGATCAGAATAATAAAGAAAAAATGCATATCCGGTTTGTCCTATTTTTTGGCTCGCGGGTGAGCGTGGGTATAGACTTCCATCATTCTGTCGGCATCCAGTCCCGTATAACGTTGTGTCGTTGATAACGAAGCGTGTCCGAGCAATTCTTGAATTGTACGCAAATCTCCGCCTTCGCACAACAAGTGCGTGGCAAAACTGTGCCTTAACGCGTGCGGTGTTGCCGTTTCGGGCAATCCCAACATCTCTCTGATTTTACGCATTTGTCTTTGCATGACACCCGGATTGACGCGTTCGCCGCGCGCGCCGATGAACAAAGCCGAATTGGCGGGAGCTCCGTCCGGACGCGCTTTTAAATAAGCGTCTATCATTTCCCGCACGATCGGCAGGACGGGCACAACCCGTTCTTTTTTTCCTTTGCCCAAAATGGTGATGACGTCCGATCTGGGGCGGTCTTTGACGTCCAAAGACAACGCTTCCCCGATACGCAGACCGCAGCCGTACAACAGCGTGACGAAAGCCATGTCCCGTTTTTTCAGCCATAAGTCTTCCTGCAGTTCTCCGGCGGTTTTGATGACGTTAAACGCCTGTTCTCTGGTCAACGGTTTTGGCAAAGCTTTGGGCGTTGAAGGCGAATGAATGACGTTGATCGCCGGATTGGACAACAGAGCGTTTCTTTCCAGAAATTTAAAAAAGTTGCGAAGCGTGGACATATTGCGCGCCAAAGACGTCCGTCCGATGCCTTCCTGCGTTCTGGCGGCAAGGTAGGCGCGGAAATCGGTGACTTCCATTTTTGCCAATATGTCAAAAGAAGGTGTTTTTGCGGTGTATTCCTGCAAAAATTTCAAAAAAGCGGCCAAGTCGCGTCCGTACGCCGCCGCCGTATGTCCCGAACAACGTTTTTCGGTTTTCAGCCAACGTTGCCATTCTTCAATCGCCGTCATCAGACGACCGTCCGCGCTGTAACGGATAAAGACGTTTTGAGGTTCATATAAATGCGCCATAAGCATTCTCCGGAATTATAAATTTTTTATCAGATAAACGGCCAGACTGTCGTCTACATGGACAGTCGTTCCTTTTTGTACGGGCTTTGCGTCATAATGCAGTCCCGTTGCGTCCGGAATATAGTTCATTTTGACATATAATCTTTGTGCCGCTCCGTAATCTTCGGACAATCCCACTCCGATGCCGATTTGTGCATACCCCGATTTTTTTGCCACGGATTCAATGCGTTTTAATAATTTTCGACCGATCCCCCGTTTTCTGAAACGGGGAACGACATTGAAATCGACAATTTCGGGAATATGGTTTCGCGCAAAGTTTTCATAGTCGGAAACGTATTTCAGCGTCACGTATCCGACAATTTTCTCATCGCTGCAGGCAAGCAGAACATACCTGTTTTTTTCCGAATGTTCTTTGAGATATTTTTTAAACAAGTCAAATCTGTCGCTTAAATAAGTGTCTTTAAAGCTTTCTTGAAAAAGGGCAAGCTCATTGCGGGAAATTTCTTTTAATCTGATGTTTGTCAGGTCATGTCGATTCATCTTAAACCTTTTGTATGAAAAAAATCCGGAGAATTTCTTCTCCGGATTATAGCCGTCAAACTTTAAAAAAGCGTGACCGATTACAGGATCGACTGACCCGTCTTTGCCCAG
>CALXTY010000140.1 GCA_944391535.1 uncultured Alphaproteobacteria bacterium
ATCGGCGTTTTATACGGAAAACTGAATTTGTTAAAGGAAATGCCTCCGTTTGAGGGCGGCGGAGACATGATTAAAAGCGTTTCCTTTCAAAAAAGCGTTTGGGCGGAACCTCCGGCGCGTTTCGAAGCGGGAACGCCGGCAATCATGCAAGCGATCGGCTTGGGGCACGCAATTGATTACGTCAATCAAATCGGTATGAATGAAATTGATGCGCACGAACGCGCTTTGTGCCAAAAACTGCAACAGGCCGTCGGTGAAATCCAAGGGATCAGAATTATCGGAACTTCGGATCATAAAGCCGCCGTTGTCAGCTTTGTCACGGATTTCGCTCATCCGCAGGATCTTTCAATGATTTTAGATCAAGAAGGGGTTGCCGTGCGCACGGGACATCATTGCGCGCAACCTTTGCACGAACGTTTCGGTGTTTCCGTATCCGTCAGAGCGTCTTTGGGGGTTTATAACTCCGAAAGCGATATTGAAGCGTTTATTCAGGCTCTTTATAAAGCCAAACGTTTCTTTTCTTGATAATAAAACAAAAAAAATACATATAAGAGATTGAAAATCATCCCGAAGCGTTGCATAAAAGCTTGAAAGGTTCTTTGTGGAGAAAATCAATGGAAGATAAAAAGCTTTCCGATCAAACACGACAGACAGCCTCCGACCAACCGGAAGCTGTTAAAAATTTGCCGCCGGCCGTTATCGAAGAAGAATTAAAAAAGCTGGAACATTTCAGCGGAACGATTGAAATTCCTTTGCCCGCCGCCGAAAATCAGGAAAATGCTCCCGCCGAACCGGAATTAAACGGTCTTTCCGCCGAAGACTTTAAAGATTTTGAAAGTCTGCTGTGGGGCGGCAATCTGCCGGACGCTCCGCTGATTAGTTTCGGTGACGAATATGTTGTTACCGAAGGGGAATCTTTGCCCGAAGGGGCGGAACAATCGACCGTAGACCAAATCATTGAAGCGATCCGATCGGTTGAAGATCCCGAGCTGATGTTGAATGTTTATGATCTGGGATTGATTTATCGTATGGATAAGCTGGTCAACGGAGATGTTGAAATCGATATGACCGTAACGGCTCCGTCCTGTCCTGTCGCCGGATTAATGCCCAAGCAGGTCGCCGAAGCCGTTGCAAAACTGCAGGGGACGGGAAAAGTCACCGTCAAGCTGGTCTGGGAACCGGCTTGGACGATTGATAAAATGAGCGAAGAAGCCAAATATACTTTGAATATGTTTTAAAGGATCAGTTGATCTGATTGATCCAATCAAGATCTTCCGCCGATTTCAATTCGTGCGGAATTTTAACATATTTGCTTTCCAAATAGTCGATCATCAACGGGCTGAGATAGTCAATACCCGCAAAAATCAGGGTACGATTGAAATCCTTGCTTAAAAAGAATTCGACAATTTCCCATTTGTCCTGATCGATCGCCAATGAAACGGCGTTTTTATCGTCATGAACGATTGCCGAAGGATCCGCTCCGTTTTCCATCAGGAACTTAACGGCGGGCAGGCAGTCTTGATCAACGGCGAAATAAAGCAAAACGGAAGCGTCTATGCCTTCTTTGAGTAAAAGGGTCAACGCCGTCTGTAATTCTTGTTCGTTTAAATCTTTTTTGGTGATAAGTTCTTTAAATCTTTGTTGAAAAGACATTTTTGACCTCGATGATTGTTCGGGAGGGCAGGTTAATACAGCCAAGCTTTCTTGTCAAAAAAAAATCCCGCCTGATATTGGCGGGATTTTTAAAATCAAGCGGCAAACAGTTTTGTTCGCAACTCTTGTCGTAAAGTGTCAATGACTTCCAAATCGTGATGAGGTTTTTCAAAATGCCAGAACGTCCAGCCGTTACAACTGGGTAAGCCTTGCAAGGCCGCGCCGACTTTATGAATGGATCCCGAAACGTTGTCCGCCAACAAAGAGCCGTCCGAACGGACTTTGGCGGCAAAACGCTGTTTGGCGTCAAACAGCCAGTCGCCCGCCTGCAATAAACCGTATTCCAAAACCGTACCGAACGGAATGCGCGGTTCTTTGCGTTTGCATGACATTTGCAACGCGGCCAGATCGGAAACGGGAACAATCGCGTTAATACGTTCTTGAGCGCCTTTGATGTAACGCGGTTCGCGTTCAATGCCGATGAACTTGCGTCCCAAACGTTTGGCTACAGCACCTGTTGTACCTGTACCAAAGAAAGGATCTAGAACGACATCTCCCGGTTTTGTCGTCATCATTAACAAGCGATACAACAAAGATTCCGGTTTTTGCGTGGAATGAAGCTTGTTGCCGTTTTCGTCTTTTAATCTTTCATGACCGCTGCAGATCGGCAAATACCAGTCGCTGCGCAACTGCTTGTCTTCATTGAAAGCCTTCATGGCTTCGTAGTTAAAGGTGTATTTCGCGTTTTGGCTCTTGGCGCACCAGATCAAGGTTTCATGCGCATTGCATAAACGCGTGCCTTTCATATTCGGCATGGGATTGTCTTTAATCCACAGAATATCGTTTAAAATCCAGAACCCCAGATTTTGCAGGATATAACCGACGCGAAAGATGTTATGATAAGAACCGATCACGGTTAACGTGCCGTCGTCTTTTAAAACGCGTTTTGCGGCTTTGAGCCAAGCAACCGTAAAATCGTCATAAGCGCGCATATCGTCAAAATGATCCCATTCATCGGTGACAGCGTCAACGACAGAGCTGTCCGGACGCAATAACTCGCCTCCCAACTGCATATTATAAGGCGGATCGGCAAAGATCATATCAACGGATTTTTCAGGCAGGGAATTCATTAATTCAATACTGTCGCCGGGCAAAATAACATTTGTTTTTAAAGCAGTCATAAAAAAACCTCTTGAGCACCATTCTGGATAGAACTTTTCTGAAACCAGAATAGGCTTGAGAGGTAATCAATTTATTAACGAAACGCTTTTTTTATAAAATTTTTTTAAAAAAGTCTTTGGAATCTTTATACTTTTTTAACAATTGACGATTTCTGAGAAGAATTTTACGTCAAATACTTTTTAATCGGGGCATAAGATCTTCTGTGATGAATGCAGATCCCGTGTTCTGCTAATCCGATTTGATGAGCTTTTGTGCCGTAGCCGGCGTTTTTTTCCCAACCGTAATAAGGAAATTCTTTGGCTAAATCAGTCATCAACCGATCTCGGGTGACTTTGGCGATGATCGATGCGGCGGCAACGGATAAGCTTAAAGCGTCCCCCTTAATCAAAGATCGGGCGGGGCAGGGCAGGCCGGACGGGACTTTGTTGCCGTCGATGATCGCAAACGAGGGGGTGGCGGGTAAATTTTCAACCGCGCGGCGCATGGCCAGAAAAGTGGCTTGCAAAATATTCAGCCGATCAATTTCTTCGACACTGGCTGATCCGCAACCGATCAAAGCGCCGCAGGTGTGCAGTTCTTCAAATAATTCTTCCCGTTTCACAGCGGAAAGTTTTTTTGAATCGTCAAGTTTTTCCGCCAAATGTTCCGGTATCTTTAATTGCGGAAAGATGACGGCTCCCGCGACGACGGGCCCCGCCCAAGGACCTCTGCCGGCTTCGTCTATACCGGCAATCAGATCGCAAGGACTGCTTAAAAAAGAAGATTCAAATTGAAAATCGGGCATGGCTTGTATCCGTTGCGTTTTTTAATGAATTTTTATATTAAAAATAGAAAAGATCAACTTTTTCTTATCTTGCGAACCAAAAAGATATTGTTCATTCTGATACCATGATATGGCAAAGAATAAAACCGACGGATCCCGAATATGTAAAAAGCTTTTGGCCGGCTTTTTTGCTGTGCCTGTTTTTCGGAATATTGGGGCTTCACCGTTTTTATACGGGATACGCAAAAGAAGGCGTCTTCTTTTTATTATGCGGCTTCAGCGGCATAGGCACGATCATATCGGGACCGTGGGCGTTGTTCGATCTTGTGATGATTTTGTCGCGAAGATATACAACGCCTAACGGGCTGCCTTTAAAATAAATCGGGAAAAAAATCGCAAAAAAAGGTTGAAGATAAAGGTTATCTGCGCTAAAGTTATGCGCGCAAATCGGGGGAGTTTTCTTGACGTCTGATTTCGATGTCCGGAAAATATTCCCTTCTTTTTCAATCTTTTCATTTTATTTCTTGGAGAAAAAATCCATGGCGGATAAACAAAAAATGAAGATGATGGACGCAAACGAAGCCGCGGCCGGTGTTGCTCATCGTCTGAATGAAGTGGCCGTCATTTACCCGATTACCCCGTCTTCACCGATGGGCGAATGGGCAGATGCTTGGGCGGCTCAGGGTGTAAAAAACATTTGGGGAAAAGTCCCCGAAATCTATGAAATGCAGTCCGAAGCCGGTGCCGCCGGCGCTGTTCACGGCGCTTTGCAGGGCGGTACGCTGACAACGACCTTTACGGCGTCTCAGGGCTTGCTGTTGATGATCCCGAACATGTACAAAATCGCCGGCGAACTGCTGCCCGCCGTCTTCCA
>CALXTY010000141.1 GCA_944391535.1 uncultured Alphaproteobacteria bacterium
ACCTCTTGCGGTTGCGCGGATTCCGCAACAGGTTGTTCGACCGTGTTGACCGTTTCCTGCGGACGTACCGGCTCGGGCTGTTCGACCGTGTTGACCGTTTCCTGCGGACGTACCGGCTCGGGCTGTTCGATTCCCGTAGCTTGAGTTGTCGGTTCGGCAACTTGAACAGAATCCGGCAAATCGTTTTGAATGGAATCGACAGAAACGTCGTCTAATGAGGAAGATGCTTTGTCCAGATCAATGTTTGTTGCTGTTTCCGTTATATTTGTCGGAGTAATATCTTGCACGTTATCGACAACGTCGTCTAGGCCGTCTTTAACGGAACCAAAGGCATTGGATACGCAATCGTTTACGGAATCTGCGATATCATCATTTAAATAAGCGGCGGTAACTGAAACGGCCAATAAACCGGCGGCGGCAATTCCCACTCTAGCCATCGTGCGTTTGTTGAAGCCGTTCTTCTTCAGATCCCGAATGCTTTCTTTTAACTTCGCTGAATTTTTAATCCCGCTTAAAGCTATACCGATGGCACGCATTCCCGGAATGACACGGATCGTATTTTGACTGACTTCCAATAATTTTTTTCGTCCTTCTTTTGAAGCGATAAATTTCCAAAAACGTCCTTTTTTATCCGGATTCTCTTTTTTATATTTTGCAAAATCTTTACGCATGGCATTAATGCCGGCGACAGCTTTATAAGCTGAAAAAGCCGGACCTAAAGTCAAGGCGGCAGCACTGTTACCGATCAATTTCGCAGCCATGTAAGATTTGGGATACTTTTCTTTAAAGGAGGAATTTAAATTGTTCACTTTCTTGACAAAAGGGGAATCTTTTACTTGTTTTTCCACTTTATCGGCAAAAGTTTTTAATTCCGCCATTGCAAAAGAAAGTGTCGATCCTTTTGCCGAGTTTCTGTCTTCTTTAGAATCGGGTAACTTAAAACGAGCCGCTATTTTGTCCGCGTGACCATTTTGAACCATATCGGCAATGACCGCGATGTCTTCCAGTGTTTTTTCATGGTAAGTTTCTTGATTTTCCGGCGTTTGTGGATATGTTTCGAAATAGCGGGCTGTAAAATATTTTACCTGCAGTTCCGTGTCGATTTCTTGTTTGACTTCTAAAAAATTATCCAATGTTTTCGGCGTGTCCGCATATTCGTCGGAAGCCATTCTTTTGGCTGCTAGCAAAATAGCTGTTTTGCTGAAATCTGAAGGATTCTTTTCCTGTTTTTCTGCTTGTTCAATCAGATTGTGAAACGTTTTGTGATTGGCAACAAAGTTGTCTATTTGTTTTTGAGCAAAGTGTGTAATATCCGAATTGATGTCGTCTTCAAACTGCTTTTCGGCTTCTTTGATGATTTCTTCTTCGGATTTTGCGGACATTTCTCCGTTTTTATCCGAGTTCATGCACTTTGTTGCGATCAGTTCACGAAGTGACGGCTTCATCTGATCAAAAGGTAAAGCTAATTCCTCGTCAGATATGTAATAGTTGGTTTGTAAAAACTCTTTGATATAACCAGGTAAATCCATGATATCACCCTAAAAAAAGATTCCTATTGACAGAATATCAGAAAAATTTGTCAAAACAAGTTTTTTCTGTCGATAAAGTCGTAACAGATTGATTCAAAAATGATTTTTTTTGTTGAGTAAATACAAATCGATTTGTTCGGCGGCTTTTTCCCCGTCATCAATAGACTGATCGATAGGAGAGTCTTGTCCGCGAACGGCGCTTCCTGCGGCAAAATAGCCGGCTTTTAACGTGGCAAAGTTTTGTGTTTCGATGAGCTTGTTTTTTGACAGCATCAAAGCGCAACCGGCATTCGGCTTGGCAAAGATGCGTCCGAAAGAACACACGACTTTTGTCGCGTTGATTTCAAGTTCTCCGTCTTCGTTGTTTTTTCTGGCTCGAAAAGCGGTGACGTTGCCTTCTTTGCCGATGATTTTTTTTGCAGAAAAACCGTATAAAAAAGAGATGCCCAACGATTGAGCAAAAGCAATATCCTCTTTGTCGGCACTAAAATCGGAAAGAGGGTCTTTGGAAATTAAGTAAACGTCTTTTACGCCTTTTAAAGCGCATACGGTCGCGCAATATATGGCGCAACGATCGCTGCCGGCAATAATAACGCTGTCGTTTTCGCAAAGCGTCAAAGCATTAAATTTTGTCAAGGCCAGAAAGCTGGAAGCGTTAAAAACACCGTTAAGGTCTGCTCCGCCGAGATTGATTTTTTTTTCTTCCCACAGTCCCATGCCCAAAAAAACGGCTTGAAACCCCATTTTTCCTAGTTTCTTTGCATTAAAAGTCGTACAAAACGGAGTATTAACGCTGATTTTTATACCGGATTTTTCTAACAATGCAATTTGTTCGTCAATTTCATGTTGAGGCAATTTGTATTCCGGTACGATGTACGTTAAAGATCCTCCAGCTTTGGGTAAAGCTTCAAATACAGAGACATCATATCCTTTTGTTCTTAGTGTCGCCGCGCATGCCAAAGAAGCCGGACCAGAACCGATACAGGCGACTTTTTCTTTGTTGATCGGAGGCAAATCAACAGCGTTTTTCAAAAAGTTAACGGTTAAAAAGGACATAACTGAAATCCCCATGTTTTTTCTTTTACTATAAGCAAAAAAGCTAAAAAAAGAAAGGGTTGAAAATTTCAATCAGAAAAAGTTTTTTTTCTTTTCTTCTTTATGGTAGGGTAAAAAAAATTTATTCTATAAGGAGATTTTCCATGAAGGGTATTATTTTGGCAGGCGGGTCGGGAACGCGTCTTTATCCCGCAACGATTGCTTTGTCCAAACAGATGATTCCTGTGTATGATAAGCCGATGATTTATTATCCGATGTCATTGTTGATGCGAGCGGGAATTAAAGAGGTTTTGGTGATTTCCACACCTGCGGATTTGCCCGGTTTTCAACGTTTGTTTAAAGACGGTTCTCATTTGGGAATGAATATTTCTTACGCCGAACAGGCCGTTCCGAACGGTTTGGCTCAGGCTTTTGTCATCGGTGCCGATTTCGTAGGCAACGATCCCGCCGCCTTGGTGTTGGGGGATAATATCTTTCACGGTCACGCTTTGACGCAACAGCTTGAAAACGCTTCAAAAATTACCGACGGCGCCGTTGTCTTCGGCTGTTATGTCCAAGATCCGGAACGCTATGGCGTTGTTGAATTTGATGAAAATTTCAAAGCGATCAGCATTGAAGAAAAACCGGCTAAACCGAAATCTCATTACGCTGTGCCGGGGCTGTATTTTTATGATAACGACGTGATTGAAATCGCTAAAAATTTAAAGCCCTCCGCACGCGGTGAATACGAAATTACCGACGTGAACAAAGAATATTTGCGCCGCGGAAAATTAAAAGTAAATGTTTTAAGCCGAGATATCGACTGGTTCGATACGGGAACGCACGATAGCCTGATCCAAGCTTCTTCCTATGTCGAAGCTATTGAAAAAAGAAAAGGGATTAAAATAGCTTGTCTGGAAGAAATCGCTTTTCTTAAAGGCTTTATTTCTCGTGAAAGCTTGCGCGAACAGGCGCAAATTATGGCAAAAACCGGCTACGGGCAGTATTTGCTGAAGTTGGTCGACGGTGAAATCGTTATGCCGGAGCTGTAAAATGCCATTTATTCAAACTAAAATTGACGGTGTCGTTATCTTTGAACCGCGCATTTTTCAAGATGATCGGGGCTACTTTTTCGAAACATACAATGAAAAGGTTTTTCATGAGGCCGGCATAACGGCGAATTTTGTTCAGGACAACCAGTCAAAGTCTTCCTTTGGCGTGATCAGAGGACTGCATTTCCAAAAAGGAGAACACGCTCAGGCAAAATTGGTTCGGGTTTTGCACGGAACCGTTCTGGACGTCGCTGTCGATTTAAGACAGGAATCTAAAACTTTCGGACAGTATGTCGCCGTAGAACTCAGTGATGTCAATAATTTGCAGCTGTTTATTCCGCGAGGTTTCGCTCACGGTTTTTCCGTATTGTCAAAAACGGCTGTCTTCGCGTATAAATGCGATAATTTCTATTGCAAGGAATCCGAAGGCGGCATTAACTGCGCCGATCCGGATTTGGGGATTGATTGGCAGGTTTCTGTTGAAAACGCCTGTCTTTCCGAAAAAGATAAAATTTTGCCAAGGCTGAAAGAATGCTTTTAATTACAGGATCTAACGGACAACTTGGAACGGAATTGAAAGCTTTGTTGCCGGACGCGGTGTGTGCCGATGTGGCGGATCTGGATATTACAAATGAAAGGGCCGTTCTTGCTTTTGTTCAAGAAAACAAGATTGATACGATTATCAACTGTGCGGCTTATACCGCGGTTGACAAAGCCGAAGACGAGCCGGAAAAATGTGAAGCCATTAACGTTACGGGCGTCAAAAATCTGGTAAAAACAGGTGCGAAAATCGTTCATATCTCAACGGATTACGTCTTTGACGGCACAGGGCATAAACC
>CALXTY010000142.1 GCA_944391535.1 uncultured Alphaproteobacteria bacterium
CATTTTCAGGCATACCGTTAAAACGGATCTTCATATCTTTTAAGATATGCAGCACCTGAGAAAAATTTTTTTGTTCCTGATAAGCGGCCACCAACATTGTCATCAAGTTATACTCAAATTCTCCTCCGCGCCAAGCGTACGAGAGTCTTTCCAACTCTTCAATTCTTTCTTGCGCCGTGATCAGTTTGGAACGCGTATCCATACGAACCTTTTCCAAACCGCCCATCGCCCGAAAATAAAAATTATCGCCTTCGGCCAGACTTTTCATTTCCCGACGAGCCATCGTATACATACCTGTCGATTCCTGCCACAGCGCATGATAAAAAGTGATCTCGTCGTTTTCGGCTTCGGAGTTCCGAGAATTATATGCGGCTTCCATAAAATTTTGTACGGAAAATTCATCACCGCCCGCCACGGCGGCATGCAATCCCGCCAAAGCCAGTCGTGTTTTAATCGGGTATGGATAAGCTTGCAAGATCGCCATATTATCTTTCATCTGTTGTAAATAGACTTCCGGCGTACGAGACGAAGCCGCCAAAGTCGCCGCACGCCAATAATCCGAAGCGACATCGTTTTTCAATAAAGGAGAAGACAGATCTTTAATCGCCTCGTCATAGCGCAACATCATAAAATTTGCGGCGCCGCGCAAAGCGACAACTCCTGGCAATTCAGCCATTTTCGGATTATCCGCCGTAATCACGCGCAAAATGCTCAAGGTTTCAGGATACATACCGTTGGCAAAATAATATCTGGCCAAAATCAATCTTTGAACATCTTTGTCTTTTTTTTCCGCCTTCAACACATTGTCTTGAAGAATTTTCAGATCTTTCAAATAATCGTTCGGTTCGTTTGAAGACCATGCCGCCACATCAAGAATTTGAGAAAGAGGATTGGCATTGATTTTCGATTTTGCCAAAAAAGACAAAATATCTTCCGAAGAAAAGCGCATTCCGCCTTTAGGTCCTCGAATTTCCACTCCGGAAGTTGAAGAATAAACGTTTAAATCTTCAATATTAGGAATAACCACCAATCCCTGAGCCGTTTTTAAAAAGCTGGCATCGACAAAAGAACGCGGATTCGGGACGCCTTTTCCCAAAGCAAAAATCGGAACGATATACATCAAATCTCCGACTTCCGGATCGATCAAAGGAATGATCTGAGAAGATTCGTCCAACGGCACAAAAATTCGCGGTCCGAAAGGCGTCTTGCGCTGAAGAATCAAGTCAAGAGCCTGCCGCGGCCGTACCGGCTGATACATCAAATCGACAACCCATAACAACCCTTCGCGGCGCAGGCTCGGATTATAGCCTTTTTGTGTAACCAACCGAAAAATCGTTGCATGAGAATGCGGGATTTGAACCATTTCAAGAATAATGTCTTTATACAGTTCGCGTTCCACACTGAAATCAAATTCGGCTTTTCGATCAAAAACAATCCAGACATAACCGTCGCGACGGAAAGCCGCGACGGCCGTCATACGATTCCACGGAAAGCTTAAAGACGCCGCTCGATATCCCGCAGCGTCAGGAATTTGAACCTCTTTTGTCTGTTCAAGATGATCTTCAAAAATCAAAGGATCTGATAAAGTCAAAGAAACATTCGACTGAGTTTCCCGGTACGGTACTAACGACGGATCAATATCAACCGCGTTTCCTTGAATACTTTTATCATTCTGATCGTCAATAATCTCCTGATCAACAGGTTTCGACATATTTGAAGATTGTTTTTTTTCAGGTTTTATTTGAATTTCATCGCGTTCCCGCTGTTCAGACGGCATTACCGCAGAATCTTTATTTTCCGACAAAGAAACAATTATTTCGTTTTTATCTTTTGTCGCAAAGGCGCGAGCGTTTTCAGGCAAAGTGACGAAAAAAACCAATTGTCCGTTGATTTGGCGCAGCTCCATTTGTTTCCACGAAGCAGGAAAAGCCGTTAGAATTTGTTTCAGTCGTCCGGCGGGTGCCGCTGAAGGCAACAGAAAAGTCAGCATATAACGTCCCGATTCGATTTTTTCCGAAAAGTCGACAGAACGATCCCAAAAAAACGACAATCGGCTTTCATTGCCCCGTTGAACAACCGACAAACGGGGGACGGAAACTTCAGCAGCGACGGCTTGCAAGGCGAACAGCCACACGAAAAAGCATATCGTAATTTTTTTTAGCCTGCCCATCTTACCAGATCCTGTATATTTAAAAAGAACCGAACAGAGCCGTCATTCTTTTTTTCAAAGTCGCTTTTGTAAAAGGTTTGGCAATAAAATCAGCCGCGCCGTTTTTTCGCATGACATCGCTTAAAGCATCATTGCTTTGAGCGCTTACGACAACGAAAGCCGTTTCTTTTAACAGAGGATCGTTTCGCATTGTTTTTAAAAAATCTTCGCCGGCCATCGGACCCGTCTGCCAATCAAAAATAACCAGTCCGCAGGGGGTGTTTTTTAAAACGTCTAAAGCCTCGTTTGTAGTTGCTGCTTCCAAAATATTAAAAAAGCCCAACTGATTAAACAAATTACGAATAACGCCTCTCATTGTTTGATAATCATCAACGATCAGAACGAACATTTCTTTATTCGGCGGCATTTCACCCTCTTTTTTGCTGTATAAACAGCAGTTTAATTTATCCCGACCGTGAATAAAAGCCCTTTTATCAAAAAAAAGAATGTTATTTTTTCTTTTCCTCGACAGGCTCATCGTACCCGGGCAACGTTTTTTTATTCGCCAATTCCGATGTCAATGCGTTTGCTTTGGCCGAATTCATCAAAGCCAAAATAGGCGCTGATTTTGATTCTTTCATTTGCTCAAACACGCGCACCAGTAAAGACATTTCCATATCGTTAAACAAACGAGCCGCTTCTTTGGGTTTCATCGTGGAATAAATTTTCACCAGATTATTGATCCGGTCTTTTTCTTTTTCATCATAAATTCCGATCAAATCTTTAATAGAGGCTTCCAGTTCTTTCAATTTCGCGATCTTAACATCGATTTGGGCTTCCGCGGCTTTCAAAACGCCGGCGCGTTGTTCGATGTTTCGCTCACGAACGTCTAACTCTTCTCGTCTTTGCGCCAATTTCTGCAATATTTCCAACTCGGATTGAGAAAAACTTTTACCGTCATTGTTTTCCTCCTGAGACTTTTTATTTTCTTCGGCGTTGGAAACGACTTGAGCAATCTTAGAAGACAACGTCTGAGATTTTTTCTCCCCGTCTTCATGACCTGATTGCGCCTGAACAGAAGAAACGGAAACAGCAGACAGGCTCTCTCCGACAGCATCTGAAGTCACAAAATTGCGCCACAACACTCCGACACGAACAGACAACATCAGCACACAAAAAAAGATCACCAACGGCAGCAAACGAAAACGGGTCGTCTTATTCTTTTTTTGTTTTTCTTTGCGGTTTGAAACAGAGGATTTCTTTTGATCCATCATTAAAACTCCTAACGCATGGATTGCAGCGCTTTCAGCAATTCCCGTTCCGCTTCCGACCGGTCGGCGCCGATATCTTCTTCGGCCAAAGAAGTCATCACGTTTTTCTTTGCCGTTTTTGTCACATTTCCGGTTTCCGTATCGCGCAAAATATCTTGTGCGACAGATACCGCAGAAGAAATCAAATCTTCCGGATTCTCGACCAAGACTCTTTTCTTTTTCGACTTTGAAGAAAATACTGAAGGTGCGGCTTTGGGATCCGCGTCAATCTGAACGGAATTATCAGCGGAACGGGGAACGGAACGAACGGAATTTTCCAATCGCTGAATGACCGTATCCGCCCGTTCAATCATAAACGCCATATCATCGCGCAACGTCTGTGCTTTTTGAATTTGTTCTCGCAACAAACTACCGGCACTGTCCGCAGCTTGTTTTAATCTGGGGATTCCTGATTCCGCGCGCGTCGTCGCATCGTTAAAAGCCTCAATCAACCGCCCTAAATCCGCGCGACTGTTGCGTAACACTTCCAAACGTTTGTTCAAAATAATTGCGAAAATAATTGTCGGAACCAACAAACAGATAACGACAATATTGATAAAAAGTTCGATTGACATCAGCTTTAATCCTTTTGCCGTTTAATTTTATCTTCGATCTGAACGGCGATATGATCCCCTTTTCGCCCCATACGCCCATAAAACATCGGAATGTCGCCGCAAACCATTTCGACTTCGGAATCAGGTGTCGCGTTTAACAACAGACGCGTCCCGACTTTCCACTTTAACACCTGTTTTAAAGAAGTCATATGACGATCCAAAACCGCCAACAAATCTATTTCACTGACCCACAACGCTTCCGCCAAGTGGTTTTCCCAAATACTGTCTCGACCGAATTTTTCCCCCATAAAGCCTTGTAACAACAATTCCCGGACACGTTCCAACATCGCGTATGGCAACAACAACTCTATAC
>CALXTY010000143.1 GCA_944391535.1 uncultured Alphaproteobacteria bacterium
CAAGCCATTCTTCCTGTCCGGCTTCCGTGTGTTCGTAATAAAAAACAAGATCGCGTTCGTTAATGGTCTTTGCGTCTATGACCGCCTGAGGGATCCCCCAAATCGGCGAAATCGGCCATAACAACAAATTCACGACACCGTAAATGCTCTGAGAACCGTCCGCACCGTTCCCCATTCCCAAATAAAAATTGCCGAACCCCGGCAAGATATTTAAAACGCCGGCCAATAAAGGACTGGCGGGTTTGACCCATTCTCCGGTCGGTTTGTCAACGGAAATACCGTCGGCTTTCAAATCCCGCAGGACTATTCTTTCATGTCCCGACAAAGTCGTGCAACCGGCGGTAAAGCATAATAAAATACTAAGTAAAGTTTTTTTCATTTCTGAAGATCCTTTGAATTTAATGAAACAAAACCCACCTTTTTCAAGGTGGGCGGATTTTCAGAAACCGTTTACATCTAAAGACGGCTTGGCTTATTGAGCACGAAGCCTTATTCGCCAAAATCCGCCCGCATAGGAACAGATTTGGCGTATAATTTATTGGCCGCCATACACAATGCGGCTAGATGTAATAGGGTTTCTGACGCCCTGTGCCGATCAAAATCCGGCACGACAAGATGCTATCAAAGAAAAGAAAGATGTCAAAGAAAAAACAAATCATCGCTTTTGTTCGTTTTTAAATAACTGTTTGTTTTATGTTTTTTTTCATATACACTGATCTGAACAATATGAATTCATCATATTTTTCATTTATTTCAAGAGAGGTTTTTATGCAGAAACTAGAAAAGCAGTTTCATATCCACTGTGTTGAAGGCGATGTCGGCCGTTATGTTATTTTACCGGGGGATCCCGGGCGTTGTGAATCGATCGCCAAATTGTTTGACAATCCGCATCATGTTGCGCAAAACCGAGAATACAACATCTATACGGGGACTTTATTAGGGGAAAAGGTTTCTGTTTGTTCAACGGGGATCGGCGGTCCTTCGGCTTCTATCGCCATGGAAGAATTGCACAATATCGGCGCTGACACCTTTATTCGTACGGGAACGTGCGGCGGGATCGACTTGGACGTTCAGTCCGGCGATATCGTTGTGGCGACAGGCGCGATCCGTTTTGAACATACTTCCGTTGAATACGCGCCGATCGAATATCCGGCCGTCGCCAATCTGGATATCACGATTGCTTTGCGTCAGGCGGCTTTGGCCATGGGCAAAACAACCCATACCGGTGTCGTTCAATGCAAAGACGCTTTCTATGGTCAGCATAGTCCCGCAAAAATGCCCGTTTCCTATGAATTGTTGCAAAAATGGGAAGCGTGGAAACGTTTGGGCGTTAAAGCCAGTGAAATGGAATCCGCCGCTTTGTTCGTTGTCGCAGATGCGTTGAAATGCCGTTGCGGATCTTGCTTCCATGTGATCTGGAACCAAGAACGCGAAGCCGCCGGATTGGATCAGAAAATGTCCGAAGATACTTCAGCCGCAGTACGCGTCGCCGTCGATGCTTTGAAGATCATTATCGAACAAGATCGGGCGTCTAAAAAATAATATTCGATCAAGAGTTAAACAAGAAAAATAGACAAATAAAAACTTTGTCTATTTTTTTTGTTTTAACTTGAAAAATACTTATAAAAGCAAAATAGGAATGAATAAAAAACGATTGTGTTTTTTGTCTATTTACGTTACTATATCTTGTTTGTTTGTTTTTGATGGAGTTTTCCTGATGTTTCTGAACGAAATTCCTTCACCGGCATTTGCTGTAAACAAAGAGGGAAAAGTTTCTGTTTTTATTCCCGAATTGGCAGGAGATGCTGAAAAACCCGAAATCAGTTATCTTTTTGAAAACACTTTGTTCTTTAAAAGAACTCCGGATTCCGGTTGCGCAATAACGGGAGTTTCCGATGAAATTATGGATTATTTAAGAACAACCGATAAATGTTTGGTCGTTGAAATCGATCTGGACAAGGTGATCGATCTTGATGAAGGAAAATTGGCCGATCCCGCCGGAGTGTTTAAACGCTATTATGAAGCGTTAATTGATAAAGCTTCTTTTGCGGAAAAAGCGGTCGATGCAATTTAACGGTTTTGTAAAAGGGGCAGATAAAAAGCTTCTCGGATAAAATTCATTACAGATTAAAGGAAAGAAAAAATGGCAAATGTGGCGGCTTTATATCTTTTAAACAGAAACGGCGCTTTTAAAGGGCTCTTTTCTTTTGACAGCTCTGAAGGTTCTGTCGTTCGTCCGGATCGTTATCATAAGGCAAATATCAATGATGACATCTTGGAATCTTATTTGGCCGGATCCTGCAAAATCAAAGTGTCGGGAATGTCCGATATCTCCAATGTTTTCGGACAAGTCGCCCGTACGAATTTCAAAAAATTGCCCGATTATAAACAATATGCTCAAAAACAGCTTGAAATGATTGAACCACCGTCATTTTTGGAAAAAATGATGCTCATAAATAAAAGCGTGGCTCATACAAAATTGGGAAAAATCGCGGGGAAAGCGACTTTGGGCGCCGTTCCCGTCGCCATGACAATGGTGGCTTTGTCCGCCAGAGCATACGGTGCTACCCGTCATTTCGTGATGGATAAATTGAATCTGCATCAAACTAATCAAAAGTCTTTCTCCGAACGCCTGAAAGATATTAAAAATCGCGTCGGATATAAAAGCGATCTCAAAAAAATTCAAAATATCGAACATCTGCAAAAAACAAACTCAATTCTTTATCAAAAATATTGGCAGGCAGGAACCGTCGCCGATAAAAATAAGGAATTTTCGAAATTGCAAAAAATTTCTTCCTCTAATCCGTTGCTGGAAAATTATATGGAAGGATTGGCGCTGATTGATAGCAACGGAAAAGGGAAGTTGCTTCAATCACGTTATATCTCTACAGATCAAAACGGAAACAAGACGACTTATCGTAATTGGGATGCTCAAAGAAAAGTGGACCAAATGCCCGCTTTGCAATCAAAAGACTTGTCTAATGACATCGCTCGTCATATGATGGCCGTCGAAATGATTGATCCGCCAACAAAAACGGAATTGAAACTGATTAAAAAAATAAATCGGTTCGAACAATTATCCGAACGTAAAAGTGTCGATTCTCCGATCTTGGCAGTTGTCAATAAATCTCTTGAAAAAATTATGAATCATTATATTGCTGAAAAAGAAAAACAAGATCCTTCTTTCGGTGGGCAAAAAGGTCTGTTGGGAAGACTGAAGGATATTCAAAAACGTAATGATGCTCAGGATCGTTTGAATAAATTACGTACTTTGGAAAAGAAACTGAAAAACAATGGAAGATAATATAAATAAAAAGCGGCTTTTCGCCACTTTTTATTTAAAATCAATCAGTTAAAATCCGTACTTAACGTTAAATCCTAACGTGAAGGCTCCTTGATTATCTGGGGCATAAGGTTCCTTAATGCTGTTCGCGCTAGCCAAAACATAGTCTGCGGATATACCTAAAGTCATGTTTTGATAAATGTTCATGTAACCGCCGGCAAAAAACGTTAAATCTTTGTTACGAACACGATCTAAGTTGTCCCATGTAAATTTTAAACCAACATCTGCTGTTGTATGTTGTCCGGCTAAAATGTGCAGGGCTCCGGCAATGTTAAATTCATCATATTGTTGATTATTCCCATATTCAACGTTATGGTAGTCAACGCGGGTGTACGCAAAAACGTTTTCGCCTGTTTCAGTGCCGGCCATGACGTACAAATGCGTGTCTTTTTGATCTTCGTTTATCACACCTTTCCATTTGGTGAAGTCCGTCCGCGTTACATCGGCACCGATTTGAACGCGCCAAGCTTCGTCAATCGTGTTGACTTTTGTTCCGATCGTCCATGACCAGTCGCGGAAAGAAGCTGCTCCTTCTTTTTTCGTCCAGTCATAAGCGAATGTGCCGTAAACCGCCCATGTGCCGGTAATACCGTATGTCAAGGTTTCGGATAATTCAAAATTCTTGGCATTTTTTAAGTAGTTATAGCCCGTTTGAGCCCGTGGAGCGCTGATGGAAGCGTCCAGTTTAACATTGGTGTAAGAAAAAGTCGTGTCCGCCATAAAACCTCTTTCCGGAATGTAAAAGGGGTTGGTGATATCGGCGTACGTACGCGTTTCGGGATATGTGGTATTTGCCTGTTCCTGAGCCTGCGCGGAAAATGAGGCCAATGTAAAAACGGTTGCAAATAAAAGCTTTTTCATATTTTCAAACCTTTCTTTTTTCTAAACTGTCTTTTAGCATAGGTTGAAAAGTTTAATCCTTTATTGAAAACTCTAAAAACTTTTGATTTTTTATAAAATCAGAATTAGTCTGCCGATAACTTTTGTTGCAAACGGAGCTGAAATGAGGACGGGGTCTGTTACATGGGTCGTTTTTG
>CALXTY010000144.1 GCA_944391535.1 uncultured Alphaproteobacteria bacterium
ACAGCCAAAGTTGCTCAGGCGATACAGGAAAAAACGGGCGGAGATCTGTTTGAAATAAAATCGGATCACGCTTATCCGTCCGAATATCGTCCGATGACCGAACAGGCAAAAAAAGAAATTGCGGACGGTTTCAGACCGGCATTGACGACAAAAGTCGAGAACATGGCGCAGTATGACGTGGTGTTTTTGGGGTCTCCGAACTGGTGGGGAACGATTACGCCCCAAGTCAGCGCGTTTTTGGAAAGTTATGATTTAAACGCGAAAAAAGTCATTCCGTTTATCACGCACGGCGGCGGCGGAACTCAAAACACGCTGCGGGACATAACCGCGCAGTGCAAAGGCTGTCAGGTCGTTTCCAACCCCTGGAGCGGTTACGGCAGTCAAACGGACGGTGTCGCGGAATGGGTCGATAGTTTGGAAATACTTCCGTAAAACAATAAAAAAAACGTCCGGTTAGAAGCCGGACGTTTTTTTACGGCAAACAATCCTGCAATCCGTATCGGGCATTTTGTTTTCGTCAAATATGATGTCGGAAATATGGTCGGCGATGATTTCTCCGCTTTTCGGATTTTTAACGCTTAAAATCGATCCTCTGATGTCGGCGTGAACGTCACTGTATTCAAAAGCCAGATCCGTATCGGTCATTTCGCACTCTTGCAAAGTCAGATTCTTTGCATAACACAACGGTTGCGTTCCTGCGATTTTACAGCGGATAAACGTCAGATTTTCCGAATACCACCCCAAATATTCCCCCGTAATGACGCTGTCTTCGATGACGGCGTTTTGCGCATGCCAAAAAGCGTCTTTTGTCGTTAAAACGGCATTTTTAATTTTTAAATTTTTTACGTACTGAAACGAATATTTCGCATTCATTTTTAAAGCGTCAATTTCGATATTTTCGCTTTTTAAAAACGGATATTCCGATTCCAAAGAAGAATCGCAAATCCGTATATTTCTGCAAAACCAACCGAATTCGACAGATTGAACGGAACAGTTTTTTATGACGGTATGATCGCATTCCCGAACGGCTTTGATGCCGTTCATTTGACAGTTGTTTAATTCGATGTCCCGATCATACCACAACGCCGCGCGACAATCCGGCGTAAAAACCGAATTTTCGATTCTGCCTTTCTTTAAATGCCATAAGGGATAGCGCAAATCAAACAGGCAGTCCTGCACCGAGATGTCTTCACATTCTTTTAAAGCGGATTCTCCGTCTTTCGGTCCTTTAAACGCGCATTTACGGACAACGGACGACCTTAAAGCATATAAAGCGCGTTCTTCGTCAAAAGTCTGATCCTGATATGTTTTCATGATATTTCAACCTGTTAAAAAACTCTACCAATATGGTCGTTATTATAATTTAACCAAAATTGTAAAAGCTGTTTTTAACATACAAGTTAAAGTCAACATTAAGTCAAGAGCTTTTTTATTTTGATTCTTGAGATCATTCAAAAAATGTTTTTATATAAAAAGCAGTGTTTTTTATAACGGGAATAAACAAATGAAAATTTACTATACGGATCGTCATTCGGATCGTTTGATCGTCTTTTTTTCGGGCTGGGGCTGTGACGAACACCAGTTTGTCGAATTGACCGATCAGGCTTGCGATTCGTTGATCTTATTCGATTACGACAGCTTGGACATTCCGTTTGATTTTTCAAAATACAAGGAAATTGATGTCATCGCTTATTCCGCTGGTGTTTTTGTTTCTTCATTGTTAATTCCTGTGTTACCGCATGTCAGACAAAGAGTCGCGGTTAACGGCAACCCGTATCTGTTTGATGAACAGTTGGGGCTTTCGGAACGTGTCTTAAACATTTTAAAGTCCGTTAATCTGGATAATTATATGGAATTCAGACGGCAGTATATGGTCGAAACGGACGCAGATTTCGATCATTACAATCGGGTTCAGTCTTTGCGCAGTGTCGAAAGTTGCGCGCAGGAATTGGCGTTTTTGCAAAAGCTGTATGCCGAACGCAAAAAAGAAATCCGTTCCGATTTTGACAAAGCCGTTTTTTCAGGCAACGAACCGTTCTTTAATTTGAAAAATCAAAAAGAATTCTTTGCCGATAAAATTAAAATCGTGCCGAACGAAAGACATCATCTGTTTTTCAGATTTGCTTGTTTTGATGATCTTCTTCGTTATTGATCGGCAATCCGTAATGTCTGTGAATACATTGGATGACGGTTTTATGGATTCCCGTAGTGATTTCGTAAAAAACGAAACGTCCGTCTTTTCTGGACTTTACAAATCCGCCGTCTTTTAACCGTTTCAGATATTGCGATGTTTTTAATTGCGTAATGCCGGTCGCTTTGACGATATCCGAAACGCAGCTTTCCGACGCCAGGGTCAGATATTCCAAAATCCGGATCTTATCAATGTGGGCGAACAATTTAATGTGGTTGGCCGTCATGACGATAAAATCCCGCGGCAAAGGCAGTTTCGCCCCGTCTGCAAGAAATCTGAAATCGTCCGTCATATAGCCGTACAGTTTGCGAATGCAGAAAAACAAACTTGCGGGATATTCTCCGCTGAGCTCGTAATAAATAAAGATGCCCTTACGCGTTGTTTTGACCAGATTCGTGTCCCGCATTTTTTTTAAATTTTGAGAAACGGTGATTTGTTCTTCTCCGATTCCCTTGGTAATCGCGGAAACCGAAGAAGTCCCGTGAATATCCAGATATTCCAGAATGCGCAATCGAAGGGGGTGACTGATATCGTGTATCCCTTTGACGGCCTGTTCCATTTGTTCGATTGACAACTGCTGTTGCATCAGAAGCACCTTAACACCTTCGTTTTATTCAAAAATATATCAAAGTGAGTTTCTTTTGTAAATCATTTATTGACAAGTTTAATATATAGCGTTAATTATACATATTAAGAAAAATACATATAAAAAGAGGTCAGTATGAAAAAACTCGGTTTATTTTCACTCATGGGTATTCTTTTTTCTTCGCGGGCGTGGGCGAATCCCGCGTGTGCCGTTTGTACCGTGGCCATCGGTGCTTCTTTGGAAATCGCCAGAAAGCTAGGTGTCCCCGATGCGGTAGTCGGCTTGTGGGCGGGCGCTTTGTTGACGTTGCTCGGGTACTGGCTGATTTTGTTTTTTGATAAAAAGAACTGGCATTTTTGGGGCAGGGACGCATTGTTGATGGCGACTTCGGTCGGCATGATCGGGTTTATTTATATCCGCGAAGTCATTTATACGCCGGTGATTATCTGGAACGTGTTTTATCTGGATCCGATTTTGTTCAGCACAATTCTGGGTATGGTATTGTTTATTTATTCTCAGAAATTTTATCAGTGGATGAAAGCCAGAAACGGCGGGCACGCTCATTTTCCGTTTGAAAAAGTTGTTTTGCCGGTCGTTTGGCTGTTGGCTTTCAGTGTTTATTTTTCGTATTTTCCGATTTCTTTGTAAGGGGGCAGAGACATGAAAAAAGCAAAAGACGTTAAAGAGTTCGTGGAAAGAATTGACGCGACAAAGAAAGTCAATCCGAAAGACTTGTCATCGGATCAGGATTTAACGATTGCGATCATGAACTTGATTTCGATTGAAGAACATTTGGTTTTCAGCGGCGCCAAGACGGGCAAGAACGCTTTTTACGATCTGATCGAAGAAGTTCGGGAGCTGCGCAAAACATTGATGCAAAAGATCATTCCCCAATACGAAGGTGAAGTCTGGTGTATATCGAAACACTTGCTGGCTTCGGCGATGCGTTTAATGGAAGTCGGGACGAAACAGCAGAGTCTGGGGCATCGGGAAGAAGCGTATAAACTGTTTTCCCAGTCTTATGATTTGTATTGTCTGTTTTGGGGGTTGAATATGAATATGCTGGACACTTCGGACGTGAAGTGGATTGAAGATAAAAGAGAAGAGATCGTCGAATTGTCCGAAAAAATCGAAGCGGTTTCCGAAGGTAAAGAGATTTCTTCGGATTCCGAACCGGAGCAGAAAAAAAGCGCGTTGGATAAAATGAAAGCCTTTGTCAGAAAGGCGGTTGATTGCTGTATTGAATAAATCAAAGACCGGAGGATTTTTCCAGATCCAACAGCTTTTGTTTAATTTCCAGCCCTGCGGCATAACCGGTTAATTTCCCGTTCGATCCGATCACGCGGTGGCAGGGGATAATAATGGAAATCGGATTATGTCCGACAGCACAACCGACAGCGCGGGGAGAAGTTTTCTTCCCGCTTTGTTGTGTTAATTTGTCCGCCAATTGAGCATAGCTTATAACCGTTCCGTAAGGAATGTCGCATAAATGCGTCCAGACCTGCCGTCTGAAATCCGATCCCTG
>CALXTY010000145.1 GCA_944391535.1 uncultured Alphaproteobacteria bacterium
CGTTTGTCGCCAGTTCGGAGATGGATTTGCCGCCGTAAGGACCGTCCGGATCTTTTGTAAAGACAAGAGGCGCCTGAAAATCTTTGGGCAGGTCGTAAATGGTCGGCGGGTTGTAATCCTGCAGATTGTCGTTTAAAGGCTTGCCGTCTTTATCCAGAATAATGCCTTCGTACAAAGAATGTCCGATGGATTTCAAAACGCCGCCGAAGACTTGTCCTTCCGCCAGTTCGGGATTGATCGGCGTGCCGCAATCCAACAGAGCGTAGAACTTGCGCACGTCAATTTCTCCCGTACGGGTGTTGACGGCGACTTCGGCAAAGTTCGCGCCGTAAGGAATGGCATGGTTCTCGGTAATGAACGAACCGATCCCCTGCAGTTGTCCGGATCCGTGTCCCGTTGTCGTGTTGTAAGCGATTTCGGCATAAGTGATTTCGCCTTTTTTGCCTTTGACTTTCGCGGGATATTCCAAAACGCAGTCTTCGACGGGTTCGTTCAGATATTCGGCCGCTTTCTGAAGAATTTTTCTTTTCATGTCTTCAGCCGCCAGACGTGCCGCGTTCCCCGAAAAGAACGTTCCCGAAGAAGCGTAAGCTCCCGTGTCAAACGGCGTGTGATCGGTGTCTCCGCTCATCACGGTGACCTGAGACAACGGCACATTTAAGACTTCCGCAACGACTTTCGCCATCACGGTATCCAACCCCGTTCCGATGTCCGCCGCTCCGGAATGCAAAGAAAATCCGCCGTCCGCCAACATTAGGATATGGGCGTTTGAATGATCCAGCCCCGGCAAACCCGATCCCTGCTGAATAATGGAAACGCCTTTGCCGATTTTAATATCCGGATCGTCCGATGTTTCTTTCTTGCCCCAGTCGATCATTTTGGAACCGACTTCCAACGCTTTTTCCAAACCGCAGCTTTGAACCAAAGCGGGCGTTCCTTCGCGCCCTTCACCCAGACAGCGCAGGATTTCCAAAACGGCGCCTTCGTGAACCATGTTTTTGCGCATCAGTTCAATCTGATCCATACCCAGCTGTTCGGCCAGTTCCGCAACCGTGCTGTTTAACGCAAAAGCCCCTTTGGGCGCGCCGTAACCCTGATAAGCGCCGGTCGGCATGATATTGGAATAATAAATGCGCACCGTAAAGTACATGTTCGGGCATAAGAACAACGGCAGGTTTTTGGAACACGCGTTCATCGGAACGGTTAAGGCGTGAGCCCCGAACGGTCCGGTGTTGGCTTCGTTATCCATTTGAATGGCGGTAAACGTGCCGTCTTTCTTTGCGCCGATTTTAACGCGCACGCGCATCGGTTTGCGTGTCGAACAGGTGTTGAATTCCTGATTGCGCGTGTAGCGGTAATAGACGGGACGACCTGTCGAATAGGTCGCGAAAGCGGCGACGTCTTCCAAAATAACGTCTTGCTTGGAGCCGAATCCGCCGCCGACACGTTCTTTGATGACATGAATTTTTGTTTCGGGGATTCCCAGCACTTTGGCGACAACGCGGCGCAAGTGGAAAGGCACTTGGGTCGAGGCGTGAATGACCAAACGATCACCCTGCATCTTTGTAAAGACAACGTGCGGTTCGGTCGGCGTGCATTGGATCTGCGTTGTGGCAAAGGTTCTGTCGATAATGACATCGGCTTCCTGAAAGCCTTTTTCCACGTCACCGATGCCGCCTTTGACGCTGGCGGCCAGATTGTGATGCGGATCGGCGCGCAAAGGGAAGGGGTAGTGGATTTTGCCGTCACGCGGATCGGCGTTTTTATTGTATTCGTCCAGATCTTCCGGAGCCCCGACACCGTACGTCACATACGATTTATGCAAAACCGGAGCGTTCGGCGCTTGCGCTTCGTCCCACGTGAACACGGGTTTTAAGACTTCGTATTCCACTTTGATTTTTTTCAGAGCTTCATCGGCGGCTTCGGCCGTTTCCGCGACAACGGCGGCGACACGGTCACCGACATAGCAGACCTTTTGATTAAACAGCTTCCTGTCGTGCGGAGACGGTTCCGGCGCGCCTTGTCCCGCGTTCGTGTAATAAACATCGGGGCAGTTCTTGTGCGTAATGATCGTTACGACACCGGGGACTTTTTCGGCTTCGGTCGTGTCGATCGAAGTAATGTAAGCGTGCGCGTAAGGGCTTTGCAGCATTTTTAAAATGCAGGTGCCCGGTTCGACCATGTCTTCAACGAACGCTTTGTGTCCGGCAACCAGCTGATGACCGTCAATCTTGCGGCGCACTTTGCCGACTTCGCGCAAATCTTCGCGAAATTCCGTAAAGCCTTCGGTTTTATAATTCGGATCTTTCATTCTTTTCCTTGCCAGATCGACCGCTTTGAAGAACGGCTGATAGCCTGCGGAACGGCTGAACAAAGGCGATAACGCGTCCATGATGTCGTCTTTTGACGGATCGGGGGTACGTTCCAGCAAGCTGGTCAGCATTAACGCCGCCGCCGGAGAATTGTATCCCGACTGCACCAGTCCGCAGTCAACCATTGCCGATTGAACGGCGGACAGTTTCCCGTCTTTCATGACGGATTCGATCGTCTTAATGTCCGCCCCGTCAATCTGGGCGGCAATCATCAAACCGGCGTTAACGGTTTTTCCGTTGAATATGATCGTGTCCGATCCGCAAAATCCCTGATGATCGTCACTGTCGCGCACCGAAAAAATTCCCAAACGTTGCAGTAAGACCTGAACATTTTCGCCGGCTTCGGTCTGGACGGTCTTTTTTAATCCGTTAAGAGTAAAAGAAATTTTCATTTTTACACTCCCTTCGCCGCTTTGATCAGACAATCGGCAAGCATGACACCCGCAATATATTTCTTAAAGGCCGCGGACGTTCTGTAATCGTCAAAAGACACCACCGCTTTTGAGATCTTTTCCGCCAGTTCGTCCCGATCGGATAGGGAGGCGCCGCTTAAAGCGATTTCCAGATCGGTCAGGCGTTCGATTTTTCCTCCGTCTTGCGCGACGACCAGATGAATTTGCTTTTCAAATACGCCGGCCGCGACAGAAACCAAGCTGACACCGCGCGCCGTTATGGAATGCTTGTTTGAACAAACGGCGGCTTTTAACGGTATGCGAACCGCCAAAATCAACGCGGAACAATCCGAAGTGACGTATTTTTCGACACTGATTTCTTCTGTCGGCGTTTCCAATTTCGCCCCTGCGGCGATCAAAACCGTTAAAATCGAAAAAGCCGGATTCTTGGTCGCAATCGCGCCGGCCAAAGTGCCCTGATTGCGGATATTGCGATTGCGGAATAATTTAAGATTGTCCTTGATATAATCAGGAATCAGATCATTGTCTAAAATATCTTGCAGTGTTGTCATTGCACCGATGCGAAGTGTATCCTGATCCTGCTTGATAAAGTTCAAATCCAATTCGTTCAGACTGATGACCGTTTCGGGATTCATGGCAGATCTGGACGAATTGATCCAAGAACCGCCCGCCATATAAACGGCGTCAGGCGTTGCCTGTTTTAACTGGACGGCTTCGATTATCGTTTTCGGTTTAAGAAATTCCGTTATCATTTCGACCTCTGAAAAATAATTTCGGCTATTATACAAGAGATTGTTTTTTTACCAAAACGAAAAAGAGCTTTTTATGAAAAAACCCTGTTTGAAACAGGGTTTCTCTTGTTTTTTTCAAGCCAGTACCTTGTCCAGAAAGTAAGGCATCTGCACATACCACCAATCCCAGTCGTGGTTGACGTCTTTGCCCCAGACGTCGACAAAAGCCGGAATATGCTTTTCTTCCAGGATTTGTTTTAAGCGCAAGGTGTCTTCAATCATCGGATCTTCCCACGCGCCCTGTCCGACACAAAAGACCAGTCTGGCGCGGCGCATCTGGTTTAAGTATGCTTCGTCCGTTACGTTCGGCAGGAAATACAGCGGGCAGTTTCTGTAAACCGTATCGTCCATGTAATCGCCCAAAAAGTATTTGGAAGAATACAATCCGCTTAAAGCGATCACGGAATCGATCAGATCGGGACGGCGGAAAAAAGTGTTGGCGCTGTGTGTCGCGCCCATGGAACACCCTGTCGCCAGAATGCCGATTTCGTTTCCGCCGTTGGCGTCTTTGCTGATTTCCTTGATGCGCGGAATGAATTCTTCAACGGTATAGTTGAAGTATTTTTCCTGCATCTGCATGTTGTCGTAAGGATTGCCTTCTTTGTTTTCCCAGCTTTCCCAGTCAATGCCGTCAATGCAGAAGAGCTGAATGCGTCCCGCATCGATATACGGGGCGCAGATGTTGACCATACCGTGATATTCATAGT
>CALXTY010000146.1 GCA_944391535.1 uncultured Alphaproteobacteria bacterium
ACCAACGGTGAAATGATCCGGCGTATTCTGGCGTGATATCCGTCGAGCCACGCTTTTTCTCTTGGGGTTAACTGCGTTTTATCAATCAGTCTTTTATCAAACGGAGCCAGACTGAGGGTTGACAGTCCCATTACATTTATTTCGGAACCTTCCGTCGGCGGCAACGGTTCGACCATAACAACGTTTTCCAATCGAATGCCGAAAGCGTTCGGTTTATAGTATCCCGGTTCATTTGAAATCAGCATCCCCGGCATCAATGCGATCCGGCTTCCTCCGCGCGCAATACGCTGAGGGCCTTCGTGAACGCTGAGATAACTGCCGATGCCGTGTCCCGTTCCGTGCGCGTAATCTACGCCGTCCCGCCATAAAAATTGACGCGCCAGAATATCCAATTGCGATCCCGTTGTTCCTTCCGGAAAAGCGATGGTGGCAATCGCTATATGTCCTTTTAAGACTTGCGTATAACGTTTTTTCTCCAACGCTGAAACGTTTCCGACGGCAACGGTGCGCGTAATATCCGTTGTTCCGTCCAGATATTGAGCGCCGGTGTCAATCAAAAACATGGCGTCTTTTGTAATCGGCGCATTGTTCTTTTCATCGGTATGATAGTGAATATAGGCCGCGTTCTTGCCAAAAGCGGCTATCGTCGCAAAACTTTCACCGCGATACAGCGGATTGTCCTGTCGGAATTGATCTATTTTCCGAACAGCGTCCATTTCCGTTAAATGACCTTTAACGGCTTCTTCGTCAAACCAGCGTAAAAAGCGACACATCGCGATGCCGTCTTTAATATGCGCGTTAACGGCGCCGTCGCGTTCGGTGATGTTTTTGCAGGCTTTACGGATCAAGCACGGATCTTCTTTGGCATGAACGGTCGCTCCGGCGGCGCACAAACGTTCATATATCCAAGCCGGAGATAACGCCATATCCAGTTGAACGCGCGCTTTTTGTATGCCTAAAGCGTCTAATATCGCTCCCAGATGATCAGGCGTTTTAAGCTCAACCAAAGAGCTGAGCGATTTTTTGAGATGATCCGCTATTTTTTCGGGATCGACAAACCAGTCAAGTGTTCCGTTCTTGTAAAGGACGGCAAAAGATTGAACGATCGGAACATATGGAATATCTCGGCCGCGAACGTTTAAAAGCCATGCAATGGATTCAGGCGAAGAAAGAATTAAAGCGTCATCTTGATCCATGCCCAAAGCGGCGGTGATATCGGCTATTTTTGATGTGCTGTCCAATCCCGTATATTGTTCGGGCAGAAAAACGACCCATTCGTTTTTATTTTCAGGTCTGTCTGTCCATAAGGTATCGATAGGGTTGTAAGGCAAAGGAACGATTTTTGCGCCGTTTTTAGCGCAGGCGGCGGCCATTTTTTTGACTTCGTTCGGCGTGTGAAGCCATGAATCGTATCCGATCCGAGCACCGTTCGGCAATGCGGCGAACAGCCAGTCGCCGGCGCGGGCGTCCTGAGTTTGAATGACGGTGATTTGTTGGGGATTGGTTTCTTTTTGCGCTTGTAAAGTATAACGTCCGTCAACAAACAGAAAAGCTCTGTCCAGTAAAATGACGGCTTCTCCGGCGGAACCCGAAAAACCGGTCAGCCACTGTAACCGTTTTGATCGGGCGGATACATATTCCCCCTGATATTCATCGGCAGTCGGAACCAGCAGTCCGAAAAAACCGTTTTTAAGCATCCATTCTCTTAACGCAGTCAGTTTTTCCATGATGTTTTCCTTTTCTTATCGACCGACAATCAAGGTGCTCCACCCTTCCAGACGGTAACGTTTCTTTAACTGCAATCCGACACGGCGGTGAGCATCCAAAACCCAAGCTTCCTGTCTGTAAAGCAATCCCGATAAAACGGCCAATCCGTCCGGAGCCAAAGCGGAAGCCAGATCTTTTGCCATCAAGGTCAAAGGACGAGCCAATATATTTGAAAAGACAAGATCGTAAGGCGCTTTGGATCGAATAATCATCGGCTTGTATCCGTTCCCCGCTTGAACGGTCATATAACGCGCCAGATGATTGATTTTTGCGTTTTCTTTTGTCACGCGGACGGATTCGGGATCGATATCGGCGGCCATAACGTTTGTTTTAAACGTTAAAGCGGCGGCCAAGCCTAAAATACCCGATCCGCATCCCATGTCCAAAATGTTTCGCGGACGTTTGAAACGCGAAATTTCCTCCAAAGCCGTCAGACAGCCTTTGGTCGTAAAGTGTTCGCCCGAACCGAACGCCGTCGCGGCGTCTATTTTTAAAGAAAGTTTCGTTTTAGGGGGCGGTTCCTGAATATGCGATCCGTAAATATAGTATCGTCCGACACTGACGGGGGCAAAGCTGATCAGATTTTCTTTCAGCCAGTCTCTTTGCGCCAATTCGGTCAACTGATAGTCCGGCAGTTCGATGCCGGCGGCGGCCGCGGCCAGACACAAGGAAGCTTTTAACAGGCTTTCATCGGGACGGTCTTGGAAAATGGCGTCCAGCTTCCATTTGCCTTTATCGGCTCCCGTTTCTATTTCGCTGGCCAGTAAAGCCGTATTGCCGGCATCCAAAGCGCGTTCGAAAAAAGGAACGGCGTCGGCCGAAAGAATAAAAGAAATTTGCCAGTTGCTTGCAGGTTCTGTGTTCATTATGCGATTTCCAAATAATCCGATAGAATTTTCTTGACAGTGCCGTCTTCAAACAAGACGTGCGTGTTTTCTCCGTTTGCCGCGACGACTTTCCCGTATCCGTAACGACTATGATAAACTTCTGCGCCGATTTGAAAAGCGGCTTTTGCGGTTTTACCGAAATAAGATTTCTTTTTGTCGTACGACGGATAAAAGTATGTCCGGCTGTCATACGAATCATTGTAAGAATGTGCGTACGTTGAAATATTATTTAATTCAACGTCTTGCGACGGGATTTCATCAATAAAGCGTGACGGCGGATTTTGTTGCCATTGATTAAACATCCGGCGTGATCCGGCAAAACTGATGTAAACACGTTTTTTCGCGCGCGTGATCCCGACATAAGCCAATCGGCGTTCTTCTTCCGTATTGCCCTCATCCAAAGCTTTGCGGTTGGGGAAAATGTCTTCTTCCCAGCCGGGCAGGAATACAACGTCAAATTCCAGTCCTTTGGCGGCGTGCAACGTCATAATGCTGATATGTTCGCCGTTCGAAGCGTCGTTGTCGTTATCCGTAACCAGGCTGATGTATTCCAGATATTCTTCAAAGGTGTCGTAAGTGCCTTTGAATTCTCCGATCAATTCACGCAGGTTTTCAATGCGTCCTTCGGATTCTGGCGTTTTTTCCAAACGGCGCATTTCCATATAACCGCTGTCTTCCAACATCTTGCGCAACATTTCATCGGGTTCTGTTGCCTTGGCTTCTTCACGCCAAAGACGATACAGTTCGAAAAAGCGTTCCAATCCGTTTTTGGCCGTTCCTTTGATTTGTTTGTCTTTGAGCATTTCTTCTGCCGCTTCATACAGAGAAATCCGTCTTTCCCGAGCCGTTTGACGGATTTGTAATAAAGCGGTGTCTCCGATGCCACGGCGAGGCTTGTTGACAATACGGGTAAAAGCCATGTCGTCTTTGGGCTGCACAAGCAAGCGGATATATGCCGTCGCATCACGAATTTCTTCGCGTTCGTAAAAACGCATCGCGCCGATGACCTTGTAAGAAAGACCGTAGCGTAAAAGAGCGTCTTCGATCGCGCGCATCTGAAAGCCGGCGCGAACCAAAATCGCGATGTCGGATAATTTTGTTCCGTGGCGTTGTTCCGTTTCAATTTGATCACAGATTTTTTCGGCTTCGTCCTCGCCGTTCCAAACGCCAGAGATCTTTATTTTTTCGGCTTCGGCGGTCTTTGTGGCGTCGGCGGGGTGAAGCGTTTTCCCCAGTCTGTTTTTGTTGTGCGCGATTAAACCCGAAGCGCCCGACAAGATATGGGTTGTTGAACGATAATTGCTTTCCAGACGAATGATTTTTGCTTCCGGAAAATCTTCCTCAAAGCGTAAAATATTGCCGATTTCCGCGCCGCGCCAAGAATAAATCGATTGATCGTCGTCGCCGACGCAGCAAATGTTACCGTGTCCGGCGGCCAATAAGCGCAACCATAGATACTGAATGACGTTCGTGTCTTGATATTCGTCGACGAGAATATATTTAAATTGTTTTCTGAAAGCGTTCAGAATTTCCGGATAATTTTGAAACAGTTCAAGGCAATACAGCAACAAGTCTCCGAAATCGACGACATTCATCGCCTTCAATCGTTCCTGATACAAACCGTA
>CALXTY010000147.1 GCA_944391535.1 uncultured Alphaproteobacteria bacterium
ACCTGAACGGGGCTCAGGCGCAGCAGTGGGCGAACGCTTTGTCCCGAGCCGGTTTCAGAAGATCTCATCATATTTGCTACATTCCGTCTTGCCCGGAATGCAAGGCGTGTGTTTCCGTTCGGGTTTGCGTCAATCGCTTTGTGCCTGATAAAAAAATGATAAAAGTGCAACGGCAAAACGCGGCATTGACGGTTCGCTTTTTACCCAATGTCGCAACGGACGAACAGTATGACCTGTTTAAAAAATACTTGTCCTGCAGGCACGCCGGCAGCGAAATGGAAAATATGTTTTATGAAGAATATCGGGCGATGATTGAAGATTCTCCGGTTGAAACAGGCTTGTTGGAAGTCAGAGCGGAAGGATCCGGATTGTTGGGTGTTATGCTGATTGATGTCTTGGACGACGGTTTTTCGGCGGTTTACAGTTTTTTTGATCCGCAATACCACGCGTCAAGCTTGGGAACGTTTATGATTCTCCGATTGATACAACACGCGCGGGAACAACAAAAGCCGTATGTCTATTTAGGTTATTTGATTAAACAACTGTCCAATATGCGTTATAAAGAGCGTTTTCGTCCGTTGGAATATTGTCGCAACGGCGAATGGCTGTCTTCATTCCCCGATTAGATGCAAAACGATATGACGGATATGGGCTTGATTTCTGTGCTCATATAAATAAACGGCCTGCCATGTTCCCAAAGCGGGACGGGCGTTCGTTACCGGAATTGACAAGGAAACGTTTGTTAAGACGGATCTTATATGCGCCGGCATATCGTCTTTTCCTTCATAGGTATGCGTATAAAGCGCGTTGTTTTGAGGAACGGTTCTGTCAAAAAAACTTTTTAAATCTTTCAACACGTCGGGATCGGCGTTTTCCTGAATAATCAACCCTGCCGAAGTATGTTTTAAAAAGATGTTCAACAATCCCGTCTGAATGCCGGAATTTTTGACGCACCGATGAATGGCGGGCGTAATATCGGTAAATCCGGCCGGAGAGGATTCAACGTCCAAAGTAAATTGAGCCTGTTTCATTTATATAAATTTCTTTCATCGATCAAAGCCGCGTCGGTCTTGTCAAGCAAGGGTTTGACGGCTTTATTGTCTATGGGCAAATTTTTCACCTGACGGCAGGCGGCGCGATATTCTCTGACGACTTGATAGTTTTTGGTTTCGGCGATTAAGACTTCGGCGGCTTTGAACAGGTACGGGCGGGCTTCGGGGTGAATGAAGTCCAATAATACGGAAGACTGCGGCGTTCTGTATAATAAAGCGTGATCGCCGCCGTCATAGATCAAGACCGGAGTTTGCGGTTCAAGATCCCGCGCGCGCAAAGAAATCATCAATTCATTGTTTTTATTTAAATGAATTTCGTAAAACGATTCCTGTTCTGTTTTTTTTGCCAAAGCCCTTGTCCTTTAAGTTTATCAAAGCCAGTATAACTTTTTCGAAGCGTTTCCGCAAGGCAACTTCACACTTTCTTAATATATTCGTCGTGCTATTATAAGGACAGTTTTTTTAAGATGGAGAGTTAAGTATGCATCCGTGGCATGACGTTGAATTGGCCGGCAAGGTTCCTCAATTCGTTCCGGCTGTGATCGAGGTTCCCAAAGGATCGAAGTATAAATACGAACTTGATAAGCCCAGCGGTTTGATCCGCGTTGATCGCGTTTTGTATTCCAGTGTGCATTATCCGGCAAATTACGGCTTGATTCCGCGCACGTACTGTGAAGATCACGATCCGTTGGACATTTTGGTTTTAGGTCAGGAATCGGTTTTCCCGTTAACAATCATGTCGGCGCGTCCGATCGGCGTGATGAAAATGATTGATCAGGGCGAGGCCGACGATAAAATTATCGCCGTACACGCCGATGATCCCGAATACGCGCATTATTCGTCGATTGACGAATTGCCTCCGCATCGAATGATCGAAGTCCAACGCTTTTTTGAAGACTATAAAAAGTTGGAAAACAAAACCGTCGTCGTCGAAGGATTTTTGGATCAGAACGAGGCTTTCAAGGTGATTATGAAAGCCGTTGACGAATATGAAAAAGTCAAAGAAACTTTGACGGGATATGTCAAACGCTGATAAAGAAAAACAGTCTTGAACAAAGACTGTTTTTTTTATTTGAGCTGTTCTCTTAGATGTTCAATGGCGTTTCGCGCCAATAAATCGCAATGTTCGTTTTGCGGATGTCCGGCGTGTCCTTTGACCCAATGCCAATGCAAGACGTGTTGTTTGTTTAAATGATAGATTTCCTGCCACAAATCGCTGTTCTTTACCGGTTTTTTGTCCGCCGTCCGCCAGCTGTTTTTCACCCAACCGTTCAACCATTCGGTGGCGCCTTTCATGACATATTGGCTGTCCGTGTAAATATCCGCTTCACAAGCGGTTTTTAACAGTTTTAAGGCATTGATGACGGCCGTCAGTTCCATACGATTGTTTGTCGTCGCTTCCTGAGCGCCGCTGATTTCTTTTTCGACTTCTTTATAACGCAGAACGGCTCCCCAACCGCCCAGTCCGGGATTGCCGCTGCACGCGCCGTCCGTAAAAATTTCGACTTTTTTCATGACGCTCAATCTGCCACGTTCGCAAAAAAAAGTCGAGAAGATAAAATCACAACGTTCTTATCATCTTGATTTTTAGATAAAATGATTGATATGATTAAAAAAAACAAGTTAAGAGATCAAAATGTCATTTCCTTTTTTTACTTGCGGCGGCTTATTTTACTGGGTGGATCGACACAGCTATGCAGGGTGGCGGATTCAAGAATCTATATGGACGCGCAGATGCCGTTTGTTGGATCCGTACAATATTAAAAGGGCGACGGGATCTTTTGAATTATGTTATGATACGATGCTTTATTTTTTACGGGCTTGGGAAGTTCCTCCTCCCGCAAAGAAAGCGGTCGTTTTTATTCACGGACTTTTTCAACGCCCTTCCTCTTTTGAAAAGATGGCGCATTATTTTCAAAAAAGTTTCGAACCGATCATTTTCAGCTATCCGATGTTGCGCTTTGATTTGGTTAAATCGGCGCGAACCTTGAACGCGTTGTTGGATCGTCGTCAGGATATCAACCGGATTAATTTTATTGTTTACGGTATGGGCGGATTGATTTTGCGTCAGGCGATCGAACTTAATCCGGCGTGGTTGGAAAGAATAGGACGCAGTGTTTTTCTGGCCGTTCCGAATCACGGGTATCCGTGGGCGGAAAAATGGAAAGAGAAGTGGTGGTATAAATGGGCGTTGGGAACGGCGGGGCAGAATATTTTGCCGCAAACGGCAAACAGTCTTTTTCCGATGAAAGGGGATTTCGGAATTATTATGGGCGGAAAGGACGATTCTAAAGGGGTTCTGCCGTTATTTAAACAGGATAACGACGGCATTTTACCGGTGTCTTCGGCAAAACAACAGGGCGCCAGAGAAGAATATCTGGCTTTGAATAAAACGCACTTTTTCCTGCATCAGGACGAAAAGATTATGGAATTGTCTCTCAGCTTTTTGAATACGGGACGTTTCGGGCGGGGAATCCGCATTCGAAAAGAACAAAGTTATACGAATTTGTGGGATCGTTAACTTTTTTTATTTCTTTCTTTGTTTTTCGCTTCAACCCACAAAGCTTCCATTTCATCCAAAGTTGTTTGTTCAAAGGGCTGATTTCTTTTTTGCAACATTTCTTCAATATAAGAAAAGCGGCGCTCGAATTTGGCGTTTGTTCGCTTTAAGGCTTTTTCGGGATCTATTTTCAGCTTTCTGGCCAGATTGACGCAGGCGAACAATAAATCTCCCATTTCGTCTTCGCGTTCGCAAACGTGTTCTTTTTGAGCGATTTCAGTTCGCAATTCTTCGCTTTCTTCAACGATTTTATCCAAAACCAGATCGGGTTTGTCCCAATCAAATCCGACATCGGCGGCGCGACTTTGCAGCTTAAAGGCTCTGGTTGCGGCGGGCAGAGCGTTGGCAATGCCCGACAAGACCCCGTTTTGTCGGCGTTCTTTTCTTTCCCGACGTTTTAATTCTTCCCAATCGGGTATGTTCTTTTGATTCCCGAAAACATGAGGGTGTCTTCTGATCATTTTATCACAGGCGGTTTGCACGATGTCGGCGAAATCAAAACAGCCTTTTTCTTCGGCGATCCGCGCGTAAAAAACGACATGAAAAAGCAAATCTCCCAATTCTTCGCGCAAAGAGTTCATATCATCGTCATCGGCCGCCTGACGGACTTCGTAAGCTTCTTCGACGGTATAGCCGGAAATGCTTTGAACGGTTTGTTTGCAATCC
>CALXTY010000148.1 GCA_944391535.1 uncultured Alphaproteobacteria bacterium
AAATTGCGGGCATTATCGGCGTTTTTCGCCATTTTAACCAATCCGCGATACGTGTTTTGAGATTTTCCGGCGGAAATGCCTTTTGACACGATTGTCGAAGACGTGTTTTTACCGATATGGATCATCTTTGTTCCCGTGTCGGCTTGTTGATAATTGTTTGTAATGGCGACCGAGTAAAATTCTCCGACGGCATTGTCGCCCAACAAAACACAGGAAGGATATTTCCAAGTCACCGCCGATCCCGTTTCGACCTGCGTCCAAGACAATTTGGAATTAAATCCTTTACACAACCCGCGCTTGGTCACGAAATTATAGATGCCGCCCTTGCCGTCTTTATCTCCGGGATACCAGTTTTGCACCGTTGAATATTTCACTTCGGCATTATCCATGACGATGATCTCGACGATAGCGGCGTGCAGTTGATTTTCGTCACGCTGCGGCGCGGTACAGCCTTCAAGGTAGCTGACATAAGAATTATCGTCCGCGATAATCATCGTGCGTTCGAACTGCCCTGATTTTTTGGCGTTAATTCTGAAATAAGTCGACAATTCCATGGGGCAACGGACGCCTTTGGGGATATAGACGAACGTGCCGTCCGTAAAGACGGCGGAATTCAGACAGGCAAAGAAGTTGTCCGTATAAGGAACGACAGAGCCCAAATATTTTTGAACCAGATTGGGGTGATTTTGTACGGCTTCGGAAATGGAACAGAAAATAATGCCCTGACGCGCCAGTTTATCCCGGAAAGTCGTCGCGACGGAAACGCTGTCAAAGACGGCGTCAACGGCGACACCGGCCAAGATTTCGCGTTCATGCAAAGGCACGCCCAGTTTATCATAGGTTTTTAACAATTCAGGATCGACTTCGTCCAGACTTTTGGGAGCTCCCGCCGTTTTCGGCGCGGCATAATAATAAATATCCTGATAATCAATCGGGGGATAAGACACTTTTGCCCAAGTCGGTTCTTTCATCGTCAACCAATGCCGATAGGCTTTTAAGCGGAACTCAAGCAACCATTCCGGTTCATTTTTCTTAGCCGAGATAAAGCGGATAATTTCTTCACTCAGTCCTTTTGGCGCGGTTTCGGCATCAATATCGGTTTCGAATCCATAATGATATGTATCCGAAACGGCTTCCAAAGCAGAAACTTTATCTTGGGTCATTAAAATCCTCCAACCGAGCCGAAGATAGCCTAAATCAGCACCGACATACAATCTTTTTCGTATTTTGCTTTATATAACTTTTGTCATCAGAAAGGAATACCTCTTTTTAGCTGTAAGGAAGATAAAGATTTTGCTAAAATAAAACAAATTTTAAAAACTGATTGCAGAAACAAAATAAAAAATGATAAAATTCAATAAGATAAAATACAGAAAGGGGGCTGAATGCCGATATCAACCGTTTTTGCAGCAGAAGCGATCTCTTCACCCGCGGGAGTGATTCCTCAACAAGATTGCCTGACATCGGTACCGACTGTTTTATGTATAGCATTAACAGCGGCTTTACTTTATTTACTCTGGCGTTTTGAGACTTGTCGTTCCAAGAAGAACGCTTTAAAGGATAAAGTCGTGGATTTACAAAACGCCTTGATTTCATCTCAGAAAGAACTGGAAGACATGAAAAAAGAAAAACATCGCCAGTTTGATCCTTACTCATCCCCCAATACTAAAAGCTTATTTCTTAGTCTTGATAAAGACGGTAACATCTTATCCGTTAATGACTATGCCTGTGAACTTTACGGCTATGACGATAAAAACGAGTTGATCGGCAAAAACATCATAGGGACAATCGTTCCGACGAAAGATTCTCATGGTCAGACATTAACGAATTTGGTTGAACGGATCAAAAACAATCCGCGTTTGTACCTAGACAATGAAAACGAGAACATCTGCAAAGACGGCAGAAGGATATGGATTTCGTGGACGAACCGAATTGTATACGATTCAAATGGAGCTCCGGTTGAAATCCGATCTGTCGGATTTGACATTACGCCGCGCAAACAGATGGAAGAAGAATTGCGACAAATGACCGTCATAGACCCTGTCACGGGTGTATTGAACAGAAGACAGTTTTTGGACGACGGCGCAAAAGAAATGAAACGCGCTCGTCGATATAAACGTGATTTGTCAGTGTTATTAATGACGATTGACCGTTTTGAAGCTTTAAACAGCGAACACGGTTCCGCTTTTGGAGACGAAGCGATCCGTGTTGCCGTTATGGCGTGTCAGAATTCAATCAGAGATTCCGACTATCTGGGCAGACTGGCAGATATAGAATTTGCCATTTTGTTACCGGAAACGCCTTTGGAAGGTGCGAAAATTGTTGCGGAACGCATACGTGACGAAGTCATGCATTCGGATTTAATGGTGGACGACATCAAGATTGCCGTAACGACCAGCATCAGCATAGCGACGCGCATAGAAACAGATGAAACGATCGATTCTGTATTACTGCGCGCCTTTAATGCATTGCGTTCCACCAAAGAAAGACAAAATAACATTGCCGTAGCAGAATCTCCGGCATAAACAGGTACAGAAGTACCGCCTCAATATTTTTTATAAGGAGACGGCCTTCTATGAAAATAGCAATCCCCAAAGAAACCGCCGACGGTGAATTTCGCGTTGCCGCTTCGCCCGAAACCGTCAAGAAATTGACCGATATCGGCATATCCGTTGTTGTCCAGACAGAGGCGGGATTATCAGCAGACATTCCCGACGCACAATTTGAAACGGCCGGAGCCGTTATCGCAAAAGATTATTCATCTGCTGTTGATAAAGCGGATATTGTTCTGAAAATACAGCCTCCCGACACCGAAGAACTGAAGTCTTTTTCCAAGGGGACATGCCTGATTTGTTTAATGAATGCGCGCACGGACAAAGAAACCTTGAGAGCCGTCGCGAAAGCCGGCTTGACCTGCTTTGCGATGGAAATGGTGCCGCGCATTTCTCGGGCTCAGAACATGGACGTTTTATCGTCTCAAAGCAATTTGGCGGGTTATAAAGCCGTCATTGATGCCGTCAGCACTTATAAACGGGTCGTTCCGATGATGATGACGGCGGCGGGTATGGTTTCTCCGGCTCAAGTGCTTGTGTTGGGCGCAGGCGTCGCCGGTCTTCAAGCCATAGCGACTGCTAAACGTTTGGGAGCCGTTGTTACGGCTTTTGACGTTCGCCCTGCCGTTAAGGAACAAGTCGAATCTTTGGGAGCCAAGTTCTTGGAAATCGAACAGGTTGCGCAAGTTGAAACAACCGGAGGTTACGCCAAAGAACTTGACGAACAATCGAAACAAAATCAGGAAAAAGCCCTATCAGCCATTTTACCGAAAATGGATATTGTCATAACGACGGCTTTGATTCCCGGCAAGAAAGCGCCCGTTCTCATCACGGAAGAAATGTTGAAAACAATGAAAGAAGGAAGTGTCGTTTTTGACTTGGCTGCCGAACAAGGCGGAAATTGTTACGGAACACTTTACGGAAAAACGGAAAAGCTTTATGGAACAACAATTATCGGACAATCAAACGCCGCTTCCAGACTCAGTGCCGCCGCCAGTCCGTTGTTTGCCAAAAACCTGTATAATTTTATTGTCCCCATGATTGATAAAGAAACTCTTAATTTAAAAATCGACTTTAATGATGAGATTTATCAAGCCTCCTGTGTCACTAAAAACGGAGAGATTTTATTAAAGGAGAATGCCGATGTCTGATCAAGCCGTTATTCTGTCGGAACAACTTTCAGATGAGTTGACAGCTGTCTCTCAAAATGTCGCTCAAGCGACACAGCAATTGGAAAAGGCTCAGCTTTATTTGCGCGATCTGACCGAACAGGTTTTGATGGCCTCCCCGTCCGGCGGAAACGATTTTATTTTCCTGCTGACCGTTTTTATCTTAGCCTGCTTTGTCGGATACTATATTATTTGGAAAGTCACTCCGGCATTACATTCTCCGTTAATGTCCGTCACAAACGCCATTTCTTCGGTCATTATTGTCGGCGCCTTAATTGCCGCGGGGCCAAGTGATTTTTCGATCGCAAAAATATTAGGCTTTATCGCCGTCTTATTGGCTTCGATAAATATTTTCGGCGGTTTTGCCGTTACGGAAAGAATGCTTTCTTTATTTAAAAAGAAGAAAGGATAAAATCATGACAACGACTTACAGCAGTTTTCTTTATCTTATTTCGGCCGTTTGTTTTATTCTTTCTTTACGCGGCTTGTCATCTCCGAAA
>CALXTY010000149.1 GCA_944391535.1 uncultured Alphaproteobacteria bacterium
TTTCAATCTTTTCAAAAAAACGGCTCGGAGCATCATTCGCGGCCGTTTTTTTATTCTTTCAGAAAGTATTTATCATTTTTATATTTTTTTTCTTTTTTTTCTTTTTTTATTCTCTTCCCGTTTATGCGGCAGAGATGATTACCGTCCTGCCTGAATTGACAGATCCGGCAGCACCTTATGCGACTTTTGAAAAAACGGCAAACAGATACTTTTCACACACGAGATTAAAACGCCTGATTTTAAAGCAAAAAAACGCCAATATTCTAATTGCCCGCGGTTTTCCCATGCCTTTTGATGTTGCCAAAGTTAATGCGGCCACCCAGGAACTTTTGGACACTTTTTCCAAAGCCCCATCTGATTCATCAATAGGAAAAATTAAAGATTTGTTATCCCTTTTTTTGGGTTGTTATTCAAACCAGGAAATCTGTATGGAAGACATTCCTGACGATCTGTCCAAGTACCTGACTTTGTCAGAAGCCGAAAAAAACATTCTCTCCGCCACACAAAAGCAGAAAAAACCTTCTTCTTCACCTGTCAGGTTTCTGTCAGAAGATGCCGATTTCGAAGAAAAACTCCGTTTCTATGATCGTCTTATACTCGCTCGTCTAAGGAAAATAGCCAATGAAGTTCTCGAGAGTAGCGAATACAGTTTTGACGATTCTATTTTAACGATGAGCGCAGAAGAAGAATTGCACAGACGTAATATAGACTATCAGGCGTTAATTAATCAATATCCATCAGATGAAAAGATACACTTAGCAACCTTGGAAGCACTGTCAACCCTGCCGACAGATGTCAGCAGATCTGCGTTGTGCCTGTCCATCAGGGACGATAAGCCGTTTAAACAGAACAAATATAAAATTTCCTATACCGCGCCGGATTCAACAACATATACGTTCGAATCTGTTGACCGCAAAACAGATGACGATCCGTTCTACGTTATTTCTATTAACGGCACGAAACAAAATGATGAAAGACTATCCGAACGTTTTTTATGGGACCTCCCTTCAATGAACGGTTTTTTTGAATATAAAAACCATATTTTTCTGACAATGTCCCTGGGGTACCTGGGACAAGAAGAAAAACGCATTTTTTTTTTTTTTCCGACTGTCTATGCCTTTCTGCCTGTTTGCATGCTGAACAAAGACATGACTGTTTTTCATATTGATGCCGCTAAAGAAGATATGCCGTTATGTCGCCGTATCACGCGCAAAGAATACAATGTCTATCTCAAGAAACCGCTGACCAAAAAATTAACTGCGGCGCAACTGAAAGACTTCTTTGCATTGGAATGCCCGCCGGAAAATCAAACATGTATTGATAAAGAGATGTATAATTTCCGTTATAATACTGGTATCTTTGCCGATTATGACAATAACGGCACTGACGATATTTTATATATCCGGGATCAGCGTCTTTTCGTTTATTTGCCGGAACAACAAAAAAGCACACTCTTATTTGAAGCGCCTCAAGGAGAAGAACAACAAATCATTCAGATTGATAATCAAAATTATTTGTTGACGACTGATAACTATCGGCTGGACATATCGAAAAGTCCTCTTGGGCTTTCAAAAACAACGATCCAAAGCTTTCCGAGGAATTTATATAAAATCGTCAATGGGAAGACACCCGAACAGATTTGTTCTTTTACTCCGACCGGAGAATATCACTGATGTCAAAACTGCTTTTACTTTCCTGTTGCGCTCCTTGTTCTTGCGCCGTGATCGACAAACTGGCGAAAGAAAAGGTTGATTTTGCCGTCTTGTTTTATAATCCGAATATTTCTCCCGTTCGGGAATATGAAAAAAGGCGTGAGGAAAACGAACGTTTTTGTTTATCCAGAAATGTTCCGTTTATCTCTTTGGAATATGATCCGGAGCATTGGTTCGAAGCGATCAAAGGATTGGAAAAAGAACCGGAGCGCGGAAAACGCTGTTCCGTCTGTTTTTACTTACGCTTGGAACGGGCGATGCAATATGCCCAAGAAAACGGTTTTGACATTGTCACGTCCGTTTTAGGCATATCCCGATACAAAGATCTGGATCAGGTCAACGAAGCCGCGCGGCAGGCTTCACAGGAAACAAACGTGCCTTACGATTTTACGAACTGGCGCAAAGGCGGTTTGGAACAGATCCGCCAGCAGTTAGTCAAAGAAACACAGATGTACGCGCAAGATTATTGCGGTTGTCCGTTTTCCAAAAGCGCATAAAGCAAAAGCCCTTACTTTTTTGTAAGGGCTTTTTTGTTATTCGAAAACTTTTTTCAAATTCGCTTTAACGGACTTTTTCATACGGACTTTTGTTCCGTAGCGCTGATATTTATAATTGTTTCTTTCTTTTTCGGAAAAACCGTCACACGGACAGACGGCGGCGCCGACATAATATTCTCCCGGTGGTAAATCGACAAAAGTGAACCAGCCGCCTTTTTCGGTTTTAATTACTTTTGTATATTTCAGTGCACGAGAATCCGGAGTCGACAAAAATTCGTTATTGACCCAATGTCTTTGATACCATTCGGTTGAATAATCCGTTACAGGATTCAGCACAACGACCTGATCAGCGGGGCATTTTTTTTGCCCGTCAATGCCCGTAATGCACAGCCGCCCGTTAATTCTGGCAGACCCTTTGCCGTTATACGGATCATATTGCTTTTGATTAAATGCAACTTTTCGTTCTGAGGGCACGGGGCAATTATTCGCCGTTTCGGTTTTTGATTGGGTTGATGCGCACGCTGATAAAAAGAGAAGTCCAAAAGAAACAATCCAGACTTTTTTCATATTTTTCTCCTTTCCTTTTTTGAGCTCTACTAATGATTAAATTTTCTTTTCAAGCTTTTGTCAAATCAAAAAAGAATTAATTTTCGATTTGCAACGGCTCTTCATCTGCATCAATTTTAAATTCTTTTGTTACCTTCGCCCCCTGAAGCTTTAGTTTTTCGGCCCAACCGATAGCGTTTCCTTTGCCTTCCGAAAGTTTTTTAAAGGCTTTGTCATAGCTGTTTTTGGCATTGAGCAAAGCTTTATCAATCGCTTGCATATCGTCAACGAATCCGACCAGTTTATCATGCAATTTTCCACCGATTTCGGCGATTTTTTGAACATTTTTATTTTGCTTTTCGATCCGCCACATATTTTCAATCGTGCGCAAAACGGGCAACAAGGAAGAAGCTGTCGTAATCGCTATATTATTCTGATACGCCGCTTCATAAATTTCCGGATCCTCGCTCAAAGCTTCTATATAAGCGTGTTCAATCGGAATGAACATAAAGACATAATCCAGATCCATTTCTTTGACGATTGTCTGATAATTCTTGGAAGCCAATCCCTTAATATGGTTTCGTAACGCTTGAACGTGATCCGCCAGATGTTTTTTCTTCTCTTCGGGCGTTTCGGCTTTGACATAACGCAAATAAGCGTTCAAAGACACTTTACAATCGACGATCAGTCGCCTGTTATCTGGCAGATTGACGATAAAATCGGGGCGTTTGTTATTGCCTTCGTCATCTTTAAAGTTCGTTTGTGTTGTATAATTGATTCCTTTTTCAAAACCTGCGACCTCAAAAACACGTTCGAGTTGCGTTTCGCCCCAGTCTCCCTGTCGTTTTGTATTTCCTTTCAAAGCATTCGTCAAATTTTGAGCGTCTTCGGACAAAGTCTGATTCATCGTCAACAAATTACGCAGTTGTTCGTCCATTTTTCCTTTATCGCTGACGTTCATCTGATTGATTTCTTCCATGCGTTTTTTAAACGCGTCCAATTGATCTTTCAACGGCAACAGGATTTGCCCTAAAGATTCTTGCTGATTTTTCTTAAAATCCTGACTTTGTTCTTTTAACACATCGGCGGAAAGCGTTTTAAACTGCATGGACAGCTCGGCTCTGGCGTTTTTCAATTCCTCGATTTTATCGTTCAGATGTTGTCTTTCGTCTTTCATCTGGGTTTCCAAAGCCGCCGCCTGCGCCGTCAAACGCATATTTTCATTATTTAAACGGGAATTTTCCTTTTTCAGTTCTTCCAAATGGTCTTGCAAAAACAACGTTTGTCCCGAAGCTTTTGTCAAATCTTCTTTATCCCGCGAAAGACGAGCGTTCTTTTTTAACAAAACGATCGAAAAAACACATAAAACGAGCAACAATGCTCCCAAAACAATCAACACATCGGAAAACGTCAACATTTTATTTTAACCAAAATC
>CALXTY010000150.1 GCA_944391535.1 uncultured Alphaproteobacteria bacterium
GTAAAGCCGCCTTAACGATTATCGACAACGGTCAGGGAATGACGCCGCAAGAAATGACTTTGGCCGTTGAACGATTTGCCACGTCCAAACTGCCTGAAGACGACTTGTTTGATATCCGCTTTTTAGGATTCAGAGGCGAAGCTTTGCCGTCGATCGCTTCGGTATCCCGCATGACCTTGATTTCAAAGACCAAAGACGCGGATACGGCTTGGTCTTTGTTCATCGAAGGAGGACAAAAACACGATCCGGAACCGACGGCGGCGCCATTCGGGACACGCGTAGAAGTGCGCGACCTGTTTTACGCCGTTCCCGCCCGTTTGAAATTTTTAAAATCGACACAAACGGAAACAAGCTATATTCAGGAAATCATTGAAAAGTTGGCTCTGGCTTATCCGTCGGTTTCGTTCAGTTTGTCGGACGAAAAGAAAAAGCGTCTGGATCTGAAAGCCGTTTCAAATGAGGATAAAATCAAACGCGTCGCCCAGATCATAGGCGAAGATTTCATTGAAAACGCCATGCCGTTAAATGTGGAACATAACGGGATCGCTTTAAGCGGATTTGTCGGTTTGCCCACCTTTAACAAAGCGACGGCGGGGTCTCAATATTTCTTTGTCAACGGACGTCCGGTGCGGGACAAAGTCCTTTTAAGCGCCATTAAAGGAGCTTATCACGAACTTTTGGCTTCGGATCGTTTCCCCGCGTTGGTCTTGTTTCTAAATCTTCCTTGCGAAGATGTTGACGTCAATGTGCATCCGACAAAAGCGGAAGTCCGTTTCAGAAACGCTCAAGCCGTACGCGGTATGATCGTTACGGCCGTCCGTCAAGCCTTGATGGAATCCGGACACAAAACATCTTCTTCGTTAGCGACGCAGGCTCTGGACGTTTCTTTGCCGGAGCCCGCTTTTTTACCTTTACACGCTACACCGAACTTTCAAAACAATCCGCCAAAAGCAAAAACATCTTTTGCTTTCAGACAACCGCAAAAAAACTATTCTTTTAAAGAAACGAGAGCCTTGTTTAAAGCCAATGAAGCTTTTTCGGCTCCGATCACTGAAAATTTACCCGATCCTGTCGCCGTTGAACAACAAACGCAAAGCGAACAGTTCCCGCCTTTGGGATTGGCTCGGGCGCAATTGCACAAAACATACATTATTTCTCAAACACAAGACGGGATTGTCATCGTTGATCAACACGCTGCTCATGAACGACTGACTTATGAAAAAATCAAGCAAAATCTGGAAAACGGTTCGGCCGCGGGACAATACCTTTTATTGCCGGAAATCGTCGAATTAAACGCGGAAAAAAAAGATGCCGTCCTGAAACAAAAAGAAGATCTTGAAAAAACAGGACTGTTGTTCGAACCGTTCGGAGATAATGCCGTTTTGATCCGAGCCACTCCGGCCGTTTTGGGAGAAACGGACGCAAAAGCTCTGATGCTTGATATTGCCGACACCTTGATTGAATTTGGCGACAGTCTGGCTTTAAAAGAACGCCTCAAAAAAATAGCCGCCATAATGGCCTGCCACGGGTCGGTGCGGGCAGGACGAAAACTGGACGCTTCGGAAATGAACGCTTTATTGCGTCAAATGGAATCCGTACCTTTTTCGGGACAGTGTATTCACGGACGACCCACGTATATTGAACTAAAATTAAACGATATCGAAAAGTTGTTCGGCAGAAGAGAATAACAATTTATCATCTGTAATAAAAAATCCCCCGCATCAACGGAGGATTTTTGTTTGGATATAAGAATATTTAAGCCTTTTTGGTTTCTGACGGATTTACTCCATTCTTTTTTTTACGACTTTATCATTATGCCAGTACTTAAAAACAACTCGCTTGAAAGCAAATCTTTTCTAAGCTTCTTTTATAGTATGGTTAAATTGTGGCAAAATTATGGTCTAAATTGTGGCAAATTGTGGCAAAAAGAAAAAAACAAAAAATTAAATAAAATCAATGTGATAAACCTCGTTAATCACATAATGAAGATCTTTTTTCAGTAAATTCAGCTCTTGTTCCGTATCAGCTTCGCATCTGCAAACCAAGCACGGAGAAGTATTTGATGCACGTAAAAGCCACCAACTTGTTGACGGATAAACATATTTTATCCCGTCTGTTTCATCAAAAAAAACACCCCTCATTTTAAGAATTTCTTTAATTTCTTCAACATATTGAAATTTTTTATTGTCCGGACAAAAAATTTGAATTTCAGGTGTTGCAAATGTTTTTGGAATTTGCCTTATTCTATCTTGAAATGACTTTTTTTCCCAATTTGCCACAATGTTCAGCAAGCGAACGGCGGCATACAAAGCGTCATCAAAACCGTAATATTTATCGGCGAAACAAATATGACCGCTCATTTCTCCGCCTAACGGAGAATCGGTTTCTTTCATCTTCGTTTTAATAAAAGAATGTCCCGTCCGCCAAATTAACGGCTGACCGCCCATTCGTTTGACTTCGGAAACAAACGTCTTGCTCGATTTAATATCGGCAATGAAAACGGCATTCGGTCTTGTTTTTAAAATTTCTTCGGCGAAAATTTGTAACAAGCGATCCGTTTCCAAGAAATTTCCTTCGGAATCAATCACGCCCAAACGATCCGAATCGCCGTCAAAAGCCAATCCCAAATCCGCTTTTTCCCGCAAAACCGTTTCTTGTAAAACGGACAAGTTCTCAATCTTTGACGAATCGGGCGCATGCGCCGGAAAATTCCCGTCCACTCGCTCGTTTAAAACGATATGCCGCCCCGGCAAACGCTTGACCAATTCGGGAACAACGACTCCGGCCGTTCCGTTCCCGCAATCCCAAACAACCGTCAGAGGCTTGCCGCCAAACGTAAAATCTTGCACTAAACGATCGACATAACGTTGCAAAAAGTCTTGCCGAAATAACCGCCCTTCTCCTTGTTCAAAATCTTGTTTTTGAATCAAAGCTCCCAAAGATTTTATGTCTTCGCCGCAAAAAGACTTCCGGTCAATCTGCATCTTAAAGCCGTTGTATTCTTTCGGATTATGCGAAGCCGTCACCATAATGCCGCCGGCATGATCCGTCAAATATGCCGCAAAATACAACATCGGTGTCGGACAGCACCCGATGGAAATCACGTCAATCCCGCAAGATAAAAGTCCTTTGATCCAAGCTTGAGACAACGCCGGCGTTGACAGACGCCCGTCACCGCCGACAACGCATTTTTTCAATCCGTTGCGCACCAGAACCGTTCCGAAAGCTTTGCCGATTTGTTCCGCCGTCTTTTCCGTCAGCGTTAAACCGGCAACGCCGCGGATATCCGCGGCGCGCAGAATAGATTCCTCTATTTGGATTGCATCAGGTAATGACATCCGGTTTTTTACGTCCCGTTTTAGCTTTAACGCCGGAAATCTCTTCGGCGATTTCAATCAATTCCGCCAAAGCTTCCTGCGGATCCATATCATGACGAGCAACATTGGGTTCGTATTTTTCAATATAAATACGAATGGTCGCGCCCTGCGTCCCGGTTCCCGACAAACGGAAAACGATGCGAGATCCGTCTTTGAACAAAACGCGTATGCCCTGATGCGCGCTTTCGCTTTTATCGACGGGATCGACATACTTAAAGTCGTCAAACGTTTCGACTTCGTATTCACCGTAGAACTTACCGACACTGTCAGCAGCCATCGCACGCATATTGTCCATGATTTCGTTGGCGACTTTACTATCGACCGCCTCATAGTCGTGACGGGAATAGAAGTTGCGCCCGTACTTTTTCCAATGCGCTTTGACGATTTCTTCCACCGACATATTCACGGCGGCGATAATGTTCAACCAATATAAAACCGCCCACAAGCCGTCTTTTTCACGCACGTGATTGGATCCCGTTCCGAAACTTTCCTCGCCGCAAATCGTGGCTTTGTTGGCATCTAACAGATTACCGAAGAATTTCCACCCCGTCGGCGTTTCATAGCAGCTCATGCCCATACCGCGCGCGACACGGTCAACCGCCTGAGAAGTCGGCATGGAACGCGCCACGCCCGTCAATCCGCGGTCATACCCCGGAGCGTTCCAGAAATTCGCCACGATCACGGCCAAGCTGTCGCTCGGGTTGACATAGAACTTACGCCCCAGAATCATGTTGCGGTCGCCGTCGCCGTCCGAAGCCGCTCCGAAATCAGGAGCTTCGTCCGAAAACATATACTCAACCAGA
>CALXTY010000151.1 GCA_944391535.1 uncultured Alphaproteobacteria bacterium
ACCGAATTGCACGGACGTTTCGTGTTTGTCGGGGGCGACGGCGGAAGCGACGGACACGGGGTGTTGTTGCATACCTGTCGGATGCGAAGGCGTATCTTGTAAATCGGGATATTCACCAGCCGCCACATCATCGGGGTGTTGTTGCGTGTAATGTAAAGTTATTTTTTATCTGCGTCGCGGAACATCACCGGGGCGCAGATTCTTTTTGGGATCTTTGAATTTAAACAAAGCCGGATCGACAGAGATGTTCGTTTCCATATTATTCAAAGTGACCAACGTGGTTATTTGTTGCGTATCGGTGACGCGCCATTGTTTTAATGTCAGCGGTTTGTCTTTAAAAATCAAAGTGATATTTCCGGCGTTAGGTTGACTTTTTTTTGTCACGGAAACGGAAATCAGTCCGGGTTCCGTGGAAAAGTCGGTAATGGTCAAGCCCTCTTTATCAAAAGAAAAATTTTCTTTTAAGATCATGGCGGCCGGATTGTCGTCCAAATCCAGATAGGTCACCTGTTCCAATTTTTTATCATGGAAAATCAAATAATAACCGTCGGCAACAACTTCGATCGGATGCGGCGGATTGTATTCCAAACGCATTTTATTGGGTTTTAAGACGTAAAAATTTCCTTCGGCCGTGGCTCCGTTGTCGCTGGTTTGATAAAACTTGCTTTTGATTGTTTTGATGCCGTTAAAATAGTCTTCGATTTTTTTGATCAGTTCCTGCTGTTGATTTGAAAAAGCTTTCGGAGCTTCTGTCTGCGCAACGGCGGCGGTCGATAAAAACAAGCAAAAAAGAAAAATTTTGATCATTACCTTTTTCCTGATACGTCACAGTCTTAACGGTTGTCGGGAACCAGAATTTCACGTTTTCCCGCATGGCTGGGCGCCGAAATAACACCTTGCGCTTCCATCTGATCGATCAGATCGGCAGCTCGGTTATATCCGATACGCAACTGACGTTGAATATAACTGGTTGACACTTTCCTGTCACGCAAAACAATCGCGACCGCTTTATCATACAGACTGGCTCCTTCGCCGTTGTCAAATCCGCCGCTCATTTCGTCTGTCGCTTCCGGCGGTCCTTCGGTAACGGACTGTTCGTATTCCGGCACGCCTTGTAATCTTAGATGAGCCGTAACGGCTTCGACTTCAGCGTCACTGACGAACGGGCCATGCAGACGTACCGGACGCTGTCCTTGCGCCAGATAAAGCATATCGCCGCGTCCTAACAGCTGTTCCGCCCCTTGCTCGCCCAAAATCGTCCGGCTGTCGATTTTTGTCGTTAAACGGAAACTGATTCTTTCCGGAAAGTTCGCTTTGATCGTTCCCGTGATCACGTCAACCGAAGGACGCTGTGTCGCCAAAATCAGATGTATCCCCGCCGCACGCGCTTTTTGCGCGATTCTTTGCACCGCGATTTCGATTTCTTTGCCCGCCGTAACCATTAAATCAGCCATTTCATCTACAATGACAACGATATAAGGAAACGGTTTTAAGTTTAAAGGCTGTTCTTCATAAACGGGTTCGCCGTTATCATAACCGGTCAAGACGGTGCGCGTCATCGGTTCTTTGCTGTCAATCATTTCTTTGACTTTAGCATTATAGCCGTCAATGTTACGCACGCCCAGTTCACTCATTTGGCGATAACGGTCGTCCATTTCCCGCACCGCCCAGTTCAAAGCCAGAACCGCTTTTTTCGGATCCGTTACGACAGGAGTCAGCAGATGGGGTATACCGTTATAAACGGATAATTCCAACATTTTCGGATCAACCATGATCAAGCGAACCTGATCGGGCGTTAAACGGTAAACCAAAGACAGGATCATCGTATTGATCGCAACGGATTTACCGGATCCGGTTGTTCCCGCGACCAACAGGTGAGGCATTTTTGCCAGATCCGCAAAAGTCGGTTTTCCGCCGATGTCTTTGCCTAGAGCCAACAACAAAGGCTTTGTCGCATTTTTGAATTCGTCACAGGCGAACATTTCTTTGAGATAGACATCGGCTCTTTTTTCATTAGGCATTTCAATTCCGATAACGCTTTGTCCGGGGACAACGGCGATACGGACGGACAATGCACTCATCGATCTGGCGATATCGTCTGCAAGGTTAATCACGCGCGTCGTTTTAATTCCGGGTGCAGGCTCCAGTTCAAACAAAGTAACGACAGGTCCCGGTCTGACATTAACGATTTCTCCTTTAACGCCATATTCTTCAAGGACGTTTTCCAACTGTCTGGCGCGTTTTTCAAGATAGTCGCGGGAAACGGCGGCGTCTTTATCGACTTTGGGTTTGGCCAGAAAATCAAGTTTCGGTAAATGAAATTGTTTTGCGTATTCCCGTTGTTCCTTGATTGATTTCAGCGGAGACGGTTTTGCCGGTTGTTTTACGGCGGGACGAGGCGGATTTGGTTGTTCTTCCAGATTCAATTCGCCTTGTTCGGCGAACAGACTTTGCGGTAATTCTTCAGGCAGTTTTTCTTCATTTTCCTGAACTTTTGCTTCTTTTGTCTTACGGATTTTATGCCATATGAATAAGGCCGCGATTTTGATCCAACGCCCCAAAGCGGCAATCCACCGTTTCACCAGATAAAACGGAATCCCCAAAGTCGAAGCCAAGCCAAAGATGCTTGCGACGAAGATTACAGGCAACATCAGGTATTCGAGATAAGGCATATAGGCGATTTTTAAACAGTGGATCAAAGGGTGATAGAAAGCGGGCATGACGGCTCCCGAAAAACCGGCCAAGACCGGAGTGAACGACACGGCCGGCAAAGCGGAAAACAAGACCAATAAAAGAAATAAAGTCGGGATAAAGCATAAGACGCGCAGAAACTGGAATTTATGCCATTTCAACCGGACGACCAGTAGCCCCCAAGCCATTAAAGCCAAAGGGAACAAAACGGCTCCCAATCCGAAATACTGCCACAGCAGATCGGCACAAATCGCCCCCATACCCCCCAGAGCATTCTTCGGCAAATTACCGCTGGCCGTATTCCAAGAAGGATCCGTTGAATCGTATGTCGCCAAGGCAACCGCCAAAGCGATTCCCGTAACAATTAAAAACAGGCCGCACACACGAATGCCCAGTTTATGGAAAAAGACTTTAAAGGAATCAGGTAAAAACGTATGTTTTTCAGTTTTAATCATGACAATCCGCAAGCAAAAAAAGAATCTGCTTCTGTTATGCCATGAAAAAGTAAAAGCTCCGTTTAATTTATGCGTCCTTGGGAATTCATATCCAGCAACAGCAATAAAGTATCATAGAATTTTTGCATTTCCGCGCATTCCAACAAAGCTTGTTTTTCAGCCGGCGTAAAAGGCAATAACGAAGCCAGAGTCATCAAGATCTGTTCATCGGGGACTTGTTTTAGCATTTCCGAATTCAGATCGACTTTGTTGGAATAAGCGTAAAAGTCCAATTTGGCGAAGAGTTCTTTTTTATTAAATTTGAAATCCTTCAGATTGAAATCGGCGCTGAACGGCACGAAATCGACACTGGCGTCCCGATAGATGCCGTTATGATCCGTTTCTTTAATCACGTTGAAACGGGCTATCCCCGTTAAAGTGATGAGCAGAGTATCATTTGATTCCATAAAGCTGGAGATTCTGCCGGCGCAACCGGTTTTATACAAGGGAGAAACTTTCATCGGCATATCCTGTTGCGTCGGTTGCACCATGCCGACCAACCTTGAAGAAGCCAAAGCGTTAAAGATCAGACGGATATAGCGCATTTCATAGATTCGCAGGTTCAGCTTTGTTTCCGGGAACAGGAACGCGCCTGAAAAAGGCAGGACGGGCAGATTGGCGGGCAATTCGACCAGAGTCACATCAAAGATAGAGTTATTCATGCAAAACGCCTTTTACGAAAACAAAAAAGAAGATAACTTACGCCGTCCGGCAACGGTAACGGGATTCGTCTGTCCCAAAGCGGCAAAGATTTTAAACAGTTGCTGTCTGGCGGCATCATTATTCCACTCGCGTTCTTTTTTAATGATTTCGATTAATTGATCAATGGCTTGTTCGGCGTTTCCGGCGGCGAATAAGGCGCAGGCGTAGTCGTAACGGGCTTGCAAATCGTCAGGATTCTGATCGACTTTTTGTTTTAATGTTTCAGGCGCAGGGGCGTTTTGAGCTTCTTTTGCCAGTTTCAGAGCTGTTTTAGCGGCTTCCAGTTCGGGA
>CALXTY010000152.1 GCA_944391535.1 uncultured Alphaproteobacteria bacterium
CGGAGGGGCGGAGGTGGGTGTTAGCGGGCTTGGCGCGATACCGCTGTGCCGTCTATACGTATACGGTGTTTGAACATCCGCCCGCCTTTAAGGCGGGCTTTGTATATACGAAGAAATTTAATATGACATATTTTGACGTATATACGAATTATCTTGTTTTTGTCGTTAACTTTAATAGGAGTAAAAAAATGACAAGTGAACAAATCAAGAGAAATATGGATTCTTTACAGCGTGAAATCGACGGCGTCCAGCGTCAGTATGATTCGGAAAAACGAACCTATGACAACTATATGAAACAGGCGCAGAATTCACAAAAGAAGCTTGATGATTATACGAAGAAAATGAACGAAAAGCGCAAGAAAATGGATCAGCTGCAAAAAGATTTCAACAAAGCCGTGGCTGAAGAACTGAAAAAGAAAAAATAACGCTTTCGGTGCGGGAATATCTTCCCGCACCGAACTTTTATTTTAGGGAAACCAATGAAAAATATTATCTCCACTTTTACCGGAGAATCGTTTAATATCCTCACCCCTGATCCGACGACCGTCAAAATTGAGGACATAGCGCACGCATTGTCGTTATTATGCCGTGCAAACGGTCATTTCAACCGTTTTTATTCTGTTGCGGAACATTCCATAAATTGCTGTAAAGAAGCCGCCGCACGAGGATACGATAAAACGATTCAGCTCTGTTGCCTTCTTCACGATGCTTCCGAAGCGTATATGTGCGATATTCCCCGTCCAATTAAAGGGCAAGCATATATGGAAAACGAAGACAGATTGGAAAAAGCTATTTTAACGGCTCTTGCTTCGCACTGCATAGAACCGTTTTTCGATGAACAGGCATTATGGCACACGATTGACGATACAATGCTGTATTGGGAATTTGAAAATTATTTTAAGAATGATGTGAAAGCAAATCCTATTCCGGATAACGGCCAAATGCTCCATATTATGTTGTCATCGCAAATACGTCCTTTCGAAGATGTGCAAAATGAGTTTTTAGCCTTATACAAGGAATTGATAAATGACTGAATATGTGGGGATTGACGGGTGTCCTGCCGGATGGATCGCCGTTTTTATAAATGAATATGGCGTGGCAAACGTTACGGTCAAAGAAAAATTAACAGGCTTCGATTTTAACAGAAGCAACCCGAAAGACATTATTCTGATTGATATGCCGATCGGCTTAAAAAAAAGACCTGACGGAGCGTTGCGTAATGCTATGAAAGGGAATAAAAATTCTGTTTTTTCTCTTCCCGAAAACTTACCTCCTACGGAAGAGGAATATGACCGTATCAAAGATACGATTACGATGTCAGAACAAACGAAAGCAATTATGCACAAAATTTATGAAGTAAAAGAGTTCGCGGCAGGAAACAATCCTGACGTTTTTCATTTTTGGGAATCTCATCCGGAGTTTTGCTTTGAACTGCTAAACAACAGCAAAAAGATTTTTCCCAAGAAAACAGGTGCGGGACAAGCCGAACGACTTTTGATTTTGAAAGAATATCTTGGCGTTGCCGGAATTGAAAAACTTTTGCGGGAAGCCTCAAAACAGGAAAAGGACGCTTTTTTCAAATTTGATGATTTGCTTGATGCCGCCTGTTTGGCCGTGATGGCTAAGATAATCGGAACAAAAGAAAATCTCGGTAAAATCAAAGAAGGAGCCGACGATTATCCGTTTATCGCATACGCGAAAAACTTAATGTAAACGTTAGTATTCGGTCGTAGCATCTTGTTTCGTCGGTATTCCCTTGTTTACGGTTCTTTGCTACGGCAGAAAAGCCGTCCGTCCGGTCGCGTCTGTTGACGCTTCCGGTCTGCGGCGGTCTTGAACGGGCGTTTCCTTTTGTTCGTAATTCAAGAAAAGGGTGTTTCGTGTTCGGGGGCTTTTCTCTTCTATCTGCTATTTTTCAAATCCGGAGCAAACACCCCCTTGTTGTCGGGAGCGTCTGCCGTGAAGCGTCGCTTCACCATCGGATTTGTAAAAATGCGATAGCAAGTTAGCGCAAAACTTTTGCGCCCTTGCCAAAGTGACTTCGCCCCTCTTGGATCACCCCGCCACCCTCTGTTTTTGGGCGGGCATCGGACGCGGATATTCCTCCGGCTTTACAAGGTGAATCTTGTAAAGATGAATCCCCCGCGGAAACATCTTCACGTCCTCCGGTTTGGCGCATCGTTCAGGTATGTCAAGCAATCCGGCAATCTTTCGTGAAAGCTTATCAGCCGCCTTTTGAACGGCGTCTTCCGTTACGTGCGTATAACGGGCGGTCATACTCTGTTGCTTGTGTCCCAACAGTTTCGCGACAATCGCTTCCGGAAACCCGATCGCCGCCGCCATCGACGCAAACGTGTGCCGTAAGCTGTGAACTTTCTTCTTCGCAAACTCCGGCTTTGATTTGACGTGAACCTGAAAGAAGTTCTTGGCAACGTCCGTTCCTTTCCCCGACTTCGGAAACACGAACTCGTCATTACTCTGCGGCTGAACGGCGTCTTTCATTTGAAGAAGCAACTCCTTGACCGCGATGCCGAACGGTCTGTCCTGTGCTCCAGTCTTCGTGTCGGGAAACAGGAATAACTGATGCTTGAAGTCGATATACGACCATTTTAGATTTTCGATTTCCTTTTTCCGGCATCCGGTCATTACAAGCAACCGGATAACATTCAGATAATACGGATTGACGTAATTGCAGGTGTTTATGATTCTGCCGAGCTTTCTGATTTCCGCTTCGTCAAAGAACTCGTAACTACACGGATTGGGGAAAGTCTGCAACTCTTTGACTGGATTGAAATCCACCAGTCCCAAAGAACGGGCGTAATCGAACATACACCGCAAAGGGACGAGAACTGTGTTTGCCGATCCGATATGCCGGAAGTCTTCTTTTCTTGGGTGGAAAGTCGTTATCCCTTTTCCCATCAGCAAGTCGTTATAATACCGTTGAGCATCCGAATGTCTGAAAGCTTTGATCGGTATTTTGCCCAAATCCGGCTTGATGTGCTTTTTGACCGCCGATTGATACGAGTTCCGTGTCGCTTGTTTCAGAAACGGCAATTTGAATTTAAGAAACTCGTCTGCAAGTTCACCGATCGTCAGTTCTTTGCGGCGTTCCAGTTTTTCCTGTTCCGGATCTTTGCCCTGAACGACCAAAGCCAAAAGACGTTTTGCTTCATCTCGCGCTTCTGTCGGCGTCATCAGCGTTGTTTTGCAGATGGTCAGTTTCTTCTGCCGCCCGTAAGCGTTGCGGTACATCAGAATATAACTTGAGGATGATTTGCAGACACGCACGCCGAAGCCTTTGACGGTATCATCAAAATAGGTCGTTTCCTTACCCGAAAAAGACAGGCTGTTGATGAAAGATTTATTGATATTCATAGGCGTTCATCCTTTCGATTTGAGGTAACACGGAGGTAACTTCCGGAAGGGCTTTTCGCCAAAGGAAAGTATATTTCAGTTTGCCCTCATAACTTCCATTAACGCCTATTTGTTCAATAATATCAATATGTTGGTATAAACAAACATCACACGGTAAAAACTATCGTTTCATCCCTTTTCCGTGATGCGCATTTCGTCATACAAAAACGGCAAAAAATTTCTTGTTTGAGAAAGGCGGCGTTATCTTTTATAAATAGAAAAAGAGGTGTCTTTATGGTTGAAAATGATCGTACGGAATACAAAGAAAAACTAACTGCCGCTTTGGAAAAGGAAGCGGTAGCGTTTCTGAATGCGCACGGCGGAACGATCTATGTCGGTGTTGACAAGAAGGGGAACCCCGTCGGTGTTGATAAGTGCGATGCACTTCAACTGGAAATTAAAGATCGTCTGATAACGGGGATTCGTCCGTCCGTTATGGGCTTGTTTGATATTGCATGCGAACGTCTGAACGGTCTAGACGTTATCAAAGTTACGGTGTCCGAAGGCAAAGAACAACCCTATTATATTCGCGCCAACGGTATGAGCGAGCGGGGGTGCTTTATCCGTATCGGCAGTTCTGCCCACCCCATGACGCAAGAGCAGATAGACTCTATTTATTATCGCAGGACACATACGTCGTTGAGGAATATCCCTTCACCGAATCAGCTTTTGGCGTTTACGCAACTGCATATTTATTACGCCGGCAAAAAGCTGACTTTGAACGATTCTTTTGCGGACA
>CALXTY010000153.1 GCA_944391535.1 uncultured Alphaproteobacteria bacterium
TAGTGACTTCGGAGGGCAAGTTTGACGTTGCCGACTGCACTTTATTGTTAATATCGATTGTTGCCTGATCCGGATCCGTACCGATTTCAAAAACGGCTCCGATCGTCAGATAGCCGCTCGAAGTCGCCGTTGAATACATATAGATCATGTTTTTGACGCCGTTGATCGCCTGTTCGATCGGCGCGGCAACGGTATCCGCCAGAACATCGGCCGTTGCGCCGGGATAAACGGCCGTAATCTGGATTTCCGGCGAAACGATATTCGGATATTGTTCGATCGGCAGGACTTTCATCGAAACCAGTCCCGCGATCACAATGACCAAAGACAAGACTGTCGCGAAAATCGGGCGTTGAATAAAAAACTTTGAAAACATTTTTTTTCCTTATTCTTCAGTTGTCTCGGCCGATTGAACCGGTTGGCCAGATTGAGCCGTTTCCTGCAATTTCACGTTCACCGGCATTCCCGGCTTTATTTTTACGAAATTATCCAGAACAACGATTTCCCCCGCCTGCAATCCTTCGTCAATGATCCAGTCCCCTTGCTTTGTCGTGTACCCCGTTACGACCGGACGAGCCGCGACTTTACCATCGGCGCCGACCACATAAACAAAGGATCCGTTTGCCCCTTGCATAACGGCGGTTTTGGGCAAAACGATCGCGTTTTGACGCGTCAAGCCTTCCAAAGACACCCGCAAAAACTGCCCCGGTATGATTTGCTGTTTGGGATTTTCGAACACGGCGCGAAGCTTTAACGTTCCTGTGTCTTTATCCACCATCGGATTGATGAAATTGATGATACCGTCTTTTTCGTAAACGGATCCTTCCGTCAATTCGATTTTCGCTTTGACTTCGTCAGTGCCTCTGGGGTTGCGGACATAGCCTTTTTTCACCATATCCACCAGTTTGAACAATTCGTTGTCGGACATCGAAAAAACGGCGTAAATCGGATCGAACTGCGTAATCGTGGTTAACAGGCTGTTTTCGCCCGCCGTTGATATCAAAGACCCTTCGGAATGCACTTCCATACTGGTCGTGCCGCTGATCGGCGCGGTTACTTTCGTGTATTTGTAATTTAATTTCGCGTCTTCGTAAGCCGCTTTGGCAACATTGATCGAAGCTTTGATCGATAAAACGCGCGCTTCCGCGTCATCTTGAGCTTTTGAACTTGAAAAACCCTTTTCCCCCAACGTTTTGACACGTTCATATTGCTTTTCGGCCGCCTTTAAATCCGCCTGCCGCTGATCTAACTGAGCCTTTGCTTTATCCATCGCGATTTTATAGGGTTCGGGATCGATTTCAAACAACACCTGCCCCGCTTGAACGGCAGAACCTTCCGTATAATTTCTTTTTAACAAAATACCGCCGACACGCGCCCTGACTTCGGTTTCTTTCGCCCCCTGCGCCTTGCCCGTATACTCAAAGGACAAGCCGACATCTTGCGGCTGCACCTGAATCCCGCTGACCGTCAACGGTTGTTGAGGCACGGTCGGTTGTTTTTCTTCTTTCTTTTCAAAACAACCGGTTAACAAAACGGCTAAAACAGCCATATATGCAATATGTTTTATCATCTCGTTTCTCATTACTGTAAAAAAAGATACGGTATCTTATCACTTCCGTATCTTATTCGTAAAACAAAAAGTGACGTTCGTCACATTAAAAAACCGCCAAAAGGCGGTTTTTTCAATTAAGAAAGAGCAACTTTCAGTTTTTCAATGCCGGTTTCAATTCTTTTCAAGCTTTCGTCTTTGCCGAACAGATAGACCGCTTCGACCGCTCCGACAGGCGTGCACTGCTTGCCCGTCAACGCCGTTCTGATCGGCCATAAGAACTGCCCGTTCTTCATGCCGAGCTTTTCGGGCATCGCCAACAACGGATCGTGCACGGCTTCCACGCTTGACCAATCGGTCATGCCGGCAATGACTTGCTTTGCTTCCTCCAAAGCTTTCAAAGCGATTTCCGGTGTCGTCTTCATCTTTTTATTGACATACATTTCAATGTCGTACGCCGGCAACGTATCGATAAAATCGACCGCTTCGGGAATTTCGCTTAAAATATTGACGCGCGGCTGGACACACTTTGACAATACGGCCAAGTCCATATCGCGTTTGATCGCGTCTTTATAGTACGGCAAAGCCAGCTCGTGGAATTTTTCAGCGGGGAGATTGCGCATATAAACGCCGTTCATCCATTTCAACTTTTCGATATCGAAAATCGCCGGAGATTTATTGATGCCTTCGATATTGAAAATCTTTTCCAATTCCGCCATCGAAAAGATTTCTTCGTCGTTTTTGGCGCTCCAGCCCAGCAAAATAATGTAGTTGACAATGGCTTCGGGCAGATAGCCTTTGGCGACCAGATCCTGAAAAGACGCATCGCCGTTGCGTTTGGACAGCTTGTTGTGTTCGTCTTTCATAATCGGGGGCAAATGAACATAAGTCGGAATGTCCCACCCGAACGCCTGATACATCAGATTATATTTCGGCGTGGAAGACAAATATTCGTTACCGCGCAAAACGTGCGTGATCTTCATTAAATGATCGTCCACGACATTGGCGAAGTTGTATGTCGGCAAACCGTCCGACTTTAATAAAATGCCTTCGTCCAACGTCTTTGCTTCAACCGTGACATGACCGTAAACGCAATCGTCAAAAGACACCGTTCCTTTGGGATCGATCGTTTGCCGCACGGTGTATTTTTCCCCCGCGGCAATGCGTTTTCTGGCTTCTTCAACGCTTAATTTTTTGCACGGATCGCGGAATTTAAAGGGTATCCCCGCTTCTTCGCAAGCTTTGCGCTGGGCTTCCAGTTCCTCTTCGGAACAAAAACAATAGTGCGCGCCGCCCAGATCGACCAGCTTGTCGGCATATTCTTTATAAATCGGCTTGCGTTCGGATTGAACATAAGGACCGTAATCGCCGCCGACATCGGGACCTTCGTCATGTTGCAGCCCGACCATTTGCATTGTTTTATAAATGATATCGACCGCGCCTTCGACATAGCGTTCCTGATCGGTGTCTTCGATGCGCAAGATGAACTTGCCGCCGGCACTTTTGGCGACCAGATATTCGTACAAAGCCGTCCTGAGGTTTCCGATATGCATATATCCTGTCGGAGACGGGGCAAATCTGCTTCTGACTTCCATGCTTTAGATCCTTTTCAAAAAACAATTTTTTTAAAATCTGTATCCGAAAACACCCAAAAGTCAAGCATTAAGACAAAAAGAAAGCGGAGTTTCCCCCGCTTTCTTTCGTCACGTTAAAAAGCGAAACGAACGCCCAAACTGAATTCGTTTGCTTTTGTTTCAAATTTACTTCCCTCTTTTGAAAAAGACCCGTAATCGACATAACGGTATCCCAAATCCAGATTTGTTTTTTCATTGATTTTATAAGAAAGCCCCGCGGCAACATTCCAAACCATCTTTGTTTTGGACGCTTTCCATTTACCGCTGAAAATGCCCATGGGAGAATCCTCCCACCATTCGTTTTCGTATTTCACTTTGGCCAACCCCAGCCCCAGTCCGACATACGGCGTTAAAGAGGACTGATTATAAAAATCATAATAACCGTTGATCATGTACGACATTGTTGACAGACTTATGTCGTCCTGTCCACCGTATAAAAATCCGGAATCTTCATACACGTATGATTCGTTGACGGAATCTTCACCACGATAGGCGATTTCAAATTCAACACGCATATTTTCATTGACTTTTGTCCCGAGCGCGACATTCAGTCCCAAATTTTCATAATCGATATCATATCCGTTCAACGAAGCCGACAGATCGGTCATGACACCTTTAGCTGAAACGTACGGAGCAAAGTCTTGCGCCTTTGCGCCGAACGGATAGAAAACGGCAACAGCCGTCAATAATAAAAAGAGTTTTTTCATCTTTTCGAACACCTTTTGTTAAATACTAAAAACAAAACCTACCTTTAAAAGGTAGGCGGATGTTCGAAAACCGTATAATTCCAAACGGCTCGGCGGTTTCGCGCAAAGCCTTATAACGCCGACATCCGCCTGTCGGCAGAAATCGGCATAGAAATTAAAGTCGTTATGTGTTATTTAACAGTTATATTTAGACTAAACGGGATATAATGGGATATACGGGGATATAGCGGGATAACGGCGGATTA
>CALXTY010000154.1 GCA_944391535.1 uncultured Alphaproteobacteria bacterium
GTTGGTCGTCGCTTGTGAAGAGGCGGCCAAAAGAAATATTGTGCGCGTTTTGCGCAAAGTGCCTCAATCAATTGCTACAATTTTGATTTCAGCCGGATTTGAAAAATATTATTATTTTCAATGAATGTTTAAAAAAGACTTGCCTATATGGGATCGGTCTGTTATGTATGGAACATACATTCTTGTAGTTTCTATAAGGGTGGGCTCAAAAGGCCCGCTTTTTTTTATGCTGAGAGCCGAGAGGAAAAGATGACACTGAACGACACGTTAACGGGACTGATCGAACCGATCTGTGAACAAATGGGATACGATCTTGTTCGTCTGCAAATGCAGGGCGGCAATACGCGCAAGGTGCTTCAGGTCATGGCGGAACGCAAGGACCGTCAGGCGATGACCGTTGACGATTGTGCGGATTTAAGTCGAGCGATTTCTCCGGTTTTGGATGAACAAGATCCGATCGAAGACAATTATACATTGGAAGTCAGCTCTCCGGGAATAGACAGACCTTTGGTTAAGTTAGCGGATTTCGATCGGTTCAAAGGATTTGAGGCAAAGATTGAATGTCATGACCCGATTAACGGTCGGAAACGTTTTTCCGGACGTTTGCGGGGGATTGACGGTTCAGACGTCATTTTAACGTTTGACGGCGCCGATATAAAGGTCGGGTTTGATCGGATTGCGAAAGCGAAACTGATTTTGACCGACGAATTGTTGGCGGCGTTTGACACACAAACAAACGAGGAATAAAAAGGAAGGACACAATGGAAAATACGGCAGCTTTACCGCGTCCGGAACTGTTGCAGGTGGCAGATGCGGTTGCCCGCGACAAGGGCATTGATCGGGAAGAAGTTCTGGGGGCAATGGAATATGCCATTCAAAAGGCGGGACGTTCAAAGTTCGGTCAGGAACACGACATACGCGCGACGATTGATCGCAAAAACGGTGCGATTACGATGGCGCGTTATATCGAAGTGGTTCCTGATGACGCGGAAATAGAAAACGAAGCCGCTCAGATTACGGAGACAAAAGCCCGCAAGAAAAATCCGTCCTTAAAAGCCGGAGATTTTATTGTTGATCCTTTGCCGCCGATTGATTTCGGGCGTATTGCGGCGCAGACGGCGAAACAGGTGATCGTTCAGAAAGTGCGCGATGCCGAACGTATCCGTCAGTATAACGAATACAAGGATCGTATCGGCGAAATCGTCAACGGGATTGTCAAACGTGTTGAAACGGGGAACATTATCGTTGATATGGGACGTGCCGAAGCGGTATTGCGTTGGGACGAATTGATTCCTCGCGAACAGTTTCATAACGGCGACCGGATTCGCGCTTATTTGATGGATGTCCGTCAGGAAGTGCGCGGCCCGCAAATTTTCCTGTCCAGAACGCATCCTCAATTTATGGCGAAGTTGTTTGCGCAGGAAGTTCCCGAAATTTACGACGGCGTGATTGAAGTCAAGGCTGTCGCTCGTGATCCGGGATCTCGGGCGAAGATGGCGGTGACGGCGACGGATTCTTCAATTGATCCGGTCGGTGCGTGTGTCGGTATGCGCGGTGTTCGCGTTCAGGCGGTTGTCACCGAACTGCAAGGCGAAAAGGTTGACATTATCCAATGGTCTGCCGATCCGGCGGTGTTTATTGTCAACGCTTTGGCTCCGGCGGATGTCGTTAAAGTCGTTTTGGACGAAGAAGCGCACAGAATCGAAGTGGTCGTCCCCGATGACCAGTTGTCTTTGGCGATCGGTCGCCGCGGTCAGAACGTCCGTTTGGCGTCTCAGTTGACGGGGTGGTACATTGACATTTTGACCGAAGCCGAAGAATCCGAACGTCGTCAAAGCGAAGTCAAAGTTCGCACGCAAATGTTTATGGACGCTTTGGACGTTGATGACGTGATCGCTCATTTGCTGGTGGCGGAAGGCTTTACGTCTGTCGGCGAAGTTGCGTTTGTGCCTTTGGCGGACATTACGTCGATTGAAGGCTTTGATGAAGACATCGCCGCCGAATTGCAAAATCGCGCCAAGGCCTACGTTGAAAAGCAGAATGCCGAATTTGCCGTGCGCAGCAAGGAGCTGGGCGTTGACGAAAGTCTGATCGGTCACGAAGGACTGGATCAGGGAATGATCGTCAAGTTGGCGGAAAAGGGCGTGAAGACGCTTGAAGACTTTGCTGATTTGGCCAACGACGAATTATTGGAAATTTTAGGCGAAAACACGATGACGGCGCATGATGCCGACGCTTTGATCATGAAAGCGCGTGAAAAGTTGGGTTGGTTTGCTGATGATGGTGAAAAAGCCTAAAGAAAAAAAGAGATGCTGGCGGGGGGCTCCGTCCCCCGACGGCTTGTCGCACAAAAAGGAAGAAACGTTGCGTCGGTGTTTGGTGACGCGGGAATCTTTGCCCAAGGAACGTTTGATTCGTTTTTGTGTGTCGCCGCAAAAGACCGTTGTTCCCGATTTGGCGGCCAAGTTGCCGGGGCGGGGTATATGGGTGACGTCGGATAAAGATTTGGTTGCCGCGGCGTGCGCCAAGGGCTTATTTGCCAAAGCGGCGCATACCAAAGTGACGTGTCCCGAAAACATGGACGAACTGATTCGGACGTTGTTTGTTAAACGTTTGCAGTCGTTGTTGGGATTGGCCAAGAAGTCTGGGCTGGTTGTTTCGGGGTTTGAAAAAGTGGCCGAAGCTTTAAAGAAAGGACGGGCGGTTTGCCTGTTGGAAGCTTTGGACGCGGCGTCGGACGGTTTGGAAAAACTGGATCGTTTGCGCGCAGAGGTTCCCATGATTCAAGTATTGACTTCCGAACAGGTGTCGGAAGCGTTGGGGGCAGGTCTGTGCGTTCACACGGCGTTGAAATCCGGCGGAGTGACGGATTTATTTGTTGCAGAAGCAGGACGTTTTGCGGCATATTGCAAAAAAGAACAAGTTTAATGCGTAGAAAAAAGGCTGAATGATTAAATGACAGATGCGAACGACAAAAAAACAAAGAGCGCGCCCCTTTCCCTTTCCCGTCCCAAGTTGGAATTAAAAAAGACGGTTGATGTGGGGCGTGTGCACCAAAGCTTTACGGCCGGCCGGTCGAAGCCCGTTCAGGTGGAAGTGCGCAAGAAGCGTTCTTTTGTGACAGATGCACACGGCAATATTCAGGGCGTCAAAGAAGAAACGAATGCTTCTGAATTATTGGATAGCGAAAAGGCGCATCGTTTAAAGGTGTTGAAGGAAGCGATTAAAGCCGACGAAGAAAACCGGATTAAGGCGGAAGAAGAAGCTAAAATTCGCGCCGAAGAAGAAGCCAAACGCGCGGCACAAGAAGCCGAACGCAAAGCGCGGGAAGAAGCCGAACAAAAACGCTTGGGAGCCGAGAAACAAGAAAAGGAAAAAGAAAAGCGAGAAGAAGTTAAACCGGCGTCTTCCGTTCAGTCATCAGCTCCTAAAAAGGCGGAACATAAAAAATCTTTTCCGGATAAAAAGCCGGCAGTTTCTCAGCCGATGATGTCTCCGGAGGAAGCGGAAGCCGCAGAGAACCGCCGCATTAAGAACAGCTTTAAACGCCGTGAAATACACGACGACGAAGGTCGCGGCTATTCTCGCCGAACTAATAACGAAGACAAGTGGCGCGGCGGTCGGATCAATATGTCGGCTTTGATGCGCGGCGATGAAGAAGAAGAACGCGGCAGAAGCTTGGCTTCGATCAAGCGCGCGCGCGAAAAAGAACGTCAGAAAATGGCCGGTCCCGCAAAGCCTGCGGAAAAAGTCTATCGTGAAGTGATTATTCCCGAAACGATTACGGTTCAGGAACTGGCCGCCCGTATGAGCGAACGCGGCGCCGATGTCGTCAAAGCTTTGATGAAAATGGGCGTCATGGCGACAATCACGCAAACGATTGATGCCGATATCGCTCAGATTATCGTTGAAGAAATGGGGCATAAGGCAAAACGAGTCAACGAAGCCGATGTCGAAGACAATTTGCGTGACGCTCCCGATGCCGAAGAAACAAAAATGCCTCGTCCGCCGGTCGTAACGGTCATGGGACACGTTGACCACGGTAAGACGTCATTGTTGGATAACTTGCGTTCAACGGACGTTGCCGCGCACGAAGCG
>CALXTY010000155.1 GCA_944391535.1 uncultured Alphaproteobacteria bacterium
TACCGGAGGCGCCTTCCGGAAAAACGGCTTCCGCGCACGCCAGACGATGACCGTCCGTTGCAACGGCGCGCAAAATCTTTTCCTCTTTGGAGGTTGCTTCATGCAAATAAATGCCGTTCAGATAAAAACGGGTTTCTTCCGTTGACACCGCAAAGGACGTCCGATCAATCAGATCGCGAAAATCAGAAGCCTTCAGCGCAAAATGATGTGTCATATCCCCTTCGGCGATAGACGGAAAATCTTCGCCCGCCATTGTCGCCAAAGCGAACTTGGCGCGTCCGGCCGTCAATTTCAGCTGATTGTTTTCGGCGTTCAGCACAAATTCGATTTCCGCCCCGTCCGGCAACTTGCGCACGATTTCATACAGCTTGTGCGCCGGAGCCGTAATCGATCCGGTCGTATCGACTTTTGCCGGTGTTTTTTCACTGACTTCCAGTTCGTTATCCGTCGCGTTCAACACAATGCCGTCCGGTGTCGCCGTGATCTTCACATTCGACAACAACGGATTGGTGTGGCGGCGTTCCACCACGTTCTGGACATGGGACAAAGACTTCAATAAAGCTGCACGTTCAATCGTAAATTTCATAGAACCAAACTCATCAAAAAAAGGTTAAAAACTGTTTTGTTGCAGTATACCACATCTGCCTTTTTTCCAAAGAAAAAAATGTCAAAAACATTAAAGATTTTTACCGAGTCGCAGTGATTTTTTTTAAGCCGGAAAAAGACCGGTTTTCAAACGGAAAGCTGACGACGCAATTCGTCGGTTTCTTCTCTGAAAGCAGAGTCTTTCTGGCGCAGGTCCTCTACTGTTTTGACCGCATGAATCACCGTCGTATGATCCCTGTCAAAAGCCCTTCCGATATCGGGTAAAGACTTCGTCGTCAACGTCTTTGCCAAATACATCGCGATCTGACGCGGGCGCGCTACCGTGCGCTCTCTGCGCTTCGATGTCATTTCGCTGACGCGTATGTTATAACGTTCCGCCACTTTGCGCTGAATTTCCTCAATCGAAACCTTGCGATCCAGAACGCTTAAAATATCGCGTAAAATATCACACGTCCGCTCCAGCGTCACTTCGCCGCCCATCAGCTGGACATGCGCCGCCACGCGCAACAAAGCCCCTTCAAGTTCGCGAACGCTGGCCGTGATCTTTTCAGCCAAAAACGAAATAACGTCCTGCGGCACATAAACGCCTAAATTCTGCGCCTTGCTTTCCAAAATTCCCAAACGCAACTCGTATGTTGTCGGGTGAATATCCGCCACTAACCCCGACCCCAAACGCGTTTTCAAGCGTTCCTCGATCCCTTCCAGATTAACAGGAGGTTTGTCGGCCGACAAAACGATCTGCTTGCCGCTGCCGACTAAAGCGTTAAACGTATGGAAAAACTCGTCCTGCGTGCTTTCCTTGCCGATTAAAAACTGGACATCGTCAATCATTAAAACGTCAACGTTACGAAGTTCTTCCTTAAACGAAAGCGTATCCTTGTAACGAATCGCGCGGATAAACAAATACATAAATTTTTCCGCCGACAAATACACAACACGGCGAGACGGATTATGTTCGCGAATATACCACGCGATCGAATGCATTAAATGCGTTTTGCCCAATCCGGCACTGGAGTACAAATACAACGGATTAAAAGCGACATTTGCCGATTCGGCAACTCGTCTGGCCGCCGCATACGCAAATTCATTCGGCGTCCCGACAACAAAATTATCAAACGTAAAGCGCGGATCCAACGCCGCGGATAAAGCGTCTTTTTCCGACTCCGTTGCCGCGACGGAAGAAACAGAAACACGTGAAGATTTGACTGTTTCTTCCTCTTTTTCATCCGAAGGATAAGAAACACTGCCGACTTCGAATTTGATTTGTTCTATTTCGGGATTTTCTTCCTGCCAGGCTTGAGTGATTTCCTGTGAAAAATTACGGGCGATATAACTGCAAAAGAAATTCGTCGGCAAAAACAAAGTCAACATGCCGTCCTTAAAACCGCCGACCGACAGTGTTTTCAACCATGTATCAAACACAGAGGCTCCCAGCATTTTACGCAACCGTTCTTCTACGGCAACAGCTTGCGAAGCCAATATGTCACGCATTTCCTTATCCATTAACATACCCTAAAGATGACAGAATCGCCCTTTCGATCCCGCCGGCAAATAATAGGGGGCAAGAACTTGAAAGGCAAGCACTGAATCGTTGAGAAAAACAAATAAAAAATCTTGACTCAAGATGTAGTGGCATTGGCAAAAAAAACAAACAATTTTATAGAAAAAAGCTTTATTCAAAACAGAAAAGCAGACGATCCGATCAGACTGTCTGCTTTAAATTCTGTATAAATTAATTCTGTAAAAAAACAATATCCGGCATCATACCGGACAGAGGTTTTTGTAAAAGCCTGCTTAGCCTAAAGCTTTAACGCGGGCGGACAAGCGGGAAACTTTACGAGCGGCGGTATTTTTATGCAAAACACCCTTAGAAACAGCGCGCATAATTTCCGATTCGGCCGTACGAAAAGCTTCCGTAGCGGCTACTTTGTCACCACCGGCCAAAGCGGCTTCAAACTTTTTCGTAAACGTGTGAACGCGAGACTTTCTGGCAGCGTTATATTCTGCACGACGGGCGTTACGACGAATACGTTGTTTTGACGAAAGATGATTAGCCATTTTATTTTCCTGTTTTCTTAAAAAGAACTAAGGTAGGTTTTATACAATCAAATCAAAGCCGAAGTCAAGGGATAAACTACTTATGAACAAACTTTGGCGCACGATTTTCTTTTAAAGCCTTCAACCCTTCCCGCGCGTCAACCGTCATCAAAGACAATTGAGCCATTGTTTTTTCCGTTTGCGTCTGTTCTTGACAAGCCTGTAAAACCGCCTGTTTGACCAATTTCACCCCTGCCGCCGGCATAGAAGCGACACGTTGAGCCGTTTCAGCCAGTTCGTTGAGCAAATCGGCGTTATCGACAATGCGTGAAATCAAACCGCAAGCCAAAGCTTCTTCAGCACCGACATGACGTCCCGTCAGCAACAAATCCATCGCTTTTGCCCGACCGACTCGCCGCGCCAACATACCGGCCCCGCCCATCTGAGGCAAAACACCCAATGTAATTTCGGGAAAACCGAATCTGGCGTTATCCCCCGCCAAAATGATATCGCTCATCAGCACCAATTCCAATCCGCCCCCGAAAACATAACCCGCGACTCCGGCGATTATCGGTTTACGACAATGCGATATAATTTCTGCCGATTGAAAATATTCTTCACCTTGAACAAAAAAATGATTCGCCGAAGATGAAAATTCCGACATGTCAGTGCCGGCGGCAAAAAAATTGTCCTCTCCTTTTAAAACAATCACCCGTATCGTTTCCTCATCGTCAAAAGCCCTGATCGCTTGGGCCATTTCATACAACATCGCCGCACACACCGCGTTCATGGATGCCGGACGATTCAAAGTGATCATTCCGACGGCATCATTGCTTTCGACCGTAATTGTTTCAAAGTTCATGTCTTATTCCTTTTCCTTTGTTTTTAATTCAAAACGCACCGTCGCCGGCGTCCCGTCGTCAACGGAAATCGTCAGTTCCTCTCCTTCCCGAACATAAGAAAAGGTCTTCCGTTTTTTTAAACGGGTCCAGCCCAACTGAGGCAACGTTTTATCATAAAAATCCATTATTTTTTGTTTTTCTGTCTCTTCGCTTTGAGCATATGCCTCTATAATCCTTCCCCCCTGAGAATCAAAAGAAAGAGGCGCATCTTCAGATTGTTTCAATCCGTCCATTAACGGCAAATCTTCAAATCCCGACATAAAAGTCGTCTCTGCCGCAAAAACAGGAACGGTAAAGAAAAAAAAATCCGAAAAATAAAAAAAACAATACTCTTTTCATTCTTTTTTTTTACATCATTTTTTTTTGCTTCTCACTAGAAAAATACTGTTTCATCAGAAATTATCC
>CALXTY010000156.1 GCA_944391535.1 uncultured Alphaproteobacteria bacterium
GTTATGATAAATGGGAAAAAGCAGGGGCTTTTGCCTGTAACCCCGATTCGGATAAAGAACCGTATTGCATTATGATTCCGCCTCCCAACGTAACGGGAAATTTGCATATCGGTCATGCCCTGACGTTTACGATCCAAGATACTTTGATCCGTTATCAACGTATGAACGGCAAAGACGTCTTGTGGCAGCCCGGAACGGATCACGCCGGTATCGCCACGCAAATGGTCGTTGAACGTTTGTTGGCAAAAGACGGTGTTTCCAGACATGATTTGGGGCGTGAAAAATTTATCGAAAAAGTTTGGGAATGGAAAGCCAAATCCGGCGGACAAATCACAAATCAGTTGCGCCGTTTGGGGGCTTCTTTGGATTGGCCGCGCGAACGTTTCACAATGGACGAAGGGTTGTGTCGCGCCGTCCGTCAGGAATTTGTGACGTTATATAAAGAAGGATTGGTCTATCGTGCCAAACGTTTGGTTAACTGGGATCCGTATTTGCAGACGGCAATTTCAGATCTGGAAGTCGAACAGCGTGAAGTCGTCGGTAAAATGTGGTATTTTAACTATCCTGTCGAAGGCGAAAAAGATCGTTTTGTGACGATCGCGACAACACGTCCTGAAACGTTGTTCGGTGATACTGCCGTTGCCGTCAGCGATGAAGACGAACGTTACAAAGATATTATCGGTAAAAACGTCATTATTCCGATTTGCAATCGGGCGATACCGGTGATTGCCGATGAACACGCCGATCCGACAAAAGGGACGGGGGCTGTTAAAATTACGCCGGCACATGACTTTAACGACTATGAAGTCGGTAAACGTCATGATTTACCGATGATCAATATTTTGGATTCAACGGCGCATTTAAACGAAAACGTACCGCAGGCGTACCAAGGATTGACGACGGCAGAAGCCAGAGAAAAAGTGCTGGCGGACGTAAAAGCGGCCGGCCTGTTCGTAAAAGAGGAAGACAATCCCATGACAATTCCGTACGGGGACAGATCCGGAGTCGTCATTGAACCGTGGCTGACGGATCAGTGGTTTGTCGATGCGCCGAAGTTGGCCGTTGAAGCAATTAAAGTCGTGGAAGACGGCCGATTGCAGTTTGTGCCGAAAGTTTGGGAAAAAACTTATTTCGAATGGATGCGCAACATTCAGCCGTGGTGCGTTTCCCGTCAGTTGTGGTGGGGGCATCAGATACCGGTTTGGTATGGTCCGGACGGTCATTTCTTTGTTGAAGAAAATATCGATCTGGCTCAGGCCGAAGCGGATAAGTATTACGGCGAACATATCGAATTGACACAAGATCCGGACGTGTTTGATACTTGGTTTTCTTCAGGAATTTGGCCTTTTTCTACTTTGGGCTGGCCCGATGAAACAAAAGAATTGAAGCGCTATTATCCGACAAGTGTTCTTGTCACGGGCTTTGATATCATCTTTTTCTGGGTGGCTCGTATGGTGATGCTCGGAATGCATTTCATGAAAGAAGTCCCGTTTAAAACGGTTTACATTCACGCTTTGGTGCGTGATGAACAAGGGCGTAAAATGTCAAAATCAAAAGGAAACGTGATTGATCCGTTGATTTTGGCCGATAAATACGGCGTTGACGCGATGCGCTTTACCTTGGTCGCGATGTCGGCGCAAGGGCGCGATGTGTTGTTAGGCGAAAGCCGTGTCGAAGGGTATCGCAACTTTGTGACAAAGCTGTGGAACGCGGCGCGTTTCTGCGAAATGAACGAATGTGTTCCGCTAAAAGAGTTTGATCCGAAAGCGGTTAAAGAGCCGTTGAATAAATGGATTATTTCCAAGATGGCTCAGGCGCATGCAAAAGTAACGACCGCTTTTGACGAATATAAGTTTAACGAAGCGGCAAACGCGGCGTATCAGTTTGTTTGGGGCACGTTCTGTGACTGGTATTTGGAATTTGCCAAACCGTTGTTTTTCGGAAATGATGAAGCCGTCAAGGCCGAAACACGGGCAACGGCGGCATGGGTGTTCGATCGGATTTTGGTCATGTTGCACCCGATGATGCCTTTTGTCACCGAAGAATTATGGAGCCGATTTGAACGCGATCAGATGCTGATCGTTACGCCGTGGGGAAATCTTTCCGATTTGGTCGATGCAGAAGCGGAACAAGATTTGGACTGGGTCGTTGATTTGGTGGCGGCCGTCCGGTCTTTGCGTTCGGAAATGAATATTGCTCCGTGTGCAAAAATAACGATGTTGTTGGGCAAAGCTTCTTCAAAAGAAGAAGGACGTTTGGTGCGCTTTAATGCTTTGATTAAAACGTTGGCGCGTTTGGAAAAAGCTGAAATTTCGACTTCTGCCGATGATGCCAAAGGAGCGGCTCAGGCGGTGTTCGGAACGGCTGAAATCTTGTTGCCGTTGGCGGGAGTGATTGATGTCGCCAAAGAAACGGAACGTTTGAATAAAGAAAAAGCCAATTTGGAAAAAGTGATTTCTTCTCTGGAGACGCGTTTAAGCAATCAAGATTTTATTGCCAAGGCTCCGGCTAAGGTTATTGAAGAACAAAAAGCGCGTTTGAACGAAGCAAAAACAGCGTTGGACAACGTAAACGGAGCTCTGTTACGATTAAGTTCTCTGTAAGGTTTCGGAGAAAGTTGATGAAAAAAACAAGCTTGTTTCTGGTTTCTTCTTTTATGTTTTCCGGTATGGCGCTGCCGACCGAAGCTCAACAGGTGATTAAAGTTGAAACGCCTGTTGTTACGGTTGTCGGCGAACAAACCCCTGATGTAAAAATGAAAGATTTCTTTCATTCGGAAGAGGCACGAGTGTGTGCCCAATTAAGGACGTTTGCCAAAGAAAATATCTTTACGGATCAGGATTTTATGGCGGCAGCCAAAGATCGTAGCACACGCGGTGTCGTTAAGGCGGCTTCTAAGTATGCAACGATTCTGGCAAAAGACTATGACGCTGATTTTGTTTTTTATCACCCCAATACACGATTTTTCGTCCGCGTGAATGATAAAAATTATCGCGGTAGAATGCGTTTGCCTTCGGACTTGGTTGATTCTCCGTCCGCTTGTTTTTGGGAAAGACTGCCGTCTCATGACCTTGTGTACAGTGTCCTGATGAAAATTGACGGCGAAAAAACAGGCTATTTGAAAATATCTAAAAAATTAACAAGAATGGTGTCAAATCTGCCTGACGCTTTGTCCGAATACGGGAAAGTACGTGTGTATACGGCTTTGGATAAAACAGGTCTGAAAAAAATGGCGTGGTTTAAAATGCGTCGCAAAGAACCGAATAAAACTAAATACTCGGGCTGGTGTACCGCTGAAAATTTAGCTTTCCTTACTTCAATCGGATCGGGAAAAACTCTGGCCAAAAAACAGCAGAAAAAACTTTTGGCGGCAGTCGAGGAACAAGATCATTTTGTCTTTTCCGATATCGGATTATCAGGAGGCGTGATGGCTTTGTCCGGTCTGGACGGCGAAAGATTGGGAGCTGTCGTATATACGCTGAATACGTCAACAGTAAACGAAAAAAGTAATCTTGACGAGGATAAAGATGATCCCATCGAAGAAGAAAATACGGAAAATATCCTGTATCGTTTTTTTGATTGACGAATGGCTAGCTTATTTCGGTTCTCTTTTTTCTTTAATATGTAAAAAAAGGAGGCCAATATGAAAATTTCTGTGAACGGGTATGTCTTGGCTGTCATATCCGTTTTTTTCTGGAGCTTTAATGTCTTAATTTCGCATTATATGGCTGGAAAACTGGCGCCGTTCCAAATCGCTTTCGGTCGTTGGATCGTTGCGGCGTTGGTCTTAATGCCCTTTACGATTAAATCGGTGATCAAATACAAAGACTTATTGAAAATGCACAGGGAACGTATTCTGGTGATGTCTTTATGCCCAGTTGTTTTACAAAATACAATCGTATATCAGAAAAGAAAAACCGCAGCCGTGATCAATAT
>CALXTY010000157.1 GCA_944391535.1 uncultured Alphaproteobacteria bacterium
TTATGCGCGGAAAGAGAAAGCCGTTACGGAAAATTTGTCCGTTTGCGCATAATTACGGCGTCGCGAACATATCCGTTAAAGTATGAAGTATTTCGGAACAGACGGTATCCGCGGCTCCCTGATAAGCCATTGTTGAATCGGCAAAACGATCGCAGATAACGGTTTTTCCTTCATTCAAAGCAGGCCATATGGTATGGACAAGATGATCTCGTCTTGCGGCGAACATCAACAACGCTTCGGTCATAACATCCCACCGGCTGACCTCTCCCTTTACGACCAAGTTTCTGATTTCTTCCGCCCCCGGGGATCCGCCGGGTTCTCTTGTTAACAGGCAAGAAGCTCTTTTTTTTTCCAGAAAATCAGCCAACAATCTGGCCTGAGTTGATTTTCCTGTTCCCTCGCCGCCTTCAAAAGTTATAAAAAAGTTTTGTTTCACCGCAGACTATCCTTGATTAATGTTTTGAAACAGAAAATATTTAATCAACTCTTTTAATCGACCGAAATAGCCCAGTCGTTTTACGTCATTAGCCGCGAACAGATCGATGGACTTAGGTTCTTGTTCAGGGATTTCCAAAGTCAAAGAAGCTATTTTTTGTCCTTTTTTAACGGGAACTTTGAGCGGGGTTTCATATATGACTCGAGCTGTGACATTTTTTTGCTGTCCTTTTTGCAAAGTCAACACAACATCTTCGCGAGGAACCGCCGCAACGTTTTTTTGTTCTCCCAACCAGACAGGAATATTTACGACTTTAACGTCTTTTTTCAAGACGGGATAATTATCGAAATCCCTAAATCCCCAGAGCATCAATTTTTGAGCTTCTTCACTGCGTTCTTTCATGGTTTTCAACCCGTTGATCACCATAATAATTCTTCGATTACCTTTTTTAGCGGATCCTACCAACCCATAGCCGGAAACCGTTGTGTGTCCGGTTTTAATACCATCGGCCATACCGGGCATTAAAAACAACAACGGATTACGGTTTTCTTGTTTGATGCCGTTGTACGTAAATTCTTTTTCGGAATAGATATTATAATATTCCGGAAAATTCTTGATGATTTTTGCAGATAAAACGGCCAAATCTTTAGGAGACATATAATGATCTGGATTTGGCCAACCGGTGGAATTAACCAAGTGAGTATTCATCAATCCCAACTCTTGAGCTTTTTGATTAGCCTGATCTACGAATTCATGTTCAGATCCGGAAATATTTTCAGCGGCGGTAATACAAGCGTCATTTCCAGATTGCACGATAATTCCGCGCAACAAATCTTTTAGTTTAACTTTATCGCCGATTTTTAAAAACATTGTAGAGCTGCCAGTTTTTGCGCCACCTTTACGCCAAGCGTTTTCACTGACCAGAAACTCGTCATCCAGTGACAAAGAACCGTTTTTCAATCGTTCAAAGATCATATAAGCGGTCATCAACTTACTCATCGAAGCGGGAGGCATTTTATTATCGGCATTTTTCTCAAAGAAAAAAGTGCCTGTATCAAAATCCATCAAGACAGCACTTTTTGCTTTTGTTTCTATGGCATTGGCAACCGAGGATGAACAGATTCCCGAAACCAAAGCAAGTAAGAATATATAAGATTTACAAGATTTCATATTTCAAACCTTTTAGAAAGCATGATCCAAACGTTTGCCGGCGGCGACATTTCCTTTTTCTTCGACCAGTCTGGCGTCAGAGATACCGTTTGCGGTTACTTTATCCATAATTGCCAAAGCGTTTTTTGCATTTTCTGGGCCCAAGCGCACACGATACAATGTTTTTGAATTAATTGTGACCGGCAAGATAATCGCCGATCCGAAACGCGCCACTTTTTCACGCATTTTTTCAGCATTATCTTGATTTCCGAAAGCGCCGACCTGAACATAATATCCCGGAGCAACGACGGATGAATAAGAAACGGCAGAGGTTTTTTTATCAACCGTTTTCTTTTCCGCCATTTTTTTTGTTGTTTTTGGAGTTTCTTTTATTTCTTTTTGAGCCTGAGCTTTTGTCAAGTCTTCATCCCAGTCATTATATTCATTGTTTTTCTGTCCGACAGCGGCGGTTGCGATCAAAGGGGCATTGGAAACGACGGAGGAAGGCGGTTGGTTTGCCAATTTCGGGTGGTTTGGCGAATAAGTCAGATTTTGAGGAAGATCAATCGGTTCTTGAGCATATTCCGCTTCATTTAAAGAAGCCGTTGCCACTGTTTTTCCCGTTCCTTTTGCCGCGGCCAACATTTCTTCTTTTAGTTTTTTACTTTCTTCCGGCAAAATTTCAACTTGCACCTGGGTTGTTCCCTGTTCTTTAAATCCTAACAACTGTGCGGCGCGCATAGACACATCAATCACTCGATTATTAACAAAAGGTCCTCTGTCATTTACTCTCAGGACTAAAGATCGCCCGTTTTGAAGATTTGTCACTCTGACAATACTGGGCAACGGCAACGTTCTATGGGCAGCAGTCAATCCATGCATATCATACAATTCACCGTTTGCTGTAATTCCGTTATGGAAATCCGGTCCATACCAAGAAGAAATGCCGATTTCTTTGTAATTATAATCTTCTTTAGGGTAATACCACAACCCCTCCACCTGATAAGGATTTCCGATTTTGTAGTATCCGGAAGCAGAAGAAGCTGCCGCGGGTTGTTTTGAAGCCGGAGCCACTGTTGAGGAGAACACCTGAGAACTGTCCGAACAAGCAGTCAGAGCTAAAGTGGTTGATAATAAAAGAATTTTCACAAATGAACACATTTTTATTTCCTTTCGCCATAGCGAAGAATAACGGTTTAAGGTATTGGAATCAAGAAAGATACTTTTGTTTTTTTGAAATTTCACGACAGATCACCTCTTATTTACAGCCACCCTTTTAGCAATGGTTTGAGTTTTTGATCTTTTTTTTAAATTTTTATTTTTTTTCATTTTTCGCACGGGCTTTTTTTTAGCTTTTTTTCTTTCTTGTTCAAGCCTTAGATTTTCCTTAACTAGCGGATCGATTTCTCCGTTTTCAAGATTTCTGGCGAATTGCACTTTCATCTTTTCCAACAAGGTTCTATTAATCGTCTCGGAAGAAATGCCGTATACTTTTTTGTATAATTCAACGCCTTTTAAAGTGTCTGGCCCTAATTTTCCGTCGATTGGTCCGATATAATACGAACCTTTCGCCAAAATTTTTTGTAATTCAATCACTTCATCAAAAGTCAGCTTATTACGTTTGGCACCGCCACGAACAGCCAAGCGCATAAAATGCAACAAAGAAGCGTTTGCGTACCCGTCTGCGGGCAATCCGTACATTGCTTGAAATTTTCTAATGGCCTCACGACTTTTTCGACCGAGGACGCCATCAATTTCTTCATGATACAGCCCCATTTTTGACAGCAATTCTTGAATTTCCTGAGCATTTTCCATTGTAAAAGAGGGGCCTCTTTGAAAATACTTTTTGGAAAAAGGGGGTTTTGACAAAATTCTGTCGGCCAAATGTCCGATGGACACGGCATAAAGAACGGATTTATTCCATTTCAGAATAACTCTGAAATTAGAGAACATCAAGAAAGCGGGGCCGTGCACACCGGCGGGCAAAAACAGTTCGGCCTGAGTTGAAAGAGGTTCTTTTAAGGGCGTTTTATCCGCGAAAACAATGCCTTCGTTCAACCATTCTTTCAGCGTTTTTTTTCTTTCAATCAAACTCCAATCGAATTTTTTAGGCAACAAAACTTCCCTGCCCCAACCGATATCCGGCTTCCAACCTTCGGCAGACAAATAATTCGCCGCAGAAGCCAGAGCGTCCGGCAAGCTGTTCCATAGATCGATTTGTCCGTCTTTATCGTAATCAACACCGAAATGCCTGAAAGTAGACGG
>CALXTY010000158.1 GCA_944391535.1 uncultured Alphaproteobacteria bacterium
TGTTAAAACGGCTCCGGTCGGATTGTTCGGAGAACACAAATAAATCAGATCGGCCTTTTCTTTAGGCAAAGCCGGAGAAAATCCCGCTTCACGCACGCACGGCAAATATTCGATCTGCCGTCCCGCCATGATATTCGTGTCCCGATACACCGGATAAACCGGATCGGGAATCGCCACGCGAGCCGTTTGACTGAACACTTCTTGGATATTGCCGACATCGCACTTGGCACCGTCCGAAACAAAAATTTCATCAATATCTATCCCTAAAGAAGGATAATCGTTATCCGCTATGGCCTGACGCAAAAATTCGTAACCTTGTTCCGGACCGTACCCGTGCATTGTTGCGGCGGAGCCCATTTCTTCGGCGGCTTTGACCATCGCTTTAACACACGCGGCGGGAATGGGTTGCGTCACATCGCCGATCCCCAAACTGATAATATCGGCATCGGGCTTTTTTTCTTTAAAAGCTTTAATTTTGCGCGCGATATCCTGAAACAAATAATTGGCGGACAAATCAAAATAATACGGATTGGCTTTAATCATTTTTACTTCCTAAGCGTTAAAAATCTTTTTGACCGGAGCATCATAAACTTGTGAGGGCGCTCCGTCTTCATCAATTTCACAGACCAGAATCTGCGGCACGCTTTCGAGCGTTGTCCAAATATCGTGCGGCACGTCGGTCAAGCGCAAAGACGGCATCGTTTTCGACCGGATCAGGATTGCCTGACTGTCCCCCAAAGTCAAACAAGGGTTCTCGGGTTTTTGTTCAAAACCGTCCATGACCAGCATCAATTCGCCGTCATCGTTAAACAAAAAATCATACTCGTTGATATCCATTTTCAATCTCTTAAATATCCATAAAAATACCGTTTTTATTCTAGAAGAATTTGCGTTTAATTAAAAGCATTCTTTCTTTTTGCGTCAACGAAAAAAAAGCCCTGATCAACAGGGCTTTTTTGTTAATTTGCCGTTTTTTTCTTTTTATCGAAAGTTTCACAGATGATCGCGTACATCATCGGCACGAAGATTGTGGCGATAAAGGTCGAGAAAATCATACCTCCGACCATACCCGTACCGATGGCGTGACGACTGCCCGAACCGGCTCCCGTTGACAAAGCCAGCGGCAACACGCCGAACGTGAACGCCAGAGACGTCATCACGATCGGTCTGAAGCGCAATCTGGCGGCTTCAACGGCGGCTTCGGCATAAGACAAACCTTCTTCGGCTTTAATGACGGCAAACTCCACGATCAGGATCGCGTTTTTAGCCGCCAACCCGATCAAAGTGACCAAACCGACTTGGAAATACAAATCGTTTGACAGCCCGCGCGCCCACGTTGCCAATAAAGCTCCCCAGAACGCGAACGGCACCGACAATAAGACAACGCACGGCAAAGACCATTTTTCATATTGAGCCGACAAGATCAGGAAGACCATGATCAACCCGAAGATAAAGGCTTGCGTACTGGCGCCTCCGGCCAATTTTTCCTGATAAGCGGAACCGATCCAGGACAGGGAGTAATCCGCCCCCAAGACTTCGTCCGCGATTTTTTCCATTTCTTCAATCGCCTGTCCGGAACTGTACCCCGGTGCCGGATCCCCCAGCACTTTAGCCGCGGGAAAGATGTTGAAACGGTTGATCAACTCCGGTCCGGCGACACGTTCGACCGAAATCAACGTATCCAAAGGAACCAAAGAGCCCGTATTCGACTTGACGTACACATAGTGCAGATCGTCCGGAGACCTTCTGAAATCGGCTTCGGACTGCACTGTCACGCGGAAGTTTCTGCCGAAGTATGTAAAATCGTTGACATACAAACTGCCGAATGTCGATTGCATAACGGTATAAACGGAATTGATCGGGATATTCATCAAGCGCGCTTTTTCACGATCCAGATCAATTCTGTATTGCGGTGTTGCCGTTGAAAAAGTCGTGCGAACGCCGGACAAGACGGGACTTTTGGACGCAGCCGCCAAAAATTCGTTTGTTTTTTCCATCAATTCTTCGTATGTCTTACCGGCTTTGTTTTGAATATACGCTTCAAAACCGCCTGTCGTGCTCATGCCCATAATGGGGGGCATCGAAAACGCAAAGCCGATCCCTTCGGGGAAAGACATACCGGCTTGTGTAAACTTTTTAATCAGAGCGTCCGCACTTTGTTCAACCGTTTGGCGTTCCTCCCAGTCTTTCAGGATCACAAAGCTGATCCCCGAATACGTTGATTGAGAAGATGACAGCATATCGAAACCGTTAATCGTCAAGACATCGGTGACATTGTCGTCTTTTGCGATCACATCGGAGATCTGAGATGTCAAATTTTCCGTTCTGGGCAAAGAGGCGGCTTTGGGTAATTGATAAGAAACCAACAAATTGCCCTGATCTTCGTTCGGGACCAAACCGCCCGGAATAATGCCGAACAGCCAGACAATGCCCGCGACAACAACCGCAAAGCCCGTCAGAGCCTGCCCTCTGTGACGCAAGAAATAACGCACCAAAGAAATATAGCCGTTTGTCACTTTTTCAAAGAACAGGTTGAACGCTTTAAAGAAGCCTTTAGGTTCTTTGTGATTGTCTTTAATCAGCAACGCGCACAAAGAAGGTGTCAACGACAAAGCCACAAAAGCCGAAATAATCACGGAAACGGCAATCGTGACCGAGAATTGTTTATACATCACGCCGGTCATACCGCCCAGAAAAGCGATCGGCAGGAACACCGAAGACAGCACCAACGCCACCGCGACAACCGGTCCGGACACTTCCTGCATGGCTTTAATGGCGGCTTCTTTGGCCGATATGTGTTCTTCGCTCATCAAACGTTCAACGTTTTCCAGCACGATAATCGCGTCATCGACAACGATCCCGATGGCCAGAATCAAGCCGAACAACGTCAGCAGGTTAATCGAAAAGCCCAAAGCGTACATACCGGCGAAAGCCCCGATAATCGACACGGGAACGGCCAGAATGGGGATCAAAGTCGCGCGGAAGTTCTGCAGGAACAAATAAACGACAAGAATCACCAGGACAACGGCTTCAAAGAACGTATGGATCACTTCGTTAATCGACACTTCAACGAAGATTGTCGTATCATACGGAATGGAATACGTGATGCCGTCCGGGAAATTTTTGGACAGGCGTTCCATTGTTTCGCGGACTTGTTTGGAAACTTCCAGAGCGTTGGCTCCGGACTGCAAATAAATCGCGAAAGCGACGGCGTCTTCTCCGTTGAATTTTGAAGAAACGCTGTAATCCTGAGAACCCAATTCTATGCGGGCAACGTCTTTTAAGCGCAAAACGGCATTGTCTTGATTGGTTTTCAAGATGATATTGCCGAATTCTTCCTCATCGACCAGACGCCCTTTTGTATTGACGCTGTAAGTATAAGGCGTTTCTTCTTTCATCGGCTGTTCACCGAACTTTCCGGCCGCGAACTGCGAGTTTTGTTCCTGTACGGCCGAAATGACATCAACAGACGTCAAACCGTGAGAAGCCAGTTTTTCAGGATTCAGCCAAATACGCATGGAATAGTCCTGCGTTGCGAACAGCGAAGCGTCTCCGACCCCTTTGATACGCTTGATTTCGTCAAGAATATTCAACAAAGCGTAGTTACTGACATAAACGGTGTCATACTGTTCGGAAGTCGATTTCATCGCAACGATCTGCAAAATATTGTTCGACTTTTCCTGAACGGTCACCCCTTGTTTAGTGACTTCGGAGGGCAAGTTTGACGTTGCCGACTGCACTTTATTGTTAATATCGATTGTTGCCTGATCCGGATCAAAAAAAAAAAAAAAAACGGCTCCGATCGTCAGATAGCC
>CALXTY010000159.1 GCA_944391535.1 uncultured Alphaproteobacteria bacterium
CAAAACGAATCGTGCGGCAAATGCACGCCGTGCCGCGAAGGAACAAAGCAAATGCTGGCTTTGTTGGACGACATCATCGCCGGACGCGGTACCGAAGAAACGTTGGAACTGTTGGAAGAAACAGCCAAAACCGTTCAGAAAGCCTCTTTGTGCGGCTTGGGAAAAACGGCACCGAATCCGGTGTTGTCCACATTGCGTTACTTCCGCGACGAATACTTGGCGCATGTCCGCGACAAAACGTGCCCGACAGGTCAGTGCAAAGCTTTGGCCAAACCGGAAATCGATCCGATTTTGTGCCGCGGCTGTACGGCTTGCGCCCGCAAATGTCCGGTCGGCGCGATCACGGGAACGGTTAAACAACCGCACTCGATTGATCCGACTAAATGTATTAAATGCGGTGTCTGCGCCGCAACGTGCAAGTTCGGTGCCGTTAAAGGCATCGCTCCCCGTGCTTAAGTGAAAGGTGAAGCTTGATGACTGAAAAGAAAACTCTGTTCATTGACGGCAAAGAAGTCGAAATCGAAAATGAACGCAATATTTTAGAGCTGTGCCGTAAAGCGGGGATCGATATCCCGACGTTTTGCTATCAGCCGGAACTGAGCATTTACGGCGCGTGCCGTTTGTGCTTGGTCGAAATCGAAGGCAGAGGCATTCTGTCTTCGTGTTCCACGCCTCCGGAAGCTGGCTTGAAGATTAAAACGAATACGGACGAAATCCGCAAACTGCGCCGCATGACCATGGAACTGCTGTTGGCTTCGCATCCGCAAGATTGCCTGAAATGCGGCAAAAGCACACACTGCAAGTTGCAGGAAATCGCGCGTAAAGTCGGCGTCAAAGAAATCCGCTACAAGCATTCGGTCAAAGATCTGCCAGTGGATAACAGCTCTTATTCTCTGGTTCGCGATCCGGCCAAGTGCATTTTGTGCGGCAACTGCGTACGCATGTGCGCCGAAGTTCAGGGAATCGGCGCCGTCAACTTTGCCAACCGCGGTTCACACAGCACGGTCATTACGGCGTTCGGCAAAGACATGGCCAAGACGGAATGCGTCAACTGCGGTCAATGCGCCGCCGTCTGCCCGACCGGCGCTTTGCAGATCAAGTCCGAAATTGACGAAACGATGAAGGACATCAACAATCCTGAAAAAGTCACGGTTGTCCAGATCGCTCCGGCCGTCCGTGTCGCCATTGCCGAAGAATTCGGTCTGCCCGCGGGGGTCGATTCAACAAAGAAAATCGTTTCCGCTTTAAAGAAAATCGGTGTCGATTACGTTTACGATACCAACTTTACGGCCGACATGACGATTGTTGAAGAAGCCACCGAGTTCGTACAGCGTTTGCAAAACGGCGGTACGTTCCCGATGTTCACGTCCTGTTGTCCGGCATGGATCAAGTATGCGGAAACATACTATCCGTCTTTGTTAAAGAACATCAGTTCCTGCCGTTCTCCGCAGGGAATGTTCGGCGCGGTTGTGCGTAAAGCGATGCCGGGCGTCACCGGAAAGGACAACAAAGACATTGTTTCCATTTCCATTATGCCCTGCACGGCCAAGAAGTTCGAAGCCCGCCGCGATCAGTTCGTTCATGACGGCAAAGCGGAAATCGATCATGTTTTGACAACGCAGGAATTGGCGGAAATGTTGAAATCGGCCGGTATCAATCTGGCGGAAATCGATGATGTCGAATTGGATATGCCGTTAGGCATGTACACCGGTGCCGGCGTTATTTTCGGCGTTACCGGCGGTGTGATGGAAGCCGTGTTGCGTTATGCCGCGGAAAAAGTCGGCGGCATCAAAGACGCGATCGAATTCAAGAACGTGCGCGGCTTTGAGGGGATTCGCGAAGCCGAAGTCGAATTAAACGGCAGAACCTTCAAGCTGGCCGTTGTTCACGGATTGGCGAATGCCGGAAAAGTGGCTCAATCCGTTGTGGACGGGACATGCAAGTATGATCTGATCGAAGTCATGGCTTGCCCGATGGGATGTGTCGGCGGTGCCGGACAGCCTGTCAGCGAAGGTTTTGTCAAGAAGAAACTGCGCGCTCAGGGCTTATACAAAGCCGATGAATCGTGCGCTTTGCGTAAGTCGCAAGAAAACACGGCCGTCTATGATGTTTACGAAAAGTACTTTGAAGGCGGTCCCGCAACGCATGCGGCGCATGAAAACCTGCATACGACTTATGTTGCCAGACCCAAAGCCGACATGGAAATGGATCTGAACAGAATGGCCAAAGACGCCGTTCGTGTCGAATTGAATCTGTCGGGTGAAAATATGCGCAAAGGCGTTGAAAATCTGATGGGTGAAGTTTTAGGCAAGATCCGCGAAAACGGATTGCAGCAAAAAGCGAAAGTCGTTGTCACGTTCGGCCACACCGGCGAAGATCCGATGGTGACGGTCGGCGGGAAAACGGTTGAACCGAACGCGCAAGAGGTCATTAAAGCGATTAAAGAAAGCAAATAAGATCTTTACGCGAATAAAAACAGCCTTTGAAAAAAGGCTGTTTTTTTTATCTTGACTAAATCCGTTTTTAAACCTGTACTGAATAAGAAATGATTTAAGGAGCCTCTTATGAAAACATTTTTCATCAGTTTATTGACAATCGTTTTGACGGCGTGCGCCTCCTGTCCTCGTCCCGAAACAACCGTATTGCGCGAACAACTCAAAGAACATACGCTGGTCGTTTATAAAGACGGGAAAACAACCTTTTATGATGAAAGAGGCATTCAACCTTTGCTGATCCAAATTAAAAAAGGAACGCTGAAAGACGCCTTTGTCGCCGATCGCGTTGTCGGTAAAGCCGCCGCCTTATTGCACGTTTACGCTCAGGTGAAAGAGGTCTATACGCCCGTTTTGTCAAAGCAGGCGATTCCCGTTTATGAAAAGTACGACATTCCTTACACCGCCGATAAAATCATCGATACTATCCGTAATCGGACGAACACGGATCTGTGCCCGATGGAAAAGAAAGTTCAAAACATCAATGATCCGGCGGAAGCTTATCGGATTTTCAGCAAACAATAATTTTTTGTCTAATTCGTCCATATCTCTTTGACAACGGCTTTTGTGTTTTTTATACTCTTGAAAAAACAAGGGATCATAAGATATGGCAACACAACAAAATATCACTCCGCCGTTCAAATTGGAAAGCAATGCCGATCAAGCGATGCTGACCGATCTGATTAACGATGTCGCAACAAGCGCGACAGGAAAAGCTTTGTTGGAACAAGCTGCCGCTCAAGGATATTCTTTAAGCCTTGCAAGCATTGACAGTTTCGGACTGTGCCACGCAAAAGATAAAAGAATTGTCCTGTCAAACAGATGTTCTTATGACAAGCTGATTTCCTCTTTGGCGCACGAATCCCGCCACGCCGAACAAATTTCAAAAGGAGCCAATCCTTATTATTCTTCGGAATTTTTAATTAAAGACCAGTTAATCGAAAAACGATTGATGGAAGCCGATGCCGTAGCGGTTTCTTTAATGGTTTGTCAGGAACTGAAAGATCAGGGAAAAGAAGCGGCCATGCAAGCGGCTCTTCCTCATTATGAAAAAGAAACGGCAGCGTTTGAAAAAGGGTTGAAAGTTTCTAAAAAAGAAGCCCTCACCCAAGCTGCCCTGGCTTGGTATGACAATGAAAACAGATTATTCAAACACGAATGCCGCGTTGTTGCTCTGCCTGTCAGCGCTGGGGCAAACTTTGAAAACACGACCGGTAAATACAAAGAATTGACACCCGAATCCTGTATT
>CALXTY010000160.1 GCA_944391535.1 uncultured Alphaproteobacteria bacterium
GCCGCTTTGACCAAATGATCGACCGGACACTGATCTTCGACCGTATGGGCGTAGATTTCGTTTGCCGGACCGAATCCGATTGTCGGAATCTTGTGCAGGCCCATCGTGGCGATACCGTTTGTCGAGAATGTCCACTTGTCAACCTTCGGTGTCGGACCGACCGTGTCTTTGTAAGCTTCGACAGCGGCGACACAGCCCGGATGATCTTCTTCCAAGACCCATGTCGGATAGTACTTTTTAAAGTTCGGCACATAACCCGTATAAGACGGTGTCGTGTAGGTCAAAACTTCGACATCGGCGTCTTTGCCGACTTCAAAGCCCGCGCGTTTGACGGCGTCTTTGACTTCGTTGACGGCGATTTCTTCGGTTTCACCGGCGGTCAGACGGCGATCCAAATGAATGTAAGCTTCATCGGGAACGGCGCACAAAGACGGCGTCTTGCAATCAATGTAGGAAATCGTAATCGTGCCTTTGCCCAAGAACGGATCAACATGCAAACGATCATTCAATTTTTCGATTTCATTGGCGATCTTGGCCATCATATAGACGGCGTTTTTGCCGCGTTCGGGCGCGGAACCGTGGCAGGAAACACCGTGTGTGCGCACACAGATTTCCATACGGCCGCGATGACCGCGATAGATGTTCAGGTTCGTGGGTTCCGTAATGACGACGACTTCCGGAGCGGGATCCAGAACTTTTTCTTTCATGATGACGTCCCAGCACAAACCGTCACAGTCTTCTTCCTGAACGGTACCGGTGACCCACAAGGTGTAATCGTCTTCCAAACCCAGATCCTTAATGATCTTGCCGGCATAAACCATGGACGCCATACCGCCTTCCTGGTCGGAAGCGCCGCGGCCGTAGATGATGCCGTTTTCCAATTTGCCTTTGTACGGATCGCAGGACCACAATTTCGGGTCGGCGATACCGACCGTGTCAATGTGGGCGTCCATGGCGATTACGTGTTTGCCGTGTCCGATACGACCCAAAATGTTGCCCATCTTGTCGATGCGGACTTCGTCAAAGCCGACTTTTTCCATTTCCTGTTTAATGCGCAGGATAACGTCTTTTTCCTGACAGGATTCAGACGGAATGGCAACCATATCGCGTAAGAACTTTGTCATGTCATCGCGATATTTTTCAGCGGCCTGAATGATTTTTGTATCCATTGGATTTTGATCCTTTCGTTAGATTCTGTAAAAAAGACAGGCAGAAGCCTTTCATCAGGCTTCTGCTTTTTAAATTAGAAATTGATGCGCGGAGTTGCACGTTCTTTCATGGCTTCCAAAACGCCGGCCACGTCTTTAAAGCGGCGGTTCAAAATCATGGAAGCGATGATGTAAGGTTTCCAACCGGCTTCGTGATAGGTGTCCAAACGATAGCGATCGAACACGGAAGCGGCGACTTCGCCTTCTTTACAGGAAACACCGGTGATGTCTGCGGGCAGGCAGTGCATGTACAACGCTTTGCCGCCTTTCGTCAGCTTCATTTTTTCTTCGGTGCATTCCCAGTTCTTGAATTTGGCGTTGTTGGCCAGACATTCTTTTTCCAAAGCTTTCAAGCCGTCCATGTCTTTGGCTTTGAGCAATTCGGTACGGCGACCCATAACGGCATAAGGAGCCCAAGACTTCGGATAAACGATATCGGCGTCTTTGAAAGCTTCTTCCATGGAATGGACGATTTCGAATTTCGTTCCGTTGGCTTTAGCCTGTTTGGCGGCAACCTGTTCGACTTCGGGAATCAGGTTGTAGCCTTCCGGATAAGCCAGAGAAACGTCCATACCGAAGCGGGTCATCAATCCGATGATGCCCTGCGGAACGGACAGCGGCTTGCCGTAAGACGGGGAATAAGCCCATGTCATCGCCAATTTTTTGCCTTTGAGGTTTTCCAATCCGCCAAAGTGTTCTTTCAACCAAGCCAAGTCGGCCATGGACTGTGTCGGGTGGTCGATATCGCACTGCAGGTTGATCATCGCGGGGCGGTTCGGCAGGACGCCTTCTTTGTGGCCCATATCCAAAGCATCGGCGACTTCCACCTGATAGGTGTGGCCGGCGCCCAGATACATATCGTCGCGAATACCGATGACTTCGGCGCAGAAGGAAATCATGTTCGCCGTTTCCTGAACCGTTTCGCCGTGAGCGATCTGAGACTTCGTTTCGTCCAAGTCCTGCATGCCCAAACCCAACAGGTTGCAAGCGGACGTAAAGGAGAAACGCGTACGGGTCGAATTGTCGCGGAAAATGGAAATTCCCAGACCTGTTTCAAAAACTTTGGAAGAAATGTTTTTATCGCGGAACAGTTTTAAAATTTCGGCTACGGCCAAAACGCGTTTTAATTCGTCTTCGCTTTGTTCCCAGGTCAGCAGGAAATCTTTTTTATCCAGATCGGACTTATAGCTTTTGATTTCCTTAATCAATTCTTCGTAATGCTTGCAGCAGCATTCCGCTTTGGTGGAACACGATTTTTTCGTTTCGCAGGTTTTAGCGGCGGATTTCTTGCAGCATTTCTTTTTTGTTTCAGCCATGATGACTCCTAATTCAATAAAAATACAAAAAAATGATCAACGATTTATCTTCGTTTGACAAATAGTCTAAAGGCGTTCTTATTGAAGTCAACAGCATTATGTGAAAAAGTATGAAAAAAAACGCTTGCAAAACAACGAATTTTTTGAACGGGTTATTTAAAAAAGGAAACGTAAATGATTTTAAAAGAGGATTCTTTGAAAACGCTTTTGCCTCAAGCGGCTTTAGGCGTGTTGACTTGTTTGGCGGACGTTGCGGAAAGTTCGCCCGAACAACAAGCGGCGTTTGATTCTTTAATAAAAGGATTGGAACAAAAATATACGGATTTGGCTTTAATTGCGCAAAATCCGAAAGTCGCCGCCACGCGCCAAGCTTATAAGGCTTTGGGCAAAGATCCGTTAAAATATCGCAATTCGGCGGAAGCGATGTTGCGCCGAATCGCCAAGAAAAACGGACTGTATCGGGTCAATAATGTCGTTGACGTCAATAATATGATTTCCGTTGAGTCGGGGTATTCTTTGGGCTCTTACGATCTTGGCGCCGTCAAGGGGAAAATCGTTTGGAAAAGAACGCCGGACGGGGAAAAGTATAAAGGCATCGGCAAAGACGTTTTAAACATCGAGCATTTGCCGGCTTTGTATGATGACGAAGGCGTTTTCGGCAATCCGACCAGCGACAGCCGCAGAACCATGATCAATAACGGGGCGGGGCAAAGGCTGTTATATGTGATTTACGCTTTTGACGGGGCGGGGGATCTGCCTTTTTGGTTGGATAAAACGGAAGCTTTACTGGTTAAATTCGCCAATGCCGATCAAATCGAAAAACGAATACTATCTTAAAAAAGATCGTTTCAGATTGAAGTGGCAATAAATCATTGTTTTTGATATAATTACGTTCAGGCGGCTTAAGTCAGTCGCTCAGGGCGTCGAAAACCCTTTTAACCATAGTCGTTCAGGATATGGCGACTTTAAATAACTATGCCGATTTCTGTCTTGTGCGGGCGGATGTCGGTTGAATACGGCTATTTGCCTAATAGGCCGAGCCGTAAATGGTTATACGGTTTTCGAACATCCGCCTACCTTTTCGGGTAGGTTTTTGTTTAACCGACAAAATAAAGGATTGTTCAAAAATGAAAAAATCAACTTTATTCTTCTTATCAACGCTGATCGCGGTGTTCTTATCCGCATCAACGTCTTACGCGTAT
>CALXTY010000161.1 GCA_944391535.1 uncultured Alphaproteobacteria bacterium
AAAGCGACCTTTAACGCCATAACTAACCGACCAACCCTTTACGGGAAGCATAGCGTTTATCATAGGCTTTCACGATTGCCGAAACCAATCCGTGACGAACGACGTCTTTTTCCGTAAACGTGACGACGGCGATTTCTTTGACATTACGCAAAACGTCCAAAGCGTCCGCCAATCCCGACTGAACGCCGCGAGGCAAATCGGTTTGGCTTAAGTCGCCGTTAATAACCATACGGGAATTTTCCCCCATACGGGTTAAAAACATTTTCATTTGCATGGACGTCGTGTTTTGCGCTTCGTCCAAAATCACCATGGCGTTGGTCAGCGTGCGGCCGCGCATAAATGCCAACGGAGCCACTTCGATTTCCCCCGTTTCCAATTTCTTGTCAACGACGTCATGAGGAAGCATCTCATACAAAGCATCGTACAGCGGACGCAGATACGGATCTATTTTTTCTTTCAAATCCCCCGGCAGAAAGCCTAAATTTTCGCCGGCTTCAACTGCGGGGCGGGACAAAATGATCTTATCGATCTGTCCTTCAATCATCAAAGAAACGGCTTTGGCCACCGCAAGAAACGTTTTCCCCGTTCCGGCCGGACCCAAACCGAACACCATTTCATAATCGCGCATCGCCCGCACATATTCCGCCTGCATTTGCGAACGCGGTTGAATGTGACGCTTGCGCGTTCTTAAAGTCAGATCTTCTTCTTCCGAAACGGTTTGTTTTTCTTTTGACGTCATTTTTCGCCCTTCACTTATATGCAACGCATTATCTATGTCCGAATTATCGATATCGCCTTTTTTCTTGGCGACCGCGTAAATTTTATCCATTGCCGAAAAAGCGTGTTCCACCGCTTCCTCTTCGCCTTGAATTGTAATTTGATTACCGCGCGTTTTAATATCCACGCCCAACTTCTTTTCCAATCTTTTCAGATTGTCGTTATGAGCCCCCAATGCAATTAAAAGTACCTGATTGTCGGCATACTCTTTAATACGTTGCAATCCTTTTTTCTTTCCCACGGAAAATCCTTTCTTGATATAAAAACATTTGTTTTCATTATGACCGTCTTTGCCGATTTTAGCAAGCATTAGAATACGTTACTTTCCATAAATTCAAACGTTTTATTGCGTTTGATTTCATTATTTATTTTTGTTAAAATCAGTTAATTTCAACCGGAGAAAAAGTGATGACTTACGCCGATTTTCAGGAAAAACAAAAAAAATATCTCGACACCGTTTCCGCACAAGGAACAAAAGAAAGCATTCCTCATATTCCTGAAATATTTTACGGCGATTCCTATACCGTAAAGCTTTTAAACAGCGATTCCATTCAGGAACAACTTGACTTAAAAAGAGCCGAAGCGGAAATTTCCGAAAAGCCTTTTGACGAAAACAAAGAAAAAGGACGTTTGATCCGTAGCATCTGCGGCGATTTAACCAAAGAAGCAAAACTTGAATATGATAAGTATATTCCGGCAAAAAATTCGGAAGAGTTACTGAAAAATCTGACAAAATTCTATCACGATATGACGGGAAAAGATCTGAAAGCCGCTTGTAACGAACCGGACGGAGAAGAAAAAATCAAACATTTACTCGGTAAAGACGATTTAAGCGATGTTTCCGATGTGGAAAAAGCGGCCGCTCTCACCTCCGTTCAAAAAAGCTATTCCATGTTGGAATTTCAAGATTTGCGCAATACCAACACTTCCGCCGGCTATCACATCATTACCGTGGAAAACAAAGCCGCCAATCCGTTGGGCTTTTATATGTCCAGAATTGCTTCGTTGCCCAAAGAAGCGCAGGCGGAATTGCTGCCTCATGCCGACAAACTGTTGCCGGTCACGCATGACGGCGCGGCTTGGCACGAAATGACGCACGCTTTAGGAACTGACGATGAAACAAAATGTGAAGGCTTCCGTTTCTTAAAAACATTAAAAGAATATCGTGAACCAAGCCTGATCATGCCGGATATCAATGCGCGTTTGTTCAATAACCTGTGTACCTTGGAAACCATTCGCCAAGATGCCAGAAACGACCAAAAAACATTAAACGGCAATTTCCGCTACATTATGCCGAAAATGTTAAAGCATATTATGGAAAACGCTTCTGATTTGACCGGCGAAACGCAAACGATGACGGATGCGCAGGTCATGGAAAAAACAAAACAACTCGCCGCGCGTTGCGGTTATGACGAAAAGACCGAAGACGCTTTCCGTTCCATGGCAAAAACGTGCGATTCTCCGGCAGCGTTGGCAAAAGCTTTGCTTCAAGTTTATAAAAACGGTCCGGATCATCAAGAAACCAAAGATCTTTATCCGTTGGTCAACGATTTCATAGAAACCGCGCATTATCTTAATCCTTCGCTTCCTAAAGATAAACTTGCCGCCGAATTTTTTGTTCCCGAAAAGTTTGAATCCCAAAGCAGAAATATCGGTAAAATTAAAATAAAAGAGCAAAATATCGTCCTGAGCGGCGAAGAACAAAAGCACTATCAGAAACTCTACGATCAGGTCAAAGAAGAACATCCGGATGTCAAAGGAAAAGATTTTGATCGTTTGTTTGCTCAAACGATCGTGAAAGATGCTTGGGCGCAAAAAGCCATGCTGGAAGCGCAAATGGAAAATCCGCTTAAAGCAAAAGAAATTTTGTTCAGCAAAGAAAAAGCCACTCAGTACACAGATCAAATCAATTCTTCATTGCTGCGTTCCCGCAATGCCGTAAGCATTGTCAGAAACTACGGCGCGGAATTTGCCAAAGGGATTTATCGGACAGCCGCGCCGCAAAAGAAAGTCGGGTTACAGCAAATACTGCATGAAACCCAAGCGCGAAAAAACCAAAAATTGATTGCCAACATAAAGATCGGTCAATCTCAACAAAAATAAACAAAGCCCCTTTTCGGGGCTTTATTTATACCAACTCTCCGTCTAAGGTCGTCGCCGCGGTTTTCGTTATGCGAACGGAAACGATTTGTCCTAAAAACTCTTCGGAGGCCTTGACAACAACATTTTGCATCTGAGGCGTATGACCCAATAAGTATCCGTTTTTTTTCGCTTTGTCTTCCAACAATACTTGCGTTGTCTTGCCTAAAAATCCGGCATTGTACGCGGCGTGCTGTTCGATCAACAAAGATTGCAATTTTTCCAAACGTTCGGTCTTGATTTCTTCGGGAACTTGCTCTTTCATCGCGGCCGCCGGCGTCCCCGGACGCGCGCTGTATTTGAATGAATATGATTGAGCGAATGTCACTCGGCGAACCAAATCCATCGTCTGCTCAAAATCTTCGTCCGTTTCCTGAGGAAATCCCACAATAAAATCCGAAGAAAGAGCAATTTGCGGACAGGCTTCCCGCAACTTTGCGACAATTTCCTCATACTCGGCCGAAGTATATCTGCGGTTCATCTTCTTCAATATTCTGTCCGAACCCGATTGGATCGGCAAATGCAAATACGGCATCACTTTGGGAATATCCCGATGCATGGCGATCATCTCGTCGGTAAAGTCGGACGGGTATGATGTCACATACCGAATACGCTCTATGCCGTCAATTTCGGCAACGACCTTGATCAGGCGACTGAGATCCGAAGGATTCCCGTCTTCCCCTTCCCCATGCCAAGCGTTAACGTTTTGCCCCAACAGCATTAAGTCTTGTGTCCCTGTGGCGGCCAACTGTTTTGCCTCTTCGACAATTTCAATCA
>CALXTY010000162.1 GCA_944391535.1 uncultured Alphaproteobacteria bacterium
AAAACCTGCAAAAGAATATACTTTTGAAGAAAATCGGCCGCCTGACGGACTTCGTAAGCTTCTTCGACGGTATAGCCGGAAATGCTTTGAACGGTTTGTTTGCAATCCCACGGACAACCGTTTTCAGGATCGCGCAGACGAGCCATAATATCTAATAAGGAATCAATAGAGGCTTTTTTCTTTTCAGTCATTTTCTGTAAAATCGTTGTGTAAGACAAAAGTGTCGTTATATTACGGCGGTTGAATTTTTTGACAACACTATTTTTTGAGAAACGACTCAAGATATTTTTGTCTAATTTGCTTTTTTTTGTTTTATTTTATTACGCATTTTTGGAAAAGAGGGAAATCGGCAAAGGGATTTAAAAGCTGTGCTAGAAAAATAAAAAGTTTTGTATCATATTGATTTTTAAAATATTTTTTGTTTCTTTCTGAGAAAATTCGAAAAAAAAGAGAATTATGGACAAAATGTGCTTGAAAAAAGAAAAAACCTTCGGTATAAAATGAATAATAAATGTTTTTTAGGAGTGAATTTCTCATGGTCAGCGAAAAGAAACCGGTCAAATTGATTGTCAGTGACATTGATAACACGATTTCGGATTATTTCAATAACTGGGGATTGGCATGGGATAAGGGGATTGAAGCCTTGGCCGCCAGCCGCGGTATGGAAAAGGATGCATTGTATGCGGATATTCGTGAAAATGCAGACGGTTACGCCCGTTTTCATAATTTTCCGGATCTGTTAAAAGAAACCCCGTCTTTGAGCTTGGAAGGAAAATCGGCGGAAGAACGCGCCCGTTTGGAAAAGAGCGATGCTCAAATTTGCCATAATGTTGCAAAGGAATATCACAGCGGCAATAAAATGTATGAAGGTGTCGTCGCGACGATACGTAAGGCAAAAGCAGCCGGTGCTCAGTTTGTTTTATATACGGATTCGCCGGCTTCCGGTGCGATTGCCCGTATGGCTGACATGAATTTCCCGCTTGATCTGGTGGACGGTTTGGTTTGTCGTGCTGACGGAACGACCGAAATGATTGACGGCAAAGCGCAATTCAAAAAAGCTCCGATGCAGGTGACGGGTGGTCGTTATGACGGCTATCGGGATCAGTTGGTCGCCAAGTTGGGTGACAAGCTGGTTATGAATGCCGGTGACGTATGGAAACCGAATATGGATGTCATGCAGGCCATTATGGATCGTCACGGTGCGAAAGCCGAAGAAACGGTTATGGTCGGCGACAATATTAAATCCGACGGCGGTGCCGTTCGTTTGGGATGTCATTTCGCTTGGCAGAAAGAAGGATCTGAAGTCTGTCCGAAAGCGCAGGAAATGTATTCAAAGATCAACGAAATGTCTGATTACAAAGTCGGGGCTCAGGCGCATTTGGATATGTTGGCCAAAATGTCAAAAGAAGATCCGGCCTTGGGCAAGCAGTACAAAGAAAAAATGGTTACTTTGGAAGGCGGCTTTAAAGACTTGAACAAATATTTCCGTTTCCAATCCGTGGAAAAATCCAAGGATAAAGCAAACAACCAGTCTATGGCGATGGCTTCGGCGTTAAGAGTGAAAACCGGCGGTCGCTAAAAGGAAAAACCGTACAAAAAGCACCGTGAATCAACGGTGCTTTTTTTTATAGAACTCTATGAAATTAAAAATAAAATTAAAGTTTTATAAAAAGAATTTTTTTGTTAACGGGTTCTTGACAGATTTATGGGAAACTTGCAATCTATATAAAGCAATGAAGTTTCGTTCGAGGAAAGGAAATCAACTTGTCTAATCAATATACGGAAGAAAATTTGATCCGTGCCGCCTCATTCTTACCGTCTCAAGAGGAAAAACAGCAACAAATGGCGGATATTTCTTCCGCGGCGGATCCGTTGTCCGCTCTTTTATATTCAGATGATCGTGAAACGGTTCTGTATGGTATTTTTGGCGACGTCCCCGATTATAACAATCCGGAAATGGAAACTTTGTGGGACGAGGTTTTGGATTCTGACCCCGAAGATGTTTATGAATATTGCTTCCGTAAAGGTATAGATTTATTTCAAGATGACGGCAAGCCCGTGCCCGGATGGCGTGATATCGCTGTCATGTTAAAAGCGATCGAAAAAGGTATTTTGCAATTGGCTTGATCCCGGGGAGGAAACTATGCCGGATTCATCTGCGCCCGATTCTTCCAAAGAAATCAAAACAACTTTCATCTCTCGTTTGCGAACCTATTTTTTTACGGGGCTGTTGGTAACGGCTCCGGCGGCGTTGACGATTTATCTGACGGTTCTTTTTGTCAGTTTCATTGATGACCATGTCCGTCATTTGTTACCGGCGGAATATAATCCTGAAAAATTTTTACCGTTTGCGATTCCCGGTTTGGGGGTTGTTATCGTCGTCGTCGTTTTGATTTTGTTGGGCGCGTTTACAACAGGCTATTTGGGACGTTTGTTGATCAGCGGATGGGAATTGATGTGGGCGAGAATGCCGGTCTTGTCTGGCGTTTACGCCACTTTCAAACAATTGTTCGAAACGGTTTTCTCAAAGAAATCAAACGCGTTTCGGCAAGTCGTTCTGGTCGAATTTCCTAGAAAAGATGTTTGGACGGTCGCTTTTATTACTTCTGATGTTCCTTATGCTTTATCCAATACTTTGCATGATGATGATTTGGTTTCGGTCTATGTGCCGACAACGCCCAATCCGACGTCCGGTTATTGGAGTTTATATCGGAAAAAAGACGTCATTCCTTTAGATGTTTCCGTCGAAGACGGATTGAAAATGGTTATTTCTTTGGGTATTGTGTCTAAAAAGAAAATTATTAGCCTGAAAGAAAAATAACCCGAAAAAATCGTTTCATTTCTTTTCTTTTGACGTTCAAAATGTTAAAAGAAATCAAACTTTCATCATTTAAATCAATCGAGGCGGAAATGACTTTTTTTGCAGAACAAACGGCACATCGCAGAACGTTTGCCATTATTTCCCACCCTGACGCGGGGAAGACGACATTAACCGAAAAACTGTTGTTGTTCGGAGGTGCCATTCAAATGGCCGGCGCGGTCAAAGCGCGCGGAGAACAACGCAGAGCGCGTTCCGACTGGATGAAAGTGGAACGTGAACGCGGTATTTCAGTGGCTTCGTCCGTGATGACATATGAGTATAAAGACTGTACCTTTAATTTACTGGACACGCCGGGACACGAAGACTTTTCCGAAGACACCTATCGTGTTTTAACGGCTGTGGATTCCGCCGTGATGGTGATCGACGCGGCGAAAGGGATTGAAGCCAGAACCCGCAAACTGTTTGAAATTTGCCGATTAAGAGATGTCCCGATTATTACATTTATCAACAAGATGGATCGAGATTCTCAAGATCCTTTCGCGTTGTTGTCGGAGATTGAGGACATGTTGGCTTTGGAAGTTGCTCCGGTCACGTGGCCGATCGGATCGGGACGTGATTTCAAAGGGTGCTATGATCTGTTGAACGATCGCCTGTTTTTAATGGAACGCGGCGCAACAGCCGAGGCCGAAGTCTGCAACGGATTAAACGATCCGAAGTTGGACGCATTGTTGCCGGCGGATCTGGTTGCAAAATTGCGTGAAGACGTTGAAATGGTTCGAGGCGTTTGTCCCGCTTTTGACAGACAGTTATATCTGGAAGGAATACAAACGCCGGTCTTTTTCGGTTCGGCGATCAATAATTTCGGCGTG
>CALXTY010000163.1 GCA_944391535.1 uncultured Alphaproteobacteria bacterium
TATGATAACAGCGAGTATGACGATTTGTTGTATTCCATAGCCGCCGGCCCTAAGTATGTTTGGAAAAAAGGAGAAATCTGGGTCGCGGCCAAAGGTCTGAAACGATATTACGGCCATCAAGCCTATAACTCGTCTTCGGGGGTGATTGTTCAGTCGGATTATGATCTGTCAAGGCGTCTGTTGCTTTCGTTAGGCGGCGAGTATTCCTCAGTAAAATATGATCATTACGGATCTGTCTTGGACGGATCGATCGCTTCGCTTTCAGCGCGGACGATATTGAGCCTGAATGCCGCGTCTTATTTTGTTTTGCGTGGGGCGGCCGAACGTGAAAAAACAAAAAATCCCATGTATTCAAATCGTAAATTTTTAGCCGGAATAGGTTTCGGCGCCGAACTGCCTTTAGGCTTTTCCGTCTATGCGGAACCGTCCGTTCAATGGGTGACTTATGATCGTCCCGCATGGTTCGTGCGTGATTTGAACTTTGAACAAATCAGAGAAAAAGACAAGACGTTTCGTTACGCTTTACGATTGTCAAATAAAAAGTTTTCCCTGTTCGGCGTCGTCCCGGCCGTTACATTCGCGTATACCGATAAAAAATCCAATGTCTGGCAACGGGAATACAAAAAAATGACCTTGGAATTAACATTTATTCAAAACTTTTAAAAAAATTAAGCGTCTTATACGTTAATCGAAGCAATAATAAAAACGCTCTATTTTTTTCTTGTTTTGGACAAAAAAGATCGCTAATATAGACAAGATTTTAGGCAAATTTTACACTTTTGACAGGGAGAAATCAATGTCGGCAAATTCACCGAATGTCAAATATTTAAAGGATTACAAAAAACCGGATTATAAAATCGAATCCGTTCATTTGGATTTCGATCTGGACGAGGAAAATACGCAAGTCGCTTCGACGTTAAAAATCAAAAGCGATTACGATGCTTCTTCCGGAGAAGTTCGTCCTTTGCGTTTGGATGGTGACGAGTTGACTTTGACGGGGATCGCCATAGACGGCCGTCCTTTAAAACCGGAAGAATATGTCGTTGATGATAAAGGCTTGACGATTTTAAATCCGCCGAAAGAATTCGAACTGTCGATCGGTACGGAAATCCACCCGAAAGCCAATACAAAACTTGAAGGTTTGTATGTGTCGAACGGTATGTTCTGTACGCAGTGCGAACCCGAAGGTTTCCGTCGGATCACCTATTATTTGGATCATCCTGATGTCACCAGCGTCTTTACGACGACATTGCGCGCCGATAAGGAAAAATTGCCCTGCCTGTTGTCCAACGGTAACCTGATTAAAGAAGAAAAAATGGCGGACGGCAGAACGGCCGTGACATGGAACGATCCGTTCCCGAAACCGTCTTATTTGTTCGCGTTGGTCGGCGGCGATCTTGACTATATCAACGACAAATTTGTCACAATGTCGGGGCGCGAAGTGACTTTGGGCGTTTATGCCAATAAAGGCCAAAAAGACAAGTTGGGCTACACAATGGAATCCATTAAACGCTCGATGGCTTGGGACGAAAAGGTCTTCGGTCGCGAATACGATCTGGATCTGTTCAATCTGGTTGCCGTTTCAGACTTTAACCAAGGCGCGATGGAAAACAAAGGACTGAATATTTTTAACAGCGCTTATGTGATTGCTGACGCGCATACGGCGACGGATTCCGATTATGCCGGAATCGAAGGGGTCGTCGGACACGAATATTTCCATAACTGGTCGGGTAACCGCGTGACGGTGCGCGATTGGTTCAATCTGTCTTTGAAAGAAGGGTTGACGGTTTACCGTGATCAGGAATTTTCGCGCGACATGCGTTCGCGTTCGGTTAATCGTATTGAAAACGTGTCCAGTCTGCGTGCCGGACAGTTTGCCGAAGACGCCGGTCCGACCGCGCATGCCGTTCGCCCCGAATCTTATGTCGAAATTAATAACTTCTATACATCGACGATCTACAACAAAGGGGCTGAAATCGTCCGTATGTACGAAAAAATGCTCGGGAAGGAAAAATTTCGCGAAGCCAATGATTTGCATTTTTCGCGCAATGACGGAAAGTCCGTTACGATTGACGATTACGCCAAATGTATGGAGGACGTTTCAGGAAAAGATCTGACACAGTTTAAACGTTGGTATTCTCAGGCCGGAACACCCTCTGTTTATGCCGAGGGCGTATATGACGAAAAGAATCAGACCTATACGCTGAAATTGCGTCAGGCGACAAAGCCGACGCCGGGGCAGGACACCAAATTGCCTTTCGTTATTCCGATGGAAATGGGGCTGTTGGGCAAAGACGGTAAAGATATGCCGATGCAGTTGGCAGGAGAAAAAGAACCGCAGGGAACGTCCCGCGTGATGATCTTGGATAAAGACGAAGCCGTCTTTACGTTTGTCAACGTCAAAGAAAAGCCCGTTCTGTCCGCCAATCGCGATTTTACGGCTCCGATTAATTTTCATATGGATTACAGTGATGCGGAACGCGCGCACTTGATGGCGCATGATTCAGACTTGTTCAATCGTTGGGACGCGGCACAGCAATACGGCGTTCAAAAAATGATCGGTATGGTCAAGGATATTCAGACCGGTAAAGAACCCAAAGTCGATGAGGGCTATCTGAATGCGTTGGGGTCTTACTTAAAGGATCCGAATCTGGATAAGGCGTTTGTCGCAAAAGCTTTGGATCTGCCTTCTGAAAAGTATATCGCCGATCAGATGGACGTTGTCGATGTCGACGCGATTGCCAAAGCGCGCAAAATGGTTTCGGACGCCTTCGTACAGCGTTTCGAAAAAGATCTGGTTCGTGTTTATGATTCTCTGAATGTTGAAAAGCCGTTTAAGCCGGTGGCTAAAGACGCCGGAGAACGCGCTTTGAAAAACAAAGCTTTGGCATATCTGGCTTCCACGGAAAAACCGGAATATACGGATCGTGTCGCGGCTCAGTACGAAAAAGCGAACAACATGACGGATCGTTTTGCCGCATTAAGCGTCGCCGCCAATATGGAAACGGGCAAACCGATCGTTAATGATTTTTACAATCGCTTTAAAGATGAAGAACTGGTCGTTAATAAATGGTTGGGTGTTGTTGCCGCAGAAGGTCTGGACAGCGCGAAAGCGGCGGTTGAACATGAAGCTTTTGCGATTACGAATCCGAATAAAGTTCGTGCCGTTATGCGACGTTTTTCAGGTAATCAAAAGGCTTTTCATGCCAAAGACGGTTCCGGTTACGAATTTGTTGCCGATATGGCTGTTAAACTGGACGGCATCAATCCGTTGGTTGCCGCCGATACGGTTAAACCGTTGACTTCGTGGCGCAGGTTTGATCCCGAACGTCAGGCTTTGATGAAAAAAGCTTTGGAAAAAGTCATGGCAAAGCCGGGGCTGTCCAAAAACGTCTACGAGGTTGTTTCCAAATCTTTGGGTGAAACGGAAACAAAGAAAGCCAAGATTTTGGAAAATAAGTCGAAGGTGCAAAAACGCGCCAAGACGGACGCTTTCTTGAAACGCGAGCCGTTAAAAGTGTTTGTTTCCGGCGCGCGCAAACCAAATGAACAGATCGGAAGAGCGTCGTGTAGGGAAAGAGTGTAGATCTCGGTGGTCGCCGTATCATTAAAAAAA
>CALXTY010000164.1 GCA_944391535.1 uncultured Alphaproteobacteria bacterium
GGATATGTGACGTGCATGCTGACGCGGGCAACCGAAACTTCACCCGTTTCCAGCGGTTGTCGTAGGGAATCAAGAGCAACGCGTGAAAATTCGGGCAGTTCGTCCAAAAAAAGGACGCCTTTGTGCGCCAGAGAAATTTCTCCCGGACGCGCTTTTTGCCCGCCTCCGATCAACGCCGGCATGGACGCCGAATGATGCGGCGCGCGAAACGGGCGTTGCGTGATCAGATTGCCGTCCCGTAACAAGCCCGCAACCGAATGAATCATGCTGACTTCCAAGATTTCTTTTGTCGTTAACGGGGGTAACAAACCGGGGATACGCGCCGCCAGCATTGACTTTCCCGATCCCGGAGGACCGATCATTAACAGATTGTGTCCGCCCGCCGCGGCGATTTCCGCCGCGCGTTTGGCGTTTTCCTGTCCTTTGATTTCCTTCATGTCGGCAAAGACGGGATCTTTTTCGATTTTTCCCGGAACCGGAGCGGGTAACACTTTACCTTCTTTAAAGCATAGAATCAGTTCGGAAAGACTGTCCGGAGCGATAATGTTTCTGTTGCCGGACCAAGCGGCTTCCGATCCTTGTTGCTTGGGGCAAACAAATCCCTGATCCTGCGCCGTTGCCGACATCGCCGCCGGCAGGACTCCGGCCACAGGCGCGATCCGACCGTCCAAGCCCAACTCTCCCATAACGCACAAATCGGCAAATTGTTCCGAAGCGATGATCCCCATCGCGCACAACAATCCGACCGCAATCGGCAAGTCAAAATGAGAACCTTCTTTGATCACATCTGCCGGAGCCAGATTGACGGTGATCCGTTTTGAAGGTAAGGCCAAACCGATCGAACTTAAGGCCGCACGGACGCGTTCTTTGCTTTCGCCGACCGCTTTGTCGGGCAGTCCCACGATCGTAAAAGCGGGCAGACCGTTGGCAATGTGAACTTCCGTTGTGATCGGCAGAACATCTATGCCTTTAAATGCAACGCTGCAGATGCGGGCGACCATTTAATCACCAGCGCGGGATATTTTGGTTGTCACGGAAACGCCGCGGCGGATAAGACCCTTTTTGCAGTAAATCGTCTTTGCCGGGGAAGACGGATTTGTCCGTCAGGCGCACAAAGCCCATTTCTTCAAGTTCGGCGGCACAGACGGCGGCGGAAACGTATTCGTCCGACTCGCAGTAAAAGACTTCACGCGTGACGGGTTGTTGTAAAATAATGGTTTCGTTCGTACCGGGAACGATAATCCGCGTACAAGAGCAAAGTCCTAAAAAAATCAAGAAAAATACCGTTTTTCTCATCGTTTTTTTCCTATATGAATCGGATAATTATTGAAAAATATTCTCATAAAATTTGATTAAGAACAAACTAACATATAATATCTTTTTGTTTAAAGCAAATCAGGAGGATCGCCTTTATGTCCCATGATGCAAAAAACGGTTGCGTTCAAAACGCTTTTTATACGTCTTCTTCTTATGATGAAATGATTAATCGGGACGGGACTTTGTCGCAGGCTTACGCTTTGTACGGCAAATGGCTGAACGCCCAACCCGCGGAAACTCTGGAACAAAGAAACAAACAAGCGGATCTGTTGTTCCGAAGAATGGGGATTACCTTTGCCGTTTACGGTGAGGAAACCGGTGTGGAACGTTTAATTCCGTTTGATCCGATCCCCAGAATTATTTCAAATAAGGAATGGGAAAAGTTAAACGCGGGGATCTGTCAGCGCGTCAAGGCGTTAAACCGTTTTTTGGAAGACGTTTATTCTCAGCGCGATATTCTGAAAGCGGGGCTGATTCCGCAGGATCTGATTTTGCAAAATTCGGAATACACCGCCGAAGTCGAAGGCTTTACGCCGCCCAATAAAGTCCATACGCATATATCGGGGATTGATATCGTGCGGGTTGACGCGGACAATTTCTATGTTCTGGAAGACAATATGCGTTGTCCTTCGGGGGTTTCCTATATGTTGGAAAACCGCGAAGTCATGATGCGCCTGTTTCCCGATTTGTTTAAAGAATACAATGTGTTGCCTGTCAACCACTATCCGCAGGAATTAAAAAAGACGTTGGCGGCTTCGGCGCCCGAAGGAGTGGAAAATCCGCGCGCGGTCGTCTTTACGCCGGGGATATACAACAGTGCTTATTTCGAACACGCTTTTCTGGCGTCCGAAATGGGCATCGAGCTGGTCACGGGACAAGATCTGTTCGTGGACAGTGACGACTGCGTTTATATGCGCACGATCGAAGGTCCTGAAAAAGTCGATGTCATCTATCGCCGCATTGACGATCAATTCCTTGATCCGGAAGTTTTCAGAAAAGATTCTTTACTGGGGTGTGCGGGATTGTATCGCGCCGCCATGAAGAAAAACGTGACTTTGGTCAACGCGATCGGAAACGGTGTCGGCGATGACAAGTCGGTTTATCCGTATGTGCCGCAGATGATAGAGTTCTATTTGGGCGAAAAGCCGATTTTATCAAATGTGCCGACTTATACGCTGGCAAAGCCCGATGATTGCAAATACGTCCTGGAACATATCGGCGAGCTGGTGATAAAAGAAACGCACGGATCGGGCGGATACGGCATGCTGATCGGGCCGAAAGCGACAAAAGCCGAAATCGATCTGTTTAAAGAAAAAATCAAAGAGCACCCCGATCATTATATCGCTCAGCCGACTTTGGCGCTGTCGTCCTGTCCGACTTTGCAGGCGGAAGGGATTGCTCCGCGTCATGTCGATTTGCGTCCGTACGCTTTGATGCAAAATCCGGAAAAGGTCGTTGTCGTTCCGGGGGCGTTGACGCGTGTGGCGTTGCGGGAAGGGTCTCTGGTCGTCAATTCATCGCAGGGCGGCGGAACAAAAGACACCTGGGTTCTTGGCGCGTAAGGAGGGGACGATGTTAAGCAGAACTGCCGATAATATTTACTGGATGGCGCGTATGGTCGAACGCGCTCAGGACATTGTGCGCCTGTTGGAAGCCGCCTACCGCATGGAACAATTGCCGGGCGGCGGTGTCGGCTGGGATCCGATTCTGACGATTTCAGGGCAAATCGAAGGCTTTAAAGCCAAATACGATCAGCTGAGCTCAAAAAATGTTTTGAATTTTATGATTTTCGATCTCGAAAATCCCTCCAGCGTCTTTTCCTGCATTAAAGCAACACGGGAAAACACGCGTTCCGAACGCAGTATCCTGCCCGAAGAAATGTTCGAAAGCATCAATACGACCTGGATCGAATTGCAGGGGCTGTATTATGATTCGCTGGAACGAAGGGGATTCCGCGAGTTTTTCGAATGGGTAAAAGACAGAACGGAATTGTTCCGCGGGCAGACCGTTTCCATGATGGTCTATGATGACGCTTTCCAGTTCGCCAGAATGGGAACGTATATTGAACGTGCCGATTTTACGGCGCGCCTTTTGGACGTGAAATATCATATTTTATTGCCCCCGAATGCGACGGATAAAGGCTTGATTGATTATTGTCAATGGGGCGAAATGTTGCGTTCGGTCGGCGGGTGGCACGCTTACCGCAGCATCTATAAAGAAGCTCCGATTCCTTCGAAAATCGCCGAAATGCTGATTTTCAGTCC
>CALXTY010000165.1 GCA_944391535.1 uncultured Alphaproteobacteria bacterium
GAAACGCTGTTTTCCCCTTTTTTTTTTTGTTTCTGACGGATGACATCCATATCTTTAAACAATCCGGCCGCCGCCGATTTTGTCGCGCCCAGACAAATGACGGGAGCCGCCATCGCGTCCATGGCTTTACCCAGACTGAAGGATTTTCCGGCTCCGGGGCCGCCGTCTAAAATTGTCAAATGAGGCCCTTTGGCGATATTTTCACCGATATCGTTTAATCCCAGTTCTGCTTTTTGTTGCGGAGAAATTTCGATTTGATCATTGAAATGAACCAATCTGGAAGCGGCTTCGATAATATGCTTTTCGTTGCGTTCATATTTTTCGGAATTGTTTTCGTAGTGTTGTCTGAGTTGTCTTGACGTCGGAGGCGTTACCCCCAAGACATCCGCATATTCCTGCATATATTCCTGATAAACATCAAAAGAAGATGAACACATGACAAGCTTGTCGGCCAACATCATCATTTCTTTTAACATTCTGTCTTGAATTTCCATTTTTGTTTTCTCCTGCGCAAGAAGCGAATTTTATTTTACTTTTCCCAAAGATTGATCGTCTAAATCAATTAAAAGCGGAACAACCGACAATAACTTTTTATAAGCAAAAAGAATTGCCGAATGAATGGCGTTGGTGTCGATATCAGGGGTTTCGGCGGCACGGACGATTTTTAAAACGCTGTCCAGATCGGAATTAAAGGCAACGATATCATCATTATTCAATTTTTTTGAAAAATCCTGAACAAAGCGTTTAAAGTGCACTTTGCAATCCGTCACCATAAACAAAGCGTCAGCCAAAGTGTTTTCCATTTCTTCTTTATCCTTGGAAGAAAAGGAAGCCTTCATTTCCATTTGATTAATGTTATATAAGATATTGGCAATATTTTCATTATCGGTGCCAATCGTTCCTGTTTCCAAGACATAATTATACTGGCGTGGAATGAAGTCTGTCATTTTGAAACCTCTGTATATCTTTTCTGACAGAAATAAAGATATCAAATCTTGATCCCTAAGAAAAGAGACAAAAAATTTTCAAATGACTAAAAAAACATTATTTACAGTCTTTTTTTCACCGAATTGCCGTGAGCCGTCAATCCTTCGGCTTCGGCCAATAAAACGGCGGATCGTCCGATTTCTTTAAGCGTTTTGTCCGTGCAGGATAAAAGAGTGGTTCTTTTCATAAAATTTTGAACACCTAAGCCCGAAGAAAAACGCGCACTGCGGGCTGTCGGCAACACATGGTTCGGACCGCCGACATAATCTCCGATCGCTTCGGGGGTGTGATAACCCAAAAAGATCGATCCGGCGTGATGAATGTGTTTGCATAGTTCTTCGGGATCCTTGACGCATAATTCCAGGTGCTCGGGCGCGATTCTGTCCGTTAATTCTCCGCATTGTTGTTTCAGATCTTCGACAAAAATAATCGCGCCGTTGTCTTCCCAGCTTTTGCGGGCGATCGCTTCACGGCTGAGCTGTTTCAATTGTTTTTCAATCTGTTCTTCGATCTGACCGGCAAAATCCGTATCGTCCGTAATTAAAATGGACTGTGCCGACACGTCATGTTCGGCTTGGGAAAGCAAATCCGCCGCGACCCATTCCGGATTGGCGGAACGATCCGCAATCACCAAAATTTCAGAAGGTCCGGCGATCATATCGATTCCGACTTGCCCGAACACTTGACGTTTTGCCGCCGCAACATACGCGTTTCCGGGGCCGACAACCATATCAACCGGCTTGATCGTTTGCGTCCCGAAAGCCAAAGCGGCAATGGCTTGCGCGCCGCCGATCCTGTAAATCTCGTCTATGCCGACGCAGTCCGCCGCGGCTAAAACCAAAGGATTGACTTTGCCGTCCGGTGTCGGAACAACCATGACGATGCGTTTGACGCCTGCCACTTTCGCCGGTACGGCATTCATTAAAACAGAAGACGGATAAGCCGCCGTTCCGCCCGGAACGTATAGTCCCGCCGATAAAACCGGCGTCCAACGCCAACCTAACAAAGCGCCGGTTTCATCGTTGAAAAAATGACTTTCGGGCATTTGTTTTTCGTGAAAGGCTTCAATCCTTTCGGCCGCAAGATATAAAGCGTCCAACGTTTCTTTGTCGCAGGATTTAACGGCTTGATCGATTTCGTCTGCGCTGAAACGCATCGTTTCAACGGTTAAGTCCTGCCGGTCGAATTTGTTGGTGTAATTTAAAACGGCTTGATCTCCGTCTTTGCGGACATGATCCAATATCTCCGCCACAAGAGCGTTGACGTCGGGGGCGTTTTCCCGCTTTGAATTTAAAAAGGAAACAAAATCCTTTTCAAAATTTGCGTCACGAATATTAAGCTTTAACGTCATTGAGAACTCCTTTGAATTTGTCCAGCCATGCGCTCAGTTCCGTCGTTCTGGTTTTAAATGCCGTCCTGTTCACGATCAGTCGGGCGGACACGTCCAAGATATGGTCGATTTCGATTAAGCCGTTGGCTTTTAGTGTCGCTCCCGAAGAAACGACATCCACAATTCTGTTGCATAATCCGATGGTCGGCGCCAGTTCCATTGCGCCGGACAGCTTGACACATTCCGCCTGAATGCCTTTGGATTGGTAATATTTTTTGGTGACGTTCGGATATTTCGTGGCGACACGGATATGTCCCTGACGATCAAAAGAATCTTTTTCATCGCCCGCCGGCGCCGCCGCGGCCATGTGGCATTTGCCGATCCTCAAGTCCAACGGAGCGTAAATTTCCGAATAATCGAATTCGGCCAAAACGTCATTGCCGCAAATACCGATTTGAGCGGCGCCGAAAGCGACAAAAGTCGCAACGTCAAAGCTGCGGACACGGATGAGATCAATATTGTCGTGATTCGTTTTAAAACGAAGCAGGCGGGAATTTTTATCGAAAAAAGCTTCTTCGGGAAGAATGTTGACGGCTTTGAAAAAGGGGGAAAGCTCTTCTAAAATTCGTCCTTTGGGCAGAGCGATGATCAAGTCGGACATAATGTTTATTCTCCGTGCAGTCTTTCAATGCGCGCTCCGCAAGAAGACAATTTTTCTTCCAGATGTTCGTATCCCCGATCCAAATGATAAACGCGGTTGATGATTGTTTCCCCTTGCGCGGCAAGTCCCGCCAACACCAAACACATGGACGCTCTTAAGTCCGTCGCCATGACTTCGGCGCCCGATAATTGGCGCACGCCGCGAACGATTGCCGAAGAAACGCCGTGAACGTTGATGTTGGCGCCCATGCGAGCCAGTTCCGGCACGTGCATAAAGCGGTTTTCAAAGATGGATTCCGTAATTAAGGAAGCACCGCTGACCGTCGTTAGCAAAGCCGTTAATTGAGCCTGCACGTCTGTCGGAAATCCCGGATAAGGTTCCGTCATGACGTCCGTGCCGATCAGGTAAGCATCGGACGCATCTGAAATAAAACCGTTTTCCGTTTCCGTAATTGTGACGCCGATATCTGTTAAAACATGAGCCACCGCCGCCATAATATCCAATTGAACATCGGTGATTTCGATTTTTCCGCGCGTAATCGCCGCCGCGATGGCATAGGAAGCCGCTTCGATTCTGTCTGCAATGACTTTAT
>CALXTY010000166.1 GCA_944391535.1 uncultured Alphaproteobacteria bacterium
GATCCCAAAGCCATGGAAACGGCAAAGAAATTGGTCGGTGACAAAATTAAGTATGCCGCCGACGCTTATGCCGCCGCAAGCGGAGCCGATGTTTTGGCCGTTTTGACCGAATGGGCGGACTTTAAAACGTTGGATCTGGCAAAAATCAAAGCGTTGCTTAATTTGCCGAAGATTGTCGATTTGCGTAATCTGTTGAATAAGGCGGAAGCCGAAAATTTGGGCTTTGATTATGTCGGGATCGGTCGCTGAGCTCACCACCCCATAGAGTCCAGATTTTTTTCAATCAGTTTGACGGTGTTTTCGGATAAAACCATTTTGTCGCGCGTGTTGTTGAAAAAATCGCGCACTTGACGTTTCGTCCAGTTTTTTCCTTGTCGCGTGCGTCCGGCGCCCGCCCAATCGCAAATCATTTCCCGTACGTCCGTTTCCGTCATGTCCAAAGCCTTATAAGAAACGCCGTTGGCTAAAATCCAATATTGCCAGTGATGTCTGGATCTGTTGAAATGAGATAAAATGGCTTTTTGATAATCTTCGGGAGCCGAACAAGGATCGTAATTTCCGGATTTGTCGCGAATTTTTCTGATTTGCGGATAATACTTCGCATAAACGTAAAGCATTGAGGGCAAAAACAATTTATCCCAGTCATGTATGATGCCGCGCCAGAACAAACCGTGTCTGAAACAGTAATACATGACCCAAAATTTATGTCGCAACAAATAAAAAATATACATCTTTTTATTTTAAACAGGCAATGATGTCTTCCGCAATCAGATTTTCACCGGCTTTTTCCGCGGCTCTGGAATGGAGCCAGACAGCGGCGCAAGAGGCCTCAAACGGGGTTAATCCTTTTGCCAGCATGGCGCCGATGATCCCGTTTAAGACATCTCCGCTGCCCGCGGTCGCCAGATCGAAGCAGTCGGTTTCGTTAATGGCGGCGCGTCCGTCCTCGGAAGCGATGATCGTATCCGCGCCTTTTAAGATGACGGTGCAACGAAGTGTCTCTGCCGCGCTCAGAGCTTGAGTCAGTTTGTCGTTGCCGGTCAGATCAGGGAACAATCGCTTAAATTCCGCACTGTGAGGCGTAATGACCCCATGAGAAAGATCTTTGACGTTTTTGATGAAGTTTAATGCGCCGGCATCTGCGACGAAAGGCTTTTTTGATTCTGCGATAATATGTAAGAATTTTTTGGTTCGTTCGTTTTTTTCGGCACCCATGCCGATAATGACGGCATTTATTTTTTTGCTGTTGACCTGATGTTCAAATTCTTCGGGGCTTTCCGCCGTTTGAACAATCAATCCCGGCAGGTCGTTTTGAAAGATTGTCCTGTCTTCGGTTCTGCAGGAAACGGCGACCCAACCGGCGCCGGCTCTGCGCGCGGCGTTTGCCGTTAATCGGGCGGCTCCCGTCATTTCCGCGGCGCAAACAAGCACGGAACCGCGCGAATATTTATGGTCATAAGCGCTTGATACGGGAATTTCGAATAACTCCGGCGTGTTTGCGTAAAGCTTCGGATTTTGTTTTAACACAATGTCATCGGGAATGCCGATCGGACAGACGACCAATTTTCCGATCCTTTCTTTGGCGGGATAGAGAAAATGACCGATTTTCGGTCGGCAAAAAGTGATCGTCATGTCACAAAAAGGAGCCGTTCCCAGAACCTTTCCCGTGTCGGCCTGTATTCCGCTGGGAATGTCCAACGCAACGCAGGGCAGGGATGTTTCGTTTAAAGCGTTAATAAAGTCCGCGACATCATTTTGGATCGGACGCGTCAGACCGATTCCGAAAACGGCGTCAACAAACAGACCGTTTTGTTGTTCCATTTTTTTCAGTCTTTTAAAAGAAGGCGGACGGATTATTCCTTTGAATCTGTCAAAATTAATTCGAGCGGCGGGGGATAATTTTTTTTCATCGCCGATGAAAGCGACTTCGACGGGCCAGCCCCAGTTGCGCAGTATTCGGGCGACCACAAATCCGTCTCCCGCGTTATTGCCGGTGCCGCACAGTACGATAACGGGGCGTTTTTTATAATTTTTTGTGATTTGGCAAGCTGCAGCGAACCCCGCGTTTTCCATTAATTGTATTTCCGGCATGATTTTTGCACAAGTTTCTTTGTCGGCATTGTACATTTGTTCGGTCGTCAAAATTTCCATGGGGGGAAAGCTCCTGAAAATGTTTGAAATTTATTAATCTTTGTTCACTATACTACATTCGTTTCAACGAGGGGAGATTTTTAATTATGGTCGAAAGGATACCTGAAAATATAGAGGTGATCGGAAAAGAAACTCTGTATGAAAAGTTTTTCAGGGTGGACGAATATCTTTTAAAATATCCTCGTTACAACGGAACGATGAGCCGTCCGATTTCGCGTGAAGTCATGGAGCGCGGCAATTCGGCGGGAGTTTTATTATATGATCCCGATCGTGATCGGTTGGTTTTTGTCGAACAGTTTCGGGTGGGCGTTTTTACCGCCGGCGCGTATCCGTGGGTTTTGGAATGTGCCGCCGGTATTATTGACGAAGGGGAAACGCCTTGGCAGGTTGTTATTCGTGAAGCCAAAGAAGAAGCCGGCGTGACGGTGACGGATCTGGAACCGATTGCGGATTATTTTGCTTCTCCGGGCGGTATATCCGAAAGATTGTATGTCTTTTGCGGACGCGTTAACGTCGATCATCTGCCGAAATATGCCGGCTTGGAAAACGAAGGGGAAGATATCCGCGTCGTTGTTTTGTCGTCTCAAGAAGTTGAACAAATGTTAAACCAAGGCAAATTTAACAACGCTTTGACGATTATCGCCGTGCAATGGTTTGTGTTGAATAAAGATAAATTACGGGAAAAATGGGGGAAATCATGAAAATACGCAGCCACTTGTCTCGAACGGTCAGTACCGCCGTTTTAACCGTATCCGTTTTGGTTTGCGGTTGTTCGACGCCCGGCAGTTCGTTGTTTAAAACAAATACGGAACAATCAATTTTGAGCTGGTCGGCTGGAAATCACGAAGATGCCGTCCATTACGCGCAAAAAGCGTTGCAAGATAATCCGAATGATGCTTATGCCATGATGGTTGCCGGACTTTCCTATGAAAGCCTGGGGTATCCCAATCGGGCGCGCGCTTTTTATGAACAGGCGGCGGCTTCCGACAGTGTGGATATCAGTATGTTGGGATCTGCTCGCAATGTTCCGGCGGAAGAATTGAAAAAAGCGGCGGCCAATCGTTTGTCCGCGATGAACTTGCCTCAGGTGCCGTTGGCGGTTGTTGATCCGGCAACTCAAATGTCGGTTTTTACGGCTTCCGCTTTTCCCGCGGCTCAGGTGAATGTGGTTAATGAGCGGCTTTCCGTCACGGAGCCTGTCAAAAGTCAGTCTCAAATCGTTAAAGGCGGACTGGATATGCTTGATGAAGGGGACAGAAATGTTGTCTTGCGCTTTTTAACCTTTATTCGTTTGCGCGATGAAAAATATGTAACGCAAGAAGAATGGGAAACGCGCCGAGCCGTTAATCTTGGCGGATTGTTGCCGTATACGCTTTCTCCGGCGGGGAAGG
>CALXTY010000167.1 GCA_944391535.1 uncultured Alphaproteobacteria bacterium
CCGTTTTATCGCATGGATCCGGCTCCCGTTCCCAAAGATATTCTTGAAGGGGCGACGGCTTTGAGACGTGTCGAAATGTTGAAAAATTTAAAGTTGATCTCCGATGCCGAAGCAAAAAAAGAAACGGCCGCCATCGAAAAACTGATCTATGCTAAAATCGGTATGACCGGCAGTGACGGACAATCGCGTCCCGAAACGGCTAAATGCATTCAAAAATGCTTGAGTGCTCCGGCCGTTGCGTGTACACCTGTCAAAAAAACGACGACGGTTAAAAAGAAAACTACGACGAAAAAGGCTTCCGCTAAAAAAACGGTGACAAAGACGACAAATAAAAAATCTCTTTGTCCGTGCTGAGAAAGGAATAAAAAATGGATTTGTTGACACAACCTGCTTTGCGCGCTTTGCTGTTATCCTTGATCGCAGGTTTGTCAACATTGTTGGGGGCGGCCGTTATCGTTTTTTCAAACGGGCGTAATGAAAGAATGTTGAGTATGGCTTTGGGCTTTGCCGGCGGTATTATGCTCAGCGTTTCCTTCGCCGATCTGTATCCTAACGCCGAGATGTTGTTGAAATCGACGTGTTCGGATCGTTTGGCTGTTGCTTTCGCCGTGTTGTTTTTAATCGCCGGCGTTTTGATCGCTTCCGTTATTGATAAATTTGTTCCGCATGAAGCGTATGATCCTTTGACCGGAGAAAAACCTCATAAAAATCTTTTCCGTGTCGGTGTCGTTTCGACAATCGCCATCGGTTTGCATAATTTCCCCGAAGGGATTGCCACGTTTATGGCGGGCTATAAGGATATTTCTTTGGGGATATCAATCGCTTTGGCGATTTCTTTGCATAATATTCCGGAAGGAATTGCCGTCGCCATGCCGATCTATTACGCAACGAATAGAAAAAAAACAGCTGTATTCTATACTTTTTTATCCGGTATCGCGGAACCGGTGGGAGCTTTGTGCGCCTTTTTGATCCTCAGACCCTTTATTAACGATTTCGCTTTGGGAGCGGTCTTCGCCGGTGTCGCGGGAATTATGCTGTATATCACCATTGAAGAACTGATACCGTCTTCCCGTCAGTACGGACATGACAAAGCCGCATTATGTGCGACATTTTGCGGCATCTGTCTGATGCCGCTGTCCCATATTATTTGATAAATAATAAATCAGGAATTTTCGTTCCGTGAAATTCAAAATTCATCTTACAGTAATCTGCCGCTGATTTTCCAGTCTTGTCCCGAATTGTCTTGTCGGCGCCGTTTTTTAACAAGGCTTTGACAATTTCGGGGTTGGAATTGAATAAAGCCGCCAGCATTAAAGCGGTCTGTCCTTTATCATCCACGGCATTGATATCGATACCTTTACTGCATAAAAATGGAATAATTTCAGGATCTTGATTATGTTTGACGGCAATCATCAAAACGGTCTGTCCGTCTTGTAGAGGGCGTTTCAGATTGACGCCGTTTTTTAAGGCTTGATCTATTTCTTTTACATTACCGTCTTCCATTAAATGGACAAGAAATTCTATTTCCCTGTTTGTTTTCATGGACCTGCCGCTACCATGAGGTGTTTCTTTAACGACCGGTTTGGGGTTTACAGTTTTTAGCTTTTCATGTTGAGGAGACATAATTGTTTTAATAATTAAATAAACAAGAAAGACGATGGTTGCAAAGCCGATCAAGATAAAAAAGACTATCATGTTCAATCCTTTGTATGAAAACGAAACTGAATAATATCTTTGATTAAAGGAAATATAACTTGATTATGATGGTTATGTCAATTAATAACAATATCGTTTTTTTAGATATAAAAGAACAAATCCTCCCGTTTTGGGAGGATTTTTTTTAGATCTTATTTTGTTTTTCCTTTTGCGGCATTTATTTTTATTATGTCTATTTTTTTATCGTTTTCTTTTATTTTTTTTGCTAAAGCGGCCTGTAAGTTTGTCTTTTTTATTTGAGTCGTTTTGATGCCGATTTGTTGTTTTTGTTCTACGACTTGTTTTCTGCTTTCAGAAGAATTGATTTCCTTTTCTTCAACATATTTCCGTTGCCCGTCGGCAGACAAGAAAATGCTTTTTCTGAAAGCCGGTTTCATAATACGAGCCGCGGCAAACTGATGTGTCGAGTTTTCATAGAAAGTGTCTTTGTTCGCATCCGAAGACATTTTAATTTCAAAATCCCCTTTGTGGCGTGTGGCACCGACCAGAATTTCGCCGCCTTGCAGGTTGTTTTCCGTGTCTTTAACTACGATCATGGTTACTTTTCCGTTTTGCGACATACCTTGTGTCGTCGTGACATCCAACGCATAGGCAAAGTTAAAACCTTCCGGAGGATTTTGAGCTTGTTCCGCAGAAGCTAAAATTCTGGAGCCGTCGGCTAAAATAATCGGTTCTCCTTGCGTTAATTGACCTTCTTTGCCCATCGCTTTTCTGATAGCATCGTTTAATTTCTTTGCTTCTTCTTTTGTCGCGGTGATCGCTAATTTACCGTCGGCGTAGTCAAAATCGACTATTCTTGGCGGTTTGTTTTCTTCTTTTGCTTTTTTATTTTCTTTATTTTGGCGTTTTGTTTGTCCGTCAATTAAAGATTTCATATAATTTTCGGCAAAATCTTGCGCAATACTTTGTTCAATATTTTCTTCGATTTTCATCTTTCCGCGCAATTCATAAGCCTGTACGCCCATGGATTGACACATTAACGCGGCACAGACATATTTATCATACTGATGGTTACCGTTTTCATCAACTTCATTCTTCGGACCTTTTTGCAGTGCTTCCAACATAGCTTCCCGAGATCCTCCAAAAAAAGTTTCTTTTCGTGAATCCAGTTCCGAAATGTAAAGACGGACAGCTTCCGCTTTGTCGGCGGAAGGATATTTTTCTTTCATATAGTTTTTGAAAGTAAAATCTTTTTCTTGACCTTTATCGTTGATGATTTTTCGATCAGCAAACTTCGGGTCACCGACATCATAAGCCGCTATCATAAATTCGACTGCGTCACTTTGATTGATTTTCATTTCATCGCACGAAAAGCCGTGATAAATCCCTGATGTAATCGCTTTATCTATAAAATCGCCCTGTCTGAAAACATAGGGAGCGTTAACATAGGCCGGCGTGTCTTTCAAACTTTCTGTCAGGATTTTGAAAGGCTGACCTTTTTCAGGCGGAATTTGTTGAGAATCCCCCGCTAAAATAATTTTGGATTCCTGAACGGCGGCATAATTCAAAATTTTGTCCATTTCTTTATGCCCCAACAAACCGGCTTCATCCACCATAAACACGGGCTTGGGATTGCCTTGCAACAGATGATCGATTTTCGCTTTCAAAGCCTTTTCCGCCGGAGTGTTCGGATTTAAAAATTGATCAACGGTCAATCCGCCGACAATGGAAACGCTGTTTTCCCCTTTTTTGATGTGTTCCTGACGGATGTCATCCATATCTTTAAACAATCCGGCCGCCGCCGATTTTGTCGCGCCCAGACAAATGACGGGAGCCGCCATCGCGTC
>CALXTY010000168.1 GCA_944391535.1 uncultured Alphaproteobacteria bacterium
CTGCGCTTTCCCTTGGGTCTCCCCAGCCGGACGTTATCCGGTATCGTGTTTCCGTGAAGCCCGGACTTTCCTCAATGCATATTTCTCAACACATCGCGACCGCCCGATCCTCCGGCACTGTCGGGACGGTACGGGCAAATCAAAACATTGTCAATAAAAGATTTCCGTCAATGCGTGCGCAATCCCGTCTTCATCATTCGACAGCGTGACTTTTTTCGCATATCGTTTGACGTCTTCTGCGGCGTTCCCCATCGCTATGCCCAAGCCCGCATGAGCGAGCATTTCCGTGTCGTTATAGCCGTCTCCGAACGCGATCGTTTGCGTGATGTCCAATCCGCAGTGACGGCATAAAATATCCAAGCTTGACGCTTTGTTGACTCCTTTGGCGACAATTTCCAATATATAGTTTTGAGATTTGTAAAAGTCGTATTGCGGATATAAAGAGCGCAAATGAAATGATAGTTCTTGCGTGTTTTCCGGCGTGCCGACACAAATGATTTTTAAAATCGGACTGTCGGGCGTGACCAGTGTTTCAAACGCGCCGATCAGCGGTGCGGTCGGCATGACATAACATTCTTTTTCAACGATATCCGTCAATTCGTCCGCCAGCCAGTCTTGTCCCGCATACACGATCGTTTCAATCGCGGGATTAAAGTCTTTGACGCTTTGTTTAATTTGAAGCACGTCTTTAAAAGGAAGGGTTTTTTGATAAATCAAAGTGCCGTTTTCGTCATATGTTTCTGCACCGTTGCACGCTAACGTAAAAACGGGAAAATCGAGCAAATCCGCAACGGGGCGGATCCCCGCCGATCCGCGCCCCGAAGCCAAAGCCAGTTGGACACCTTTTTCCCGATGCAGGCGAGAAGATATTTCTGCCGTTTTGGGGGAAATCTGTTTTTCGGAATTTAAAAAAGTACCGTCTATATCCGAAATAATCAGGCGATAAGGCATGCTTTCCTCTTAAAAAAGTTTTTCCAATACTAATCTCAGACCTTCTTCATCGTTTGTTTTGGTTGTTAAATCGGCCTGTTTTTTGACTTGGTCCGGAGCGTTACCCATGGCAACGCCCAGTCCGGCGTATTGAATTAAATCAAGATCGTTAAAGTTATCTCCGAAAGCAATCGTTTCATTCGTTTTAATATTCAGTTTTTTACATAAAAAGTCCGCTGCCGCCGCTTTTGAGGCTGCTTGCGACATGATTTCCAAATAATTCGGCATGGATTTAAAAATACTGCAAAACGGATATTCTTGACGCAACTTGTCCTGTAAAACGTTGATTTGTTCCGGTTGCCCGAAACACAGGACTTTATGTACGGGATCAGTATCGTTTAAAACGTCTTGCGGCTGACCGATCAAAGGGCGTAATTCCGTTGTGTCTTTTTCCAAATAAAGTGCGGCGGTGCCGTCATCTTTGTCGGTAATCCATGAATCCGCGCTGAAAGTGTAGCTGACAATATCCGAAGAAAAAGAAGCTATACTTTTTCTAAGGGCAATCGCTGTCTGTAAGTTCATAGGCTTATCCCATAAAGTTTGCCCCTTTTCATCGCGAACCAAGGCTCCGCCATAAGAAATAAAAGGTGCCGAAAAACCGATTTTCTTTTGAACGTTTAAAACGGAATGAGGCATTCTGCCCGAAACAAGAATAAACGGTATTCCTTTGGAGGAAAGTGTTAATACGGTTTGTTTGGTTTTTGGTAAAACATCTTGTTTGGAATCCAATAATGTACCGTCTATATCGCTGAAAATGATCTTATAACGGTTCATTTGAGGGATCCTTTTGAGAATACAAAGTCCAAACGGCCGCCAAGCGTTCAATGGTTCTGTCCGCCAATTCCAATAAAGATTCGGGATAAAAATGACGTTGGAAAGCCGTTAAAGCGGACAGTTCGTCTGTCGTGTCATATCCGATTTCCGAGAGCATTTCCTGAACGGATTTTTTCGGCATCATGAAATCATCGGTCCATAAGCCGATTCCGTTGTTTGCAAGCTTTTTCCACGGGAAAAATTCCCCGGGATCTTTCTTGCGCATCGGAGAAACGTCCGAATGAGCCAAAACGTTTTGCGGTTTTATTTGGTAACGCCGCATAATGTCCTGACATAATGTGGTGACGGAACGGATTTGTTCTTCTTTAAAGGGAATATAGCCGAACTCATGCCCCGGATTGGCAATCTCGATACCGATGGAACGACTGTTGACGTCATCTCTGCCTTGCCATGACGAAATCCCTGCATGCCATGCGCGAAATTCTTCTTCAACAAGATTGTAAATGTCTCCGTTTTCAAAAATTAAATAATGCGCGCTGACGTTTGATGTCGGATTACATAATTTATCCAAAGCTTCCTGCGCCGTTTTCATGCCAGTATAATGCAAAATGATCATATCAATTGAAGCGTAACGTCTGTTGAAATTGGACGAAGGATAAATATGAATGTCAGGCATTGAAAAAAGTCCTTTTGTTTCACAAGAATAAACACTATTTTAAAATTGTTTTTTATTTTTTTAAACAGGTATTTATTATGAACGACAATCAAAAAGAAATGCCCACAAAACCTCAAGACTTGTTCGATTTTTTCAATCAGTTGGGAATTGAATATAAAAATACCCCGCATCCCGCCGTTTTTACTGCAGAACAAGGCGAAAAATACTGGAAAAATATCGCCGGCATGCATTGTAAAAATTTGTTTTGCAAAGATGCCAAAAGCAAATTGTGGCTGATTGTTGCTCCCGCACTAAAACGCGTCGACTTAAAAGCCTTGCCCGCTTTGATCGGATCAAAAAGATTGTCTTTCGCCAATCAGGACTTGCTGTTTGAAACCTTAGGCGTTTTCGGCGGTTCCGTCACGCCGTTCGCTGTTATTAACGATAAAGAAAATCTGGTGAACGTCGTCTTGGATCAAGAAATGATGGAACAGGAAAAAATTAATTTTCACCCTTTGACCAATACGGCGACAACAACAATTACGCCCGCTGATTTACTGCTCTTTATGAAAGCGTGCAACCATTCACCTGTGGTTGTCCCTGTCTGTACTAATGACGCTTAAAGTAAGGATTTCAGTTATTTAAGTTGACAAAGACTGTTAAATATATCTATTCTGTCTGGGTCGGTATAAAACTGATAGGGAGATTGCAATGAAAAAATTATACTTATTTGTTATTGCCGCTTTGGCTTTGTCCGTTTCCGCTTGCGGTGTCATTCCTCAAAATACGGCTGTCTTTGCGCCGATCGCTCTTGACGCGGTTTCTCCGGGAACTGAATTCGCTAATACCGGTGTGCGTCCGTTGAAACGCGGTGAAGCTACTCAAACAGGAATCGTTTTGTTTGTCAGTGGTGACGCTTCCATCGAAGCCGCTATGAAAAACGGCGGTATCACAAAAGTCCACCATGTCGATTATAAAACAACAACGGTTTTCTTCCTTTATACAAAACAAACAACAATTGTTTGGGGTGAATAATTTT
>CALXTY010000169.1 GCA_944391535.1 uncultured Alphaproteobacteria bacterium
GCGCAAAATACGCAGTCCGATGCGGTGAAAAGTTCCCAACCACAGATTTCGACTGTTTTCACCGATCATTGTCGCCCAGCGTTCCTGCATTTTCTTTGCCGCTTTGTTGGTAAAGGTCACGGCCAAACATTGAAAGGGCAGGGCTTTTCCCGTTTGAATAAGGTATGCCAGTCTTGCTGTTAATACGGTCGTCTTTCCCGTTCCCGCTCCGGACAAAACCAACACGGGTCCTTGTGTCGTTTCAACGGCTTTTTTTTGTTCGGGGTTTAAACGGCTAAAATCAAAATCGGATACAGTCATTTTTTCGCTTTCGTTTCTTTCTTTTTTTTACTCTGAAAAAGGTTAAAATTTCAAGAACGAAAACAAGACGTTTACAGCCGTTTTTTGATCGTCAGAATATTTTGAGTGTTTCGGCGTTTGTAGGTTACGGAATCCATCATTTGCTTGACCATGAATATGCCCATTTTCCCCGGTTCTCTTTGCATTAAAGGAAGGGTAATGTCCGGATCCGGACGATCCAGCGGATTAAAGGGGATTCCCGAATCGGCAAAAGTGACGGTTATAAACGCCGGATATCCTCCGATCGCGCAGGATATCTCGGCAAAACCGCCATCTTTTTTCGCAGGATAGGCGTATCGAACGATATTGGTAAAAATCTCTTCGACGGCGACAAGGATATTCGGCGTTTGATCCGATTTTTTTTCGCCCAACATATTCGAGATAAAATCGAGAACGGTATCAATTTGATCCATTTTTGCCGGAACATATAAACGATTTTTAAGATAACGTAAGGCGAACATCGTAAAATCATCAGATTGTTCGTTGTTTTTTTCAAATTCTTTTACTTCGGTTTCGATTTCCAACAAAATATTTTTTACTGATGTCGATTTGTTTTTATTCAGTGTTTCTTTTAGCCGTTTTTGTGTGAAAAACTCGCCGGATTTGCTTTCCGCTTCGGTGATACCGTCCGTGTATAAAAACAAAGTATCGTTATAATTGAGTTGTATCTCATGTTGTCGAAAAGAATGATCCAAGGCTCCCAAAACAAAATCTGGATCTACATTTAGTTCTTGGAATTGTCCGTCTCCCCGACATAAATAGGGAGGCATATGTCCCGCGTTGACATAAGTCAGCTTTCCGGTGTTCATATTGAAAATTCCCATAAAAGCGGTCACAAACATATTGATTTTATTGTCTTCATGCAAGTGACGATTGATGCGGGTGAATGTTTCTGCCGGAGAATATCCCATGTTTGTTAAATTTTTTAACAAAGCACGTGTCGTCATAACGAATAACGCGGCGGGAATGCCTTTTCCGGAAACGTCCGCGATAATGAAAGCCAAACGGGAAGGGTCTCCGTCGAGTAAAAAGAAATCATAAAAGTCTCCGCTGACTTCTTTCGCTGGACGGGATAAAGCGTACAAATCAATATTGTTTTGTTGGGGAAATGCCGGAAAAACAGTCGGTTGCAAAGAGGTTTGTATTTCATAAGCCAAATGCAATTCGCTGTTAATGCGCTTTAAAGATTCCTGATGTGCCTTTTGCAGACTTTCCACCATTGAGTTGATACTGTCCGACAAAGAAATAAATTCTTCATTTGTCAAGACATTGATTTTTTCATTCAGATCTCCTTGTGTGATTTTTTTTAAAGAAGCGTTGATTTTTTTGATGCCGGAAATGACCATCCGATCTAAAACCAATGCGGTCAACAAATAAATGATTAAAAATAAAGTTAATAAGAAGGTAATGTTAAATAATAAGACTTTGTTGCGATTCCGATAAAGATTTTTTTCCGGATAGATTGCTAGAAACATATAATTTCGGTAAGGTTCGAAATAAAAGAAAGCTTTTTCTCCGTGAATTGACGTTCGATATGTTCCGGTTTTTTTATTCCATACACGATGTAACGGGTCATTTTGATACATTTGTTTTAAAACGCCGGAGTCTAGTATGTCTTGATTCGAAAAAAGCGGATTCCCGTTGCTGATCAATTTTCCGTTTCTGGCGATAATTAATGTTCCGGTTCCATAGTTATCCAATTTTAAATTGGCGGAAAGTTTCTCTATGGAAAGGTCTTCCATAAAATCTTCATATTTGTCGCAAGAAAAGGCCAAGCGCACAAAACGGTTGTCTTTTCCCCATTTCGCAAAAGCGTTCAACTCGTTACTGTCTTTGTTGGCGCAAGGTTCTTCGGTTAAAAAGGCATTGCCTTGAGAAAACAGGTCTGAATAATTTTGGATTGCCGCAGGGGCTTCTGAGGCCGAAAGAATAAAATTTTCACTTGCTTCCGGAGAAATGATTTCTAATTCTTCCAGATTGTTGTCTTTTTTCCAAGTGTTTAAAAAGTCGATATCTTTTGCCAATTCCGGATTGCTTTTTAAATTGGAGGCAAGATTGATCGCTTTTTCTTTTAAAATTTCTTTTACTTTCCGTGTTAAGGAAGCAACGCTACTTTCGTGAGCGTCTATTTGATAACGCAAATAATTGATACGGGTTTTAATTGTTAAAATGGCCGTTCGTTCCGCTAACTTTGTTTGAACTTCATAAGTTAAAACGGACGTGCCAAAAAAGGAAATCAGAAAAAATAACAGAAGCCATTTTTGAAGTTTTTTCTTCATTTTCACTCAATTGTCAGAAAAGAGGAAAAGCCGGTAATCGTTAAAACATTCATCACGGAATAATTCACGTTTTTGATCACCATTTTTCCTTGCGCTTGAGAAACGGCCTTTTGTGCGGATAGCAAAGCCATTAAGCCGGAGGAGGCTAAAAATTCAACATTTCGAAAATCTAAAACAATGTCCTTTGTTTCCTTTAAAGATGTCAATATCTCTTTTTGGAGTAAGGAAGCTGTCGGTGTGTATAATTTTCCAGATAATTCAAGAACCAGAGTGCCGTCTTCAACTCTTCTAATGATGTTCATCTGTTTTCCCCCGTACATTTCTAACTACCTCTAAAGGTAATGTGCTTTAGTTTATATTTCAATATTTGTCTATATCAATATATCAAATAAATAGTTGAGAGTGTTATTTTTTTATGTGTTTTTAAAATAATGTTTTTTAAAAAAGGAACAAAAACAAAAAAATCAAGCAAGAAATATAAAAATATTCCTTGCTTGATTCATCGTTTTGTTCTTGACGTCCTTACCGTGTCAATCCTTTGATAAAAGAGGCTATCTTACTGAGGTTGACAGATCTGCCGTTTTTCCCTTTTATATTCACCCCGTCTTCTCCGATTGTCACGGTCGTTCTTGTCTGAGTATTTCCGCCACTGATGCTTATCCCTTCGGAATCCCGTCCAATCGTAACATTATTTCCACTTTTGTTGTCCGTAAAGGTGGCGGAAGCGGAAAGAGACTCAGTGTTATAGCTGGCTCCCGTCATCGTGACGCCCTCTTTCGTCGGATCTGCCATGCGACTGATCCG
>CALXTY010000170.1 GCA_944391535.1 uncultured Alphaproteobacteria bacterium
TTGATCAAAACGGGAAGACAAGATACTTCAGCAAATACCGCGGCCGCCCATTTAGCCATGGGATTAACAAACTTTTCTCTTGTTTCCAATTTGGCCGCAATCAGCTCGAACAACAACCAGCTGAATTTAGAAGTCGCAGCGGGAAGAACTGCGTCGGGATATCATAACGTTTTGTTAAACAACAGAAGCGGAATATATTTAAACCAAGGGCAAGTGTCCGGATCTATCAATAACAACGTTTCTTCCTTTGCTTTAACCGAAGGAAACTTCATGCTGAATATCGGGAAAATTTCCAATACGACGACTCCGGCTCATCAAGTACTGTTCAATAGCACGGGATTGTTTGTAACGCATCAGACCGATTCAAGCGCAAGCAGCAAAGATACTATCGCTTCTTTGGCCAGCATCTATACCAATCGCGCCAAGTTAAACGTAAATGCAGACACCGGCGCCGTTACGAACAGCACGTCCGGCGGAACAAACGCCCGCGTCACGATTACGACAACGGCGGACACCAGTAGCAGTGTTAATATTGCTCCTTATTATGAACACAGCGGGGACACCAAGTACGATCATTTCCGAATAGATCCGTCTTTTATTTCCGTTATGAACGATATCAAGATTACTTCGCGTGGCGGCGCCAGAATAAGTGAGTCTCTGCCGAACTACATTTTGAAAGGTATCTATGAACTATCCAACAGCTACGGATCAGGACCATGGCCGTGCGACGACGGATCATGTTCTTACGTTATGCCACGTTATTCCTTGGAAGAATTGGGGTTAAGCGCCGGTGGTTGGGAATTTCACTGTGATTCGGCGGGAGCTCCCAATCACCCGATCAAACAAGGGGGCGGGACTTGCTCTGCCAGCACAAAATATGTGACTTTTTCTCAGTATAAAGGAAGTTACCAAGAGTGTAGCGGTTTTTGTTGGGCTCATCCTTTCATGGGAGCCGTCCCCGCTCCGGGACGTTCCGTTAGCGTAGGCAATGACAATTTGGCCGCTTATGATGAAGGAGTCTGTCCCGACGGCTATCAAGCGGTTATGACCGTTACGCCAACCGTTTTCGAATTGGGAAAAGTCCAGATGATTTCCTCTAATAAACATGAAGATGCGGTGGTGACTTACAATCCCGGTTGGCAAAATTATGCGGATCAAAACATTGTCAGTCTGACAGGTCTCTTGCAAGCGTCCACCAGATTGGGAATGTTGGTTGAACCGATTGTCAGCGGAACAACTTTGAACGGCTGGAAAATCGCGATGGGAACCGTTACTTTGACATCCGGATCTCCCGGCTATATTTGGAACGCCGCCGGTATTCCTGCAAACACATGGTCTGCAATCGTGCATACCTACTGTTACTTTAATCCGGGACGTTTTGAAATGCCGAATATGATCATTAAAAACAGCAAGTGGATTCAAGCGGCAGACAATCCAAATCTGTAATTTGAAAAAACGGAAATAAAAAAGGAGGAGATCATGTTTTTTTGGATGATGTTAGCCTCATTGATGGGAATTGTCATGTTTGGCAATCTGTATGAAAAAACAAAACCTCAAGAAAACTTTATCGCCCCCGTCTATCAGGCTATGGCTTTGAGTATGTATCAACAACACGTTTCCGTGGAATACGGTTACATGGACGCTATGCGAGAAAATCCGACTCAAACGCATACTTACTTAAATACCGCGCCAGACGGCATCGTTGCATTGGCGACAGTCGAAAATGATCAGATATCCGGCGTTAATGACGGGAACACCGTTTTCTCCTATATCCAAGGACGATTGCCGTCTACGTATAAACCACAAAACGGAACGAGAAGTTATCTGTTCTGTATTGATAAGAATCAACAGGCCGAATATGTCAGCTGTAATAACTCCGGCGTCGTGCGTTATATTATAACAATACGCGCCATACCGCCTCGTTATGACGGCGCGGATAAAATGACCGCTCTGAGATCCATATCCGACGCAACGGGAAATTCCAGATTCGTCGGTATGTTGCAAAAAGCGACAGGACCTTTGACAGAAGTTTCCGATTCTTCGGGCAAAATCATCACGGAACATCAACCTCTCGGAGCTTCGCATTTCATTTTGTCCAGCGGTGTGGCACCGGTAAACAGTGTCTATATCCCCGACTTCATAACGTGCAATATGCCCTTGAGCAATACGAACACGTCAAATGTATTGGGCGATTCCGTCGGTACCAACAGCTATATTATCGCCTTGTCTTTGATCTCAGGATTGGAACCTGGAGAAAATTTACCCGCAGGCGCGACCGATGTTTGTACGGCAACGACCTTTTTACCTCCCGAAGGAGGATGAAAAACGTCAAAAAAAACAGAGCAAAGAAAAAAACAAAAAGCTCCGAATCCCGCTCTGCTCCGGCAGTTGTCTCAGTCGTTCTCCACAGAAACTGTCGTTTTATCTTTACCTTCCCGATAAAAAACGGGAAGGTTTTTTTTGCGGGATTCGGAACTGTTAGTATGAAAAGTTTTTTTTATTAAAGCAAGTTTTTCAAAATAAAAAAAGCTTCTCTTTATTAAAAAGGGATTTCTATTTGTTGAAATATAATACACTTTTACATAAAATACTGTGACCTGAAACATAAAATGAAAGGATTTCTTATGACAGAGATTCCTTATTCGCAAGAGCTTTTAAGAAAAACAATACATCTTAGCTCTTTATGGATACCCGCGTTAATTTTTTTTTTTTTTTAAAAGTATATTACCGTTGTTATATTCGATTTATTGTTGAGCGAAAATGTTTTTATAGAATATGGCTATTATAAAAAATGGCCGATCATCCTACAAACCTATGGCAGATTATTTTCAAAAATGCTGCGAGCAAAAGAAACCGACGGTCATTTCCATTTCAGCGGATCTCCTTATGTGCTGGCGGCGGGATTATGTTCTTGCTTGTTCTTTTCTTCTTTAAACGCCGCCGTCGCGTTAAGCGTTATGTTGATTTCCGACACGGCCGCCGCTTTAATCGGCAGAATTTACGGAAAACACAAAATCAACAACGAAAAAAAAAGTGTTGAAGGTTCTCTTGCTTTTCTTTTTTTCGGATTTCTTGTTATTTATTTGACCGACGTTTTTCTGCCGACAGGAAACGCTTTCCTTGTTAAAGGCTGTTGTGGTGTTTTTTTGGCCATGTTCGCGGAAATATACGAAGACAAAATCAAAATCGACGATAATCTCTCTATCCCGTTAATCATCGGCGCGTGCCTGAGCCTCTGAAGGCAAAATCTTAAACAATGTTATTTCCGAAGGGGCAAACAAACGCATCGGCGGTCCCCAGTAGCCCGTCCCGCGAGACACGTAGATTTTTGATCCGCTCTCGTTAAGGTCATACAAACCGGCTAAATACCGGTTAACCGGCTTGACCAAAAAATGAAACG
>CALXTY010000171.1 GCA_944391535.1 uncultured Alphaproteobacteria bacterium
GTTGATAAGAAGAATAAAGTTGATTTTTTCATTTTTGAACAATCCTTTAGTTTTGTTGGTTAGACAAAACCCACCTCTTTCAAGGCGGGCGGATGTTCGAAAACCGTATACAGATTTACGGCTCGGCGGTTTCGCGCAAAGCCTTATAGCGCCGACATCCGCCCGTACAAGACAGAAATCGGCATAGATATTTTCAGTCGCCATATGCATTGCGACTATCTGTAAAAGGGTTTTCGAAGCCCTGAGCGGTTGATTTAAACCGCCTGTTGAAAATTCTAGCAAAAACAGACGGTTAAAACCAGAGGAAAAGATCTAAGTTGTTTCTTCTGTGAAATAAAAAAATCCCCTTTAAACAATTTTGTTTAAAGGGGAAAAAATCATAAAACTAGTCCCGCTGTTTCTTTTTGATTAAAGCAATCTGAATTGCAGGATTTATTTGAGTTGTGTTGTTGTTTCTTTGTGGTTGAGAAGAAGTTTGTTGTTGTATTTTTGCTTGTAAGCCGTTCTTTTTTTGCTGAACGTTCTTTTCACTGTTTTTCACAGCCGCCATATTTTCTTTGATTTTGCTTATGACGCGTTCTTTTTCTGTCATTGTTTTGGTTTGTTGAAGCTGTTTTTGCCCGGTTTGTTTTGTTTTTTCAGAAGAACCGACGTTTTCTTTCGGCAAATTTGAATATAATTTTTTACATTGCAACATTGCCGCCAGTTGTTTGCCGTTTTTTGGATCGTCAAGGTCTTCTTTCTTTAAATTCGGTATTTTGCTAAAGGTCTGGTGAACAAAATTTAATAATTTCTGTTCTTTTTCAGATAATGTTTCTCCTTTGGATTCTTTATCCAAAACAGTTTTGGCCTGTCGGATTTTTTCTGCTGAAACCGCGTTGTCCGGTGCCAACAAAGCTTCTTTTTCAGCTTTTGAAGACATTTTTTGCTTCTGTTTATCCGTTTCCGAAACGCGCTGTTTCGGGGCAGGGGGCATTATTTTACCGCCGATCCTGTCGGAAATATAGGTTTTTATTTCTTCCGCGCTTCTCTGTTCCCCTTTGAATTTTTGCCACAATTCCGCACCGGATATTTTGTTCTTTATCATATCCTGCGAGAATTTTATGGCTTCGGGGGTGATCTCTTTCTTACCGTTGAGTTGACAATACAATACCAAAAGAGATTTTTTTTCCAAATCTTCCTTTGATATCCGGTGCTTCTGATCCCGAGCAGCATCAATAACATCTTTGATATTGCGACCGACAGATAAATCCAAAGGAAGAGGTTCCTTTCCTTTGCCTTTCTTCAAAGAAGGGGGAGTCTTGCCGGTAATTTCTTTATATTGTTCAAGCCGCATTAAATCTACAAGTTTCGATTTCTTCAGATCTTCCTGATATTTCCGGGGGATCAGACTGTCTTTTAAATTATTTAACCGGTAGGATTTCTTCTGAAATTCTTCCAAAGAAGAAATGCCTAATTTATTTAATTGTTCCAAAAATCTTTTTTCTTCGCTGTCCAGATCTTGCTTGTGTTGTTGTTTCCATAGCACTTCTGCGACGGCAAGAGCCTTGACGGTATTGCTGTGAATATTATCACCAACATTGCGGATCTCCAATCTGGTCTTGTCCGGCAAAGGAAGACTAATCGTATTTTCAGAAGAGGAAGATCCTTTTCGACGTTGTCTTGGCGGTTCTTTTTGTTCAATATGGTATTTGTTGTAAGTTTCCCGATTATCAAACGCAGGAGAATCCCATAAGGCCTTCAGCGCAAGAGCGGATGATGCCGATGATGTAAGAGTGTTGCTTGGCGCAACAGCGTTTATTGCGTTATTGGCAAATTCGGCGGCTCGTTGAGAATTTTCTCTGGCGGCTTCTGCTTCGGCCTTTTCACCTTTGTAAGAGGTCGAAATATTCGCTTTTTCCATCCCCTTTAAAACCGCTTCCTTTAAATCCGCTGGAATTTCGCTTTCCACGGCGGCATAGCCGTATTCCTTAATCTTTTTTAGCAACTCATTGACTTTTGAGCGAGCGTAAACTTTCTCTGCGGTCTTCCTAAAAGAGTCTACTGCGTTTTTACGTGCATTGTCATAAACTTTTTTCCCGTTTTCCATGCCGACTTTAACAGTTATTTTCCCGTGACGATTCCTGACCAAAGAAACTGTGCTGACACGATGACCGGATGAAATTTTATGACCGCTTTCCTTTTGTTTCCGAGCCAACTCTTCCCATTCGCGTTTTAATGCCAAAGCAATTTGACGCGAAACTTTTATTTCTTCCGTCTTTTTGGCGGAATGTTTCTCTTTTTTCTGCAGTTGCTCGTTTGATGCCGTTTTGTCCATGGGAAACCTCTTTCTCTACTGTTCTTAATTTATACCATAAAAAGCAAAAGCGGGTCAATCAAAATAGTCAAAATTTTCGAAAAATTTGACAAAAAATCATAAGCCCCTTTTAACTTTTAATCCCGCTTTTTCGGCCGCAATCAATCCGCCGCGAATGACAATCACATTGTTAAAGCCTGCCCTTTTAAACATTCTTGCCGCTTCCTTTGCCCGTTTCCCCGATCGGCACAGCAGGTATAACGGTCGATCCGACACAAGTTGATATTCTTGTATAAACAATTTTGCGTCCAATTGATCCAAGGGGCGATGGAAATGTTTTTGATCCAAAGCGATTTCCTGATGTTCTTGTCGCGTGCGTACGTCTAAAATTAAAGCGTCTCGAGGAAGTTCCCTAGGAGATGTTTCCTTGATAAAATAATCCGAACAACCGCTTGTTATGAACAAGACTAAAATCAAAAATGTTTTCATTGTTTTTCTTGCGATACAAAGTGTTTAAAGATAACTTCTTGTCATAAGATGTGTGATGTTTTGAAAAAATAAAAGGAATTTATAATGTCTTCCACAGATTTTCAAAGTAATGATGTCATTGAATACACAGGAAGAAAAGAAAAAAAGGAAAACACCGAAAAATATCTGACTTTTATCAATCCTGAAACAAAAAAGGAAAAAAAAGTCAAAATCGGAGTGGGGTTGGATTTCTTCTTTTTAGGATTTTTCGCTTTTTTGTTCCGAGGCTTTATAAAAGAGTTCTTTTTATGTTTTTTTCTGCTGTTTTTATTTGATGCGATTCTGTTGTATTTCAATGTCATTCCGCCGGATTCGGCTATTGCCGGTGCAATCGGTGTTCTTTTGGCTTTGCGGGGTAATTTTTACATTGCCCGTTCTTTGTCAAAAAAAGGTTGGACGCTAAAGGAACCGTCGGATCAAACCCGTGAATACGCCAGAACGAAATGGAAAAACCTGTGTGGCAAAAAACGTGATACGCCTTTTGAAGTTTGGTTGTGTGAATAAATAAAAAACCCCCGTAAACTACGGGGGTTTTCTGATGAAGTTTAAGTTTTTACATCGCCTGAGAAACG
>CALXTY010000172.1 GCA_944391535.1 uncultured Alphaproteobacteria bacterium
CGTCACCGTCTCCTTTATCATAACGGGATTGTTTCCAAGCTTTGCTCATATCGACCGAATCCGCCGTGACAATCGGCGCGATGGCGTCGAAAAAATGCAACAAGTCTTCGTCGCCGGTCAGCCTTTGAATTTTTTCGGCCAGTTCGGGCGTCGTCAACGGTCCCGTTGCAATAATGAACAGACCGTCGTTTTCTTGGGGTAACTCCGTTAATTCTTCGTGTTTGATATTGATCAAGGGGTGCTGTTTTAAAAGATCCGAAACCTTTTTTGAAAAAGCGTCTCTGTCAACGGCCAAAGCGCCGCCCGCCGGAACGGCCGTTTGATCCGCCGCCGCCATAATCAAAGAACCGCAACGGCGCATTTCTTCATGCAACAGACCGACCGCGTTGTGTAAAGCGTCGTCGGAACGCAATGAATTGGAACAGACCAATTCCGCAAAACCGTCCGTTTTATGCGCAGGCGTTTGCCTTTCGGGACGCATTTCCTGTAAAATGACGGGAATACCCGCTTTCGCGATTTGCCATGCCGCTTCACAACCGGCCAGTCCCGCTCCGACAACGGTAATCGGTTTCGATGTCATCTTTTCTTTATCCTTCAACAGAATCGGTTTAAAGTATTCTTGTATATCTTAGAGATAACTATATACTTAAACAAACATAATTTTTTGCGAGAATCAAAATGAACGGAAATTTTATAAATTTTTTAATCGCCGCCATCGTCGCTTATTGCTTTTTGCTTTATGTTTATCCTTATCTCAGACGCTTGATGCGCGGATCGGGCGTGATCTATATCGAACCTAAAACGTTGGAAGAACATATGGCAAAAAAGAAAGATATGTTGCTGATCGATCTTCGTACACCGTCCGAATTTTATAATATGTTCGGGCATATCGACGGGGCGATCAATTTGCCTTTTAAAGAATTTATGATTCGTATTAACGAAACAGCGGACCGACTGGCCGGTTTTAAAGAAACGCCGATCGTTTTAATCGGATTGCGCGATGAAAACAGTGTTTTTAAAGCGTATCAGGCTTTAAAACAAAAAGGCTTCTCCGATGTATGTATCTTAAACTACGGTATTTCAAGATGGTTGCGTCAAGGATTGCCGACGGTGGAACGCAATGTCCGTAAAGTATAAAAAAAGCTTATTCTTTTTAGGTGTTTTTTTATTTTCTTCCGCGGTGATCGCCGCCGTGGAACCGAAAAACGTTGTCGTTTTTTTTCTGCCGGTCAGGGATAATGCTCAAATTCATTCGTTGCAGGAAGCCGTGCCGACACCTTTACCGGTCGGTGTTTCGGTCGGGTCGGGATCGAAAAGTATTGCCGAAAAAGATCAAAATCAAGCAAAACACGGGATTCACACACCTTTGGGCGTTTCTTTGTACGATAAAGGAACAACGCCGTTGGATCAGGCTGTTCAAAATGTGTTGATTCCTGCCCGCGTTTTGATTTTGCCGCAGGAAACAACCCAAAAAAGTCCGCAGAAACCCGTCGCCGGATTACCGCAAAGCGTCAAGCCGGATAAAATCCTCGTTTTTCCGATGAAAGATCCGGGCGGCGACATCAAAAAAGAAGCGAAAGAACGTCCCGTTGTTGTTCGTTATCAACCGTTAAGACCTCCAGAAGATACAACAGAAGACAGACCGAGCGATATATCGGAGTGGACATCGTGGGTTTCCCGTCAACTGCAAAGATGTGACATTGATGCTCAAAGCGTTTTGTCGACGCTTTATTGGATGAGCACGTTTCAAAAGCTGACCGACGGTAAGACGAATTGCGACATGAAAAACGAAGTCGCCGCTTATTTAAGAAAATGTCATCCGTGGCCGGCAGTATATTATACGCCGGTGAACAATGCTGTTCCCGTTCGTCCGGAAATACAAACAGCTGTCGAGTTTTTGGAAAGCATATTTGATGCGGCGCCTTGTCCCGCTTTGGATTTGTCCGGCATTAATTTTGCAAAGGCGGATTTTTTTGAAGGAAGTTTGAAAAATGCAGATTTTTCAAATTCTTATTTTCAAGAAGCAAGATTTTTTGGTTTTGATCTGGCGGACGCTACGTTTAGCGGAGCCGATATGGATAACGTTTTGTTCCAAGACGTTGATATGTCCGGAGCTTTGTTTAAAAAAACAAAAATGAAATACGCTCATTTGCATCAAGTGAATGCCGTCTCGGCTGATTTCGAAGCGGCGGATTTGCAAAACACGCAGTTTCGGGACGTCAATTTTTCTCAGTCCGTTTTTAATCAGGCCGTTTTGCAAAATACGGCATGGGTGGATGTGCGCGGTTATCGCATAAAAGCCGATCAGGCGAATTTTTCAAAAGCGGGATTTGATAATGTCCTGTTTAATCAAATGCGGGCGGAAAAAGCAAATTTTGAACAGATAACGTGTAAAAATTGTGTATTTGACGGGGCTGATTTGAAAAGATCGTATTTCTTTGAATCTTCTTTTAACGATACGGTTTTTGACCATTCGGATTTGTCTTATGCCGGCTTTGTTTCGGCGGTTTTTGCGAACAATGTTTCTTTTGAAGATGTTTATTTATATAAAGCCGATTTCAGTGATGTCGATTTAAAGCCGTTTGTCAATTTACCGCTTGAAAAACTGGCGCATATGGCAATAGATCGCAGAACCGTTTTGCCGGATCATTTGTCGGATTTTGATTCGGCTGTCTACGATGTCGAATTGGAAAACGCGCAATCAAATCCCGTGACGGATATCAATCGTTACAGCTGCTCGAAAAGAACTTGCGAGGAACGTTTGTTAGGGCGGGCAAGCAACCAGAACTTATCGGTGCGCGCCATGACGATGTTGATCAATCCGCAAGAAAATCCAGCCCGACAGGTTTGGGCGTTATGTACAATCGGTTGTATTGCCAAAAAGGATAAAAAGCTTGAAAATTCTCAGTTGGATATTTTGTCGGCTTTTATCAAACGTAAACGTCCCTGGAATGCCGAAACGGATTTGTTTAAACCTTATACGCCGGTCGAGCCGGAAGTTCAGATGGCGTTATATCTTTTAACAGATCCCGAATTGCATCGAGATTTAGGGCATGATATCGATTTAACGGGAACGGATTTAAGAACGGCGGATTTATCCAAAGGAGATTTAAGAACGATTAATTTGGCCGGATCGCATTTGGGCGGTACAAATTTACGGGATTCAAAAACGGATCAGACATACACGCGTTTTGATCAGGCCGTCATTGATGAATTTACGTTGTTTCCGGCAGGTATGGATTTATTTAAACCGTTTCGTTTGCCGGATTCGATGACACCGCCATGGTGGAAACCAAAGACGGTGCGCGTTTTTCGTGACGGGTCTCATTTATGGACGGTATCGACGGAAAATATTCCTTTTTCAGACGAATTTATCGTATCGCCTGAAAATCAACA
>CALXTY010000173.1 GCA_944391535.1 uncultured Alphaproteobacteria bacterium
TTTTAAGCGTCTTTGTACAAAAAAGGGGGCAGTACAATGAAACGGCTTTTTTTATCCGCTTTTTTATTTTTAATGAACATGAACCAAGCCGTCGCTTCGGGTTTCGATGAACCGTTCGTTTTGGCCATGGATTATTCCGTTTTGACGCGTTTGGCGCAAAACGATGTTTTTGATGAAGCCGGTAAAATCTTTGATGAAAAAAATTTTGAAAAAAAGACAGCTCCTGACGTCCAATCCGTGTCTTCCGATGAGGACGACGAAAAATGGGAATCGGTTCGAGATTTGAAAAACAAACCCCGCTCTTTGTCCGGAGAAGCGTCTTTTGACGCCAACGACACCGTTTCGATCGGTGCCGTCGCCGGATACACCTTTCCCGAAGAAACGGATCAGGCAAAATACGATAAAGCCTATTCTTTAAAGCTCAACGTTGAAATGGCGTTATAAAGAAAAAGCCCCTGGAAAGGGGCTTTCTTTTGATTACTTGTTTAATACCGAATTGATCGTTTTTCCGTTTAAAAACGAAATGATGTTATCATCGGCCGTTTTTAAAATACGGTGTACCGCGTCAATGGAATTAAAAGCCACGTGCGGCGTGATAATCACGTTCTTTAATTGCAACATTCTGAGGTTGATCAGCGAACGCAACACGGAATCCGATTCATTGACCTTTAAGGCGGAAAGATACAGGTCGTCATGAATTAATGCGGATTCATATTCCAAAACGTCCAGACCCGCTCCGTACACTTTGCCCGAAGACAAGGCTTTAAACAAAGCTTCGGTATCGATCAATTCGCCGCGCGCGGTGTTAATGATGACAACGCCTTTTTTCATTTGATTGAAAGCTTCTTCGTCCAACAGATGATAGTTTTCTTTTGTCAACGGACAATGCAAAGAAATCACGTCCGAATTGGCAAACAGTTCGGGCAGATCAACATACTTAAAACCGTATTCTTCGGCGAATTTCGCATTGGGATAAGGGTCGTAAGCCAATAAGGTCATATCAAAGCTTTTGGCGATTTTAGCAACATATCGACCGATCGCTCCCGTTCCGATAATGCCGATCGTTCTGTCTTTTAAATCAAAGCCCAGATAGTGATCCGTATCAACATGGGCTTCGCGGACGGCGCGAAAAGAACGGCTGATTTTGCGCGTGACATCGATTAACAGACCGAACGTAAATTCGGCAACCGTTGAATCGCCGTATCCCGGAACGTTAACGACTTCGATATTATGTTCCCGACAGTAATTCAAATCGATATTGTTATATCCTGTTGAACGCAAGGAAATCAGTTTCAGATTCGGGAATTGCGCCAGAACCTGCGCACCGACGTCAACCGCATGAACGAACACGGAAATAATATCGGCATCAGCAACGTTTTTTAATTCTTCCGCCGTCAGATCCGAAGGGCTTTTTTCAATGAAAACCGTTGTCGCTTCGATCGGCAGAGGATTTTTTTTATAATAGTCGCGCGTGATTTCAGAAGTGTTGAAATAAACAATTTTAGTCATCAGTTTTCTCCTTTTCCGAGACAGTATTCAGGACGGAAAAACAAAAAGCAACATCTCTTCTGTTTTATAGAAGAAAGAGCTTTTGCTATTCTTGTCGATATGTTGCCAAAAAATCTTTTAATCTGCCCAAAGCTTTTTCCAGATCGTCCGTTCTGGGCAGGAAAACGACACGGAAGTGGTCGGGTTTTTCCCAGTTGAATCCCGTGCCGTTGACCAACAGGATTCGTTTATCCATCAATAAATCGAGCACGAACTTTTGATCGTCATAAATATTGAATTTGGCGGTGTCGATTTTCGGGAACATATACAGCGATCCCATGGCTTTGACGCAGGAAATGCCGGGGATATCGTTTAACAGCTTGTGACACAGGGTTCTTTGTTCGTACAGTCTGCCGCCCGGTTTGACCAGATCGTTGATGCTTTGGTATCCGCCCAAAGCGGTTTGAATGGCAAATTGTCCGGGGACGTTTGAACATAAGCGCATATTTGCAAGCAGATCCAAACCGTCAATATAGTCTTCGGCCATTTTCTTGTTACCGCTGAGGATCATCCACGCGGCGCGGAAACCGCAGGCGCGATAGTTTTTGGAAATGCCGTTATAGGTAATGCAGAAAGTGTCTTTGATCAAAGACGCCAAAGAAATGTGCTTTGCGCCGTCATATAAGATTTTGTCGTAGATTTCGTCGCAAAAGACCGCTAATTTGTGGCGTTCGGCCAACGCCGCAATTTTTTCGAGAACTTCTTTGGGATAAACGGCTCCGGTCGGATTGTTCGGATTGATGATGACGATGCCTTTCGTTTTAGGCGTGATTTTGCTTTCGATGTCTTCCAGATCAGGGTACCAGTCGGATTCTTCGTCACAGATGTAATGAACGGGCTTTCCGCCGGCCAAACAGATCGCCGCCGTCCAAAGCGGGTAATCCGGAGCGGGAACCAGAATTTCGTCACCGTTGTCCAGAAAAGCTTCCATACTTAATAAAATCAGATCGGAAACACCGTTGCCCAGATAGATGTCGTTGATTTGAACGCCTTCGATATTCTTTTGCTGACAATAGTGCATGACGGCTTTGCGCGCGGGAAAGATGCCTTTGGAATCCGAATATCCGTCCGCAAACGGCATATTCAGGATCACGTCTTTTATGATTTCTTCGGGCGCGTTCAGCTCAAACGCCGCGGGATTGCCGATATTTAATTTTAAAATTTTATAACCGGCTTCCTCCAGTTGGTTCGCCGCTTTTAAGACGGGACCGCGAATTTCATAGTGAACGCCGTTTAAACGTGAAGATTTATTAAATTCTTTCATGGCAAGCCTCCCCTGACGAACGGTTCAGTAGGATAGTCCTTTATGCGTATGAAAGCAACCCGCGTTTTTAGTCTTCGATTTGATTGTTGGCAAGCAGGATCTTGTGCGCGCACTTTAAGCCGTCAACAGCGGCCGACATGATACCGCCGGCATAGCCGGCCCCTTCGCCGCAGGGATAGAGCCCTTGAATACTGACGCTTTGCAACGTTTCCGGATCGCGGATCATGCGCACCGGAGACGACGTTCTGGTTTCCGCGGCGGTCAGCATGGCGTCATGCGCCGAAAAGGAACGGATTTTGCGATCCAACTTTTTAAAGCCTTCTTTCATCGTTTCAATGACAAAGTCAGGCAGGACGGCGCGCATATCGGCCATTTCCACGCCGGGCAGGTACGAAGGGATCACTTCGCCGAATTTTTTGGTTTCTTTGTCGCGCAGGAAATCGACAACTCTTTGCACGGGAGCGCGGAACGTTCCGCCGCCGGCTTTAAAAGCGTTTTCTTCGATTCTGCGTTGGAATTCGACACCGGCCAAAGGATGATCCGATCCGAAATCGGCGGGCGTGACATCGACCAG
>CALXTY010000174.1 GCA_944391535.1 uncultured Alphaproteobacteria bacterium
GGAAGCTTCCAAAGCGGCTTTGGCGACACCCATAACGTTATAGTTCGGCAGAACTTTTTCCGATCCGTAGTAAGTCATTGTAACGAAGCTGCCGCCGGGATTAGTGATTTTTGCGGCACGGCGGCAAATTTCCGTAAACGAATAGCAGGAAATGTGCATCGTGTTTAAGAAGTTGGCCAACGTTGTGTCGCAGTAGCGTCCTTTGAGTTCGTTTTTATCGGAAAAAGCAACTGCGTGAACGACAAAGTCCAAAGTTCCCCATTCTTTTTCCAAAGTTTCAAATAAAGCGTCCATCGTTTCTTCTTTGGTAACGTCACAAGGCAGAACAAGATCTTCCCCTAATGAGGCGGCCAACGGACGAACGCGTTTTTCCAAAGCTTCTCCCTGATAGGTGAAAGCCAACTTCGCCCCGTGATTATGCAATTCGGAAGCGATTCCCCAAGCAATCGACTTGTCATTTGCCAATCCCAGAATTAATCCTTTTTTTCCTTCCATCAAACCTGTCGTCATGAGAAAAACCTTTCTGAAAGTTTATATTGATTTAAGATGAGGGATAACACAAAAAAAGGACATGTCAAAGCATTTTTGCTGTTTAAATCGATCGATTGAATTATTTTTTAATTCAGCCCTGCTTTTGCGCGCGGATCAAAATTTTCCGGTCGCCATTCTTCCATGAACTGCGTCAGTTCTTTATCCGGTTTTTCAGGTAAATTAACAAGAATGGTGACTAACAGGTCGCCTGTTTTGTTTTTTGTTTTTATGCCTTTTCCGCGCAGACGCAGGACGGATCCTGTCGTGGAATACGGCGGAACGCTCAAAGAAACGCGGCCTTCCAGTGTCGGAATGGTGATTTTTCCGCCCAAAATCGCTTCTTTTAACGTAACGGGAACATCTAAAAAGATATCGTTGTCCGAACGTCTAAAATAAGGATGAGGCTGTACCAATATGCGAATCAAAGCATCGCCGTTCGGACCGCCTCCGATTCCCGGAGCGCCTTGGCCTTTTAAACGCAAAACCATTTTGTCTGTCGTGCCGGCGGGGATTTTCACGTTTAAAATTTTACCGTTCGGCAACTCGATTTCTTTATCTTTTCCCAGTGCCGCATCCAAAAAAGAAACATTTAAATCGTAATTGACGTTTTCCCCTTGCGTCTTACGGGAACGTCGTCGCAGATTTGAAAAAATGTCTTCGCCGCTTTCGGCATTGGCTCCGCCGAACATTTCACTGAAAAAGTCGAAACCGGAACGTTTTTTACCGGTTCCCGCCGCTGATCCGAAATCAAAATTAAACCCTTCAAACCCGCCGCCTTGTCCGTGATATGCATTCCCGCCGTAGCCAAATCCGAATCCCGGTCTTTCTTTCCCGTTTTCGTCAATCTCGCCGGCATCAAAACGCTTTCTTTTTTCAGGATCGGAAAGAATGTCATACGCGCTGGAAATTTCTTTGAATTTATCTTCCGCTTTCGGATCATTGGGATTTAAATCGGGGTGCATCTTTCGCGCAAGTTTACGGTAGGCCTGTTTGATCTCTTCTTGAGACGCTGTTTTCGAAACACCTAAAAGAGTATATGGATTTGCCATTTTTTTCTGCCATTCGTTTGATACTGTCCGTTGTATAAAATAAAATGTCAAAGAGGTTCAGGCAAGCTATTAAAAAGACTTTTTTTAACTTTTTTTCGGATTTAATGTTTCCATAAAAGGCCGATGTTTGTTATAGTATGTCGGCTTTAACGTTTTTTTAATAAAAGGACATCTGCCTCGTGTCTGAAGAAAAATCTTCGGCGTTTCTGATGAAAACCGCAGCCGCCTGTTCCGTGGGCGTTGCTGTCGTCTTGATCGCAATTAAAGTATTTGCCTTGATTATGACGGATTCTGTGGCTTTGCTGTCCAGTCTGATCGATTCTTCCTTGGATGCGGGAGCCTCCTTTTTAAATCTCTGGGCCGTCAGACAATCTTTAATCCCCGCAGATCGGGATCATCGCTTCGGACACGGCAAAATCGAACCGCTCGCCTCTTTGGGGCAAGCCGCTTTTATCGCCGGTTCCGCCGTCTTGCTGATCTTTCAAAGCATTCAGTATATCCTGCACCCCAGAACCATTACTCATGTCGGTATCGGGATCGGCGTGATGGTTGTTTCGATCGTTCTGACGCTTTTACTTGTTTCTTTTCAACGCTATGTCGTTAAGAAAACAAAATCGGTCGCCATCAGTGCCGATTATGCTCACTATGCCGGTGACGTCCTGATGAACTTAAGCGTTATTCTGTCCTTGTTCATCAGTTCTTATTTCCAATTCCGCTACGCCGATCCGATCTTTGCTTTGTTGATCGCCTTCTATCTGATCGTATCCGTTGTCCGTGTTTTAAAACAATCTTTGTCCCAGTTGGTCGATGCCGAATTGCCGGTTGAAGAAAAACAAAAAATTGCCGATATCGTTTTAAGTTCCGCCGATGTTTCCGGTCTGCATGATCTGCGTACGCGTTCGTCAGGAACAAATTGGTTCATTCAATTGCATTTGGAATTAAATCCTTCTTTTACTTTGGCAAAAGCCCATGAGGTCGCCGATAATGTTGAAAAAAAATTAAAGGAAACTTTTCCGAATGCCGAAATCATCATTCATCAGGATCCGGCGGGATTGAATGAAAACCATCCGCAGTGGTGCTATGAAAAAATTTAACTTTAATCAGCTCGTTTGAGGAGAAAAAAATGAGAATTGAAGAAGATATGAAACTGGATTTTAAAGACGTTTTGTTCCGACCGAAACGTAGCACGTTGCGTTCGCGTTCCGAAGTCGATCTGAACAGAACCTTTACGTTCAGGAACTCTAAAAAGACGTGGACGGGCGTGCCGATCATGGCGGCCAATATGGATACGGTCGGCCGTTTCGAAGTCTTTAATGTCTTAAAGCAGTTTCATATGTTTACATGCATTCAAAAGCACTATACCAAAGAAGAATGGCATGAATTCAACACGAAGTGTCCGCCCGAAGATTATAATTATCTGGCGATCACTTCGGGAACATCGGACAAAGATTACGAGCGTCTGTTCAGAATCTGCAAGGAAAATCCGGCGATTAAGTTTATTTGCATCGACGTTGCCAACGGTTATTCCCAGCACTTTGTCGAATATGTGCGTAAAGTGCGCGAAAATTTCCCCGACATGACGATCATTGCCGGTAATGTTGTTACCGGAGAAATGACCGAAGAATTGATTTTGTCCGGAGCGGACATTGTCAAAGTCGGGATCGGTCCGGGATCCGTTTGCACGACACGCATTCAAACGGGGGTCGGATATCCTCAGCTTTCGGCGATCATTGAATGTGCCGATGCCGCGCACGGTCT
>CALXTY010000175.1 GCA_944391535.1 uncultured Alphaproteobacteria bacterium
ATGTTTCCTTTTCTGCCGCCTTTTTTGACGCCGTACTTTTCGTCGATTAACGACAGATAAGCCGCGATATCGTCGCCCGTGTGGCCTTTAAACCGCGAGATCTGGTCGGACAACGCGCAGGCAAAGTCCATAATTTTATGCACCAGCTGGTCTTCCAGCTTTTCCGTCGGCTTGACAATGCTTTCGGGGACAAGGCGTCCCGCCGCGTCTTTCATGTATCCTTCGGGGATTGTGGTATTTGTATTTTCAGTCATTTTTGTTTTTTCCTTTCTTTTTATTCTGATTAAACTCCTGTGACAGAACCTCCGCCAATTCGTGCAGCATTTTAGGTATCTTTTCTTGAACGCGTATTTTGCAGACGCATTTTTCAATGCCTTGCTCGTCTTTCAATGCCATTGCCAAAGGAATAGCCAAATCGCAGGTTTTTCCTTCAATGATGCGTTGGGTGTTAAAGCTTCCATCTTTGTTTCGCGTTCCTGCGATTAAAAATAAAAAATCGTGTTTATTGACTGCCTCTATAGCCGCCTGTCTTGTTGTTTCTTTCATTTTCAGTGTTTCCTTTCTCTGATGGGTGGTTTGTAAGTCAGTAAAAAAATCAAAAATCTAAGCTGCCGGCGGAAGATCATCATTGTCGTTTCCCTTGCTGTATGCTATCCCCGGTACAACGCCCAGATGACGCAGGCGAACGGCGACCGCGACGGTTTCTCTGGATACTCCGGCTTTGTCGGCCAACTCGCTTTCTAAAGCGGCAACTTCGTTTTTGATGCAAATCAGCTTTTTGATTTCTCTGTCCATGATTGACGGCGGAATAAATCCCTGCGGTTCTTGTCCGTATTCGCGGGTCAGTACGGAAATCACGCCGAAAATCCGTTGGGATAAAGTGGAATTTAAAGGCATTTTTCATTCTCCTTTTTTGTGGGGGCACACTTTGCAAGCCTTGAACAGCAAAACGCGCTGATGATTTGTTGCGGCAAAGGGTTGGCGTTGTATGGATATGCACCGATGTGCCGGTATTTCGCCAAGAACGGGGCAAGTAACGGTTTCGGCCTTAAAAGCGCCCCTGAATGCTTTTTCAACGGCGTTTAAATCGCCTTTATAAGAGCCCTTTAAAACCAGATTAACGGTCGCGGCGGAATAACCGATTGCTTTTGCGACTTTAGCTTGGGAAGTTTCTTCACATGCTTTTCTTAATTCGCAAATAAAGTTCATTCCTCGCCTCCGCTTTGATAAACGACCTTTTTCAAATTCGGGTCGAAGACCGCTTTAATCCGTTGAATTTGCGGGGCTTTCGCGCCGGTGTTTTTAATAAACACATAACGCGAACCGTTGCGTTTCAGATACTTGGCGCGTGTTAAAAACAAACAGTAGGTTTTAACGTTCTCAACCGTCGTTTTTTGGGTTGTTGAGGCGATTAAATCGGTTATTGAAAATTCTTTCAGAATCTTCATTGCCCGCCATAAATCCTGATTGATGTCGGCAGACAGGATTTTACCGTCGCGAGTAACGCGGGGAGCGTCAATTCCGACATCTTTGGCAAGCCTGTAACGATTTTCCGTAAATGTCGTTACGACATAAGGTTTGTTGATTGCCGTTTTTTCGATAAGCTCCACAAAACCTGCCTTGCGCAATCCGGTAACATAGGTTTCGATTGTGTCGCGGTGAATTTTACAGGCAGATGAAAGACGGTTTAACGTAAAATCCCGTTGTTTTCTGATTTCTTGCCAAATCAGCTGACGTTTGCTTTCTTTTCCCATGATCAGACCCTCCGCGACGGGGCGTCGCCCGTGAAAAACGGTTCGCTCCAATCATTCAGGCCGATTTCCCGCTTCGCCATTGTGATCGCGGTTTGCTGAACACGTTCAAGATTAACGCAGATCCGGCGAACGGAGCCGCGGGCAACCTTCCAAATTTCTTCCAAAAGATCGTCGCCAATCTTGACCCTTTTGCAATACAAGTCTCGCAATGCTTGCGCGTCTTCAAAGCTGGCAGGTTGCGCCGGAATGAAATCCAAAATGCGCCCGTGCGTGCGTTCCCAACGCTTCAATTTATTAGGCAGGTGCTCTTCGCCGATCAGAATGACGGGTGCGGCGGAACCTTCAAACAGGTCGCGGATCACGTCCACTTTGTTTTTATCGACCAAGTAGTCAAACTCGTCGATAATCAGAGCTCGACCGCTTAAAATCAGCTGTTCGGTAACCATTTCGCCCAAAACGGCAAGCGTATCGCCCGTCGAATAGGTCAGCCCCATTTCTTTGCATATCGCTTGAAGCAGATATTTGACCGTCCACGTCGATTTCAATTCGACATAGTAGGCATTTTTTGTGTTGGCGACATAGGCGGCGGCGTAAGATTTACCCCAGCCGCTCGGCCCGTAAAAACAAACCAGACCCGGCAGATGCGGCGGCCTGTTTTCCGCCCGTTCAACGCCGGTCAGCAAAGAAATAACGTTCCTGAGCTGTGCGGTTTGTGTGTTATTGACAATCGTCGTATTTTCCATTACTTTTTCCTTGTTTTGTTACAGGCCGTCGGAGCTTCTGCTTCGGCGGTTTGTTTTTACGCGCCCGCCAATACTTTCGGGCATTTTGCGGCGAAAACCTGCGCTTTGTATTCCCCGGTCGAGGGATAATTTTCGACAAAGAACAGTTCGTCGTCGTTTAATAATTTTCCTTCATCAAGTCGGGATTTCAGAGATTTCCACCGTTCAAAATTCTGTTGAGGAGAGGGCTTGATTTTTACGACCGTTGAAGGCTTTTGCGCTTTAAGCCGTTCAGCCGCCACTTTTTCCGCCGCGCTTAATTCGCTTGGTTTCGGCGGTTCTTTGGAAAGAGCGGCTTTAACCGCTTCCGCCATCTGTTCGGTTTGGTAAGCAACTGTTTCCGACGGGAGGCGTACCACTTTTCCCGCTTCTTCGGCCGCTTGCATAAAGACTTCGCGAACCATTTCATTGCCTTTCAGGTTCGTTTCTTTGGCAATGCGGCGCAAAGCGTCCTTTTTAATTTTCAAAGTACGCTTTTGAACCGCGGATCTGGCGGCGGCGACTTCTTCCAAAGAAACGCCCTTGTTTTCAAAAGAAACCGCTTTGCAGATAAATTTGCCGTCAAGATCGAAAGCGTAAAGTTCGCCGTAATCCTGCTCGTCCAACAAAACGCGGATCTGTTGTCCTTCATAGCCGCCTAATTCCGGCGCGTTGTAATAACT
>CALXTY010000176.1 GCA_944391535.1 uncultured Alphaproteobacteria bacterium
CCTCAGCTGTCGGAAGAAATAATAGCCTCTTTGATTGAAAACGCGAAGGAAAGAGGCCGATCCCTGCGGTTGCAAAGGGATTTCCGCAACGGACGGTTTTTGCTGTTGAAAATAGCGATCCAGCCATTCTTTTGTCTGAACAAACAAGGGCAGATCGTTTTTTTCCAAAGCGTAATCGGGCATTGTCGCGGCATAATATTTCTGCCCTTCAATCCATAATCCCGTTAAATGCGTTCCGTTGCTTGCCAATAACAACTTGCCGACACATGAAGAATAAAAAGAAAAATAATCCATTATTTGCTCTATTTAATAAATCGGTAAGAAGCGTTCTTAAATTTTTGAAACAAAGATCATTTTATAATTTTTTCAAATCTGAAAAACTCGTCGGTTCCCGGATCTGCGATTTCATTGTCGCGTTTATAGTGTTCATCTTGACAGACATGATGCTTGTTACAAAATTCGATGATGCGGAAACCGCATTTATTGACATAGAAATGAATGTTTCTTTTTTCAAAATAAGGGGTCACTGTTTCCCAAACTTTTGCTTGAGGATACGTTTTTTCAATGGTGTTCCAAGCGGCCAATCCCAAACCGGCGCTGTGCTTGCCGGCATAAATAAAGAAAAATTCCAGAAAGTTGCGCTGTTTTTCGGGATCGATACGGATAATCGCTCCGCCAACCTTATCGTTGCCTTCAAAAATACAATAGATTTCGTTTTGAGGATCCATAAAAGCTTCTTCCAATTCCCGATCGGAAGGAATTTTTTCGGTTTTCCCGAAATGTTCCTTTACGGCGATGCCGAAGGATTCTTGTATTTTTTGTTTAAATTCTTCTTTATCTGTGGCGCGCAAGATGATTTTAACTAAAGCGCAGAATGGTTTTAACTTTTTGAGAATCAGATTCAAAAGGAGAAACGCAGGATAGATTTAATTTAAAACTATCCTGCGCCTACTTGACATTAGAATATATTGACCTAAATAAAGTCTATCTTATTTAGGAGGAAAATATGACCTTAGATGAAGTTAAACAGATATTATCAAATAACAATCTTCAAATTCTTTCTGAACAAAATTTACAAAATGGACTTGGCGTTCAAATTAAATTAGTCAATGGAGGGGTAGTTAATGTGTATAATACAGGAACAGTGGATGTTCAAGGAAAAGAGCCGGCGAAGTCTCAGCTTCGCAGCCTTTTGCCTACAAAAAATGCAGAAGTAATACAACCTCACACCAAAGCATCTTGCGCGCCCCCTAAAAATGTATTTATTGTTTATGGACATGATGAGCATACACGAAATGAATGGGAGGCTTGTTTGCGTAAATGGGAGCTAAACCCCATTATTTTTGAGCAAGAAACAAGTCAAGGGAACACCATTATAGAAAAACTTTTTAGGTTAAAGGAAACCGCGGATTTCGCTGTCGTTTTAGCGACTCCGGATGATTTTCGTTATGAAAATGGACATGAAGATGATAAAAAACCATGCGTCCGACAAAATGTTGCACTTGAATTAGGAATGATGCTAGCTACATTTGGTGCAGAAAAAGTCGCGATTCTTCTTAAAGATCCTGACCGTATAGAAAAACCTTCTGATATTAACGGTTTAATATACATTCCCTTAAATAATGCTTCCCAAGCAAGAATTGATTTGGCTAAAGAAATGAACAAGCAAGGATTTAAAATTGATATAGGGAAATTATAATGTAATAAAAAAGGCGGTGTTTTCACCGCCTCTTTTTTTAATTCGTTATAATCAGTTCCGACCTGTTGCAACAGCCGGTTTTGCTGATGCTGTAAGTCACATCAACCTGTTCAATGATGAAGTCTTTGAACAGATTTCGGACTTGCGGCGTATCATTTAAAGACAAGATAAATTTGCCTTTAATGCCGGTTAAACAGTCGCGCAAACGTTCAAAGTCCGATCTGCAAAAGATGTCTTTGCCGTAGTCCGTTTCGTTTCCCCAATACGGCGGGTCAAGGTAAAACAGCGTGTCTTTAGTGTCGTAGCGCGTAATGAATTTTTCAAAATCCAATCGTTCGATGGTTACGCTCGCCAGCCGTTCGCCGACGGCGCGGATGCGGTCGTTCAGTTTGACGAAGTCGAATCGCGCCGGACGGTCGATGGATACGCCGAACGACTGCCCCGTCACTTTTCCGCCGAAAGCTTGGTTTTGCAGGTAAAGGAACCGCGCGGCGCGTTCAATGTCCGTCAGCGTTTCTGGAGGTGTTTTCAGCTGCCGTTCAAACTCTTGACGGCTGGCAAACAGGAACTCCGTTTCTTTATATAAAGTGTTGGGATAGCGGCGAACAATCCGGTACAGATTGACCAGTTCACCGTTTATATCGTTGATGATTTCGGCTTTGGGGATTTGAGTTCGGCGCAGGAATATTCCGCCCATGCCGACGAACGGTTCGGCGTAAATTTTATGCGGGATTTGTTCGATTCTGTTGATAATCCGTTTTGAAAGCCGGAACTTGCCCCCCAAATAGGGGGCAAGAGGTGCTATACGCACGGTGTCAGTTTGTTTTTTCATAAAGCTTCTCCTTTAATAAAGGAGGCTCTGGGCTTTCGTTGTTGTTGCGGTTCAAGACCGTGATGGTGTTCAAAGTACCGCATCGGGGGCATTTGATTTCGACTTCCGCCGAGTTGGCTTTGAATAAAAGTTTATTGCATTTCGGGCAACGTATTGACTCCATAATTGTTAATCCGTATTTTGACTCCGCCTCTGCAGAGGTGCGGAGCAGTTAATCTGTGCGAGGCGTTCACTCGCGGCTCTGGGCGGCCTAAACGCCCAAGCCTCCGCTTTTTTTTAATTCAGCTGGTCGCGGAGTTTATCCAGCCTTGCCAGCCACTCCCAGAGGGCCGGGAAGTCTTTTTCAGGCAAGTAATCAAGCTCTTGCGCGACCGCCGCTCCGGCAATCGGCCACGGCGGGCAGTCACATCTCGCCCTTGCGCATGCGTTCACGAATAGAATCGGCAGAAGCATGAGGCCGAGCAGCCACTTCCGCCGCTGTTTTGTGCTGTTCCGCTTGATTTTCTGCATGTTTTAAACGCTCCTTTAACTGCCCGATTTTGTAGGCCAGAGCGGCGATAACAACCGCTCCGGCCGCAATGATGACATACACCGTCATGCCGATTTCGCTTTGTATTTTGTGTACAGGTTTCGGCCGATAATGACCAAGCCTGACAC
>CALXTY010000177.1 GCA_944391535.1 uncultured Alphaproteobacteria bacterium
ACATAACCATATGATTAAAGAGGATTATTTTTCTTAAAAGACTATAAATAAAGTAACGTTGTGTTGAAAATAGCGGGCGACACAATTTGAAAAACAAAGCGAATAAAATCAAAATACTTTTTATTTCTTAAACCGATGACCTAATCACCGTCGAAAAGACGTCCTCAGTCTTCTAAAATGAAATGTTTCACAATTGGAAAGCTTTTTCTTTTCTTCACAAGTAAACAGACTGTTCCAACGTTTAACAGATGTATCAACATCTTGTACGGAGATTTAAACTATGTCTGTTTCTTTAATTTCAGGAACATCTTCTTTGTTTTCTTCTACAGCAACTTCATCAACTTCCGACACACAAGAAGAAAACTCTTATATCGACGTTTTATTAGAAAAGACCAAAGAACAACAAGAAGCTCAAGCGGCACAAAAAGAAGCCGATGAAAAAAAAGAACAAACGGCTCAGTATCGCCAATCAAACGATCAAGACACTGTTTCTTTATCCAAAGAAGCGGAAGCTTATATGATTTCCTTTTCAGAAAAATCTTAATTAAAACATAAAAAAGCTTCCCGATCGGGAAGCTTTTTTAAATCACTTCAAAATGTTTCAACGCTTTAAAAACGCCGTCGTCATCAACGCTGTCGGTCACATAATCCGCCGCCTGTTTGACCGCTTGCGCCGCATTGCCCATCGCAATCCCCGTGCCAACGCTTTTAAGCATATCAATATCATTGCCCCCGTCTCCGAAAGCCATGATTTCGTCCATACCGAAACCGTATTTTTCGCACACTTTTGAAATACCGACCGGCTTTCCGCTGTCTTTGCCGATGATATTGACAAAAGTCGGATACCAGCGCAAAGCTTTGCAATCGGGAAGATGTTGCATCAGCGCTTCTTCTTCCTGCGCGTTGACATATACCGTCATTTGATAAACGTCCTGCTTTAACGTCGTTACGTCAATCGTTTGCGGATCGGGTTCGTTTACACCGACCAAGCGGATCAATTCATAAACGCGTTCATTGACCATATTGAAATAATTCGCTTCCGCCGTTTCAAAGCTGGACGCAATCTGATTTTCCGTCAGATACGGCAAAACAGACAAAACGGATTGAAACGGAATCGGTTGTTCAAACAAAACTCCCGTTTGATCGAAGCAATATTGACCGTTAAAAGAAACAACGCCGTCAAAATCGAAATAATTCCGCATGAAAGCAACGCTTTTAGGGGCGCGCCCCGTTGCCAGAAACAGTTTAACGCCTTTTTGGCGAAGGCGTTCCAACGCGTCGTGCGTCGAAGCCGGCATATCATGCGTATTAAATCGGATCAACGTCCCGTCAATATCAAAAAAGATCGCTTTAATTTCCGGCATCGTCTTCTTCTGCGCGTTCAACCAGATCCCGCTGAACTTTTTCGGAAGCCAGCAAAGCGTCAATCTTATCGGCTTCAGCCTGAGCGCCGTCCGCAAAAAAGCGTATCTCCGGCGTTAAACGCAAACGGATTTTCGTTCCCAGAATTTTACGGAAAAATCCCGCCTGTTTGTTCAAAGCTTTGACCAGATCCGCCGTTGAAGCCTGCTTGATCGCCAAAACGGACAGATAGGCTTTGCAATACGAAAAATCCGGAGAAACCTTGACTTCCATCACGGAAACAGGCGGACAGTCCAAAAAATCCTTCGGCACGTTGCCGCGTTGAAAACATTCCGCCAAAATATGACGGATTTGTTCCGCCACGCGTAATTGACGCTGTGTTACAGGTTTTGAATTCGAACGCATTAAAGCCTCCTTTTAGAGCTTGACTTCTTCAAGCTTGGCGGCGACTTCTTCGATTTCATAACATTCAACCGTATCGTCCACCTGAATGTCGTTGAAGTTTTCAAAGCTCATTCCGCATTCATAGCCTTCGCGGACTTCTTTGACATCATCTTTAAAGCGTTTCAACTGCGCCATCATACCGTCATGATAGACAACGTTCGAACGCAACAGACGCACATGAGCCCCGCGTTTCATGATGCCTTCTTTGACCATACAACCCGCGACCTTGCCCACTTTGGAAATATTGTATACCTGACGGATCTTCGCATAGCCCAAAATCTTTTCTTTCAATTCGGGCGCCAACATCCCTTCCAAAGCCGCGTGGATATCGTCCGCAACGTTGTAAATGATCGAATGATAACGGATTTCAATCCCGTCCCGTTTCGCCGCCGTACGCGCCAACGTGTTCGCACGCACGTTAAAGCCGATAATCAACGCGCTTGAAGCTTTCGCCAAAGTCACATCGGATTCATTGATCGCCCCGACGGCGGCGTGCAGAATACGCACTTTGGCTTTATCTGTCGAAATCTTGTTCAATGTCGCGCTCAAAGCTTCAACGGAGCCTTGAACGTCGGCTTTGATCACGACGGGCAGTTCTTTGGATTCGCCGGCTTTGATCTTGTCAAACATCTGTTCGACGGCCGAACGGGTCGAACGAACTTGCAAAGCTTCGCGTTCTTTGCGTTGACGATACGCCGCCACTTCTCGAGCGCGATTTTCGTCATTGACAACGATAAAGTCGTCACCGGCCGACGGTGTCGACTGGAATCCCCATACTTCGACCGGAAATGACGGAGCCGCTTCGCTGACACGCTGACCCCGTTCGTCAACCATCGCGCGCACACGCCCCCAGTCTTTACCGGCAACAAAAATATCACCCTGTTTTAACGTCCCGCGCTGAACCAAAACGGTCGCCACGGATCCGCGACCTTTTTCCATCTTGGCTTCGATAATCGCGCCTTCCGCCGTGTGATCCGGATTGGCTTTCAGATCCAACATTTCCGCCTGCAACAAAATCGCTTCAACCAACTTGTCCAGATTAATCTTCTTCTTTGCGGAAACTTCCACGGACAACACATCGCCGCCGAGGCTTTCCACAAAAACGCCGTGCTGCATCAAATCCTGACGGACTTTTTCCGGATTGGCGCCGGCAACGTCAATCTTATTGATCGCGACAACAATCGGAACCCCCGCCGCCTTTGCGTGCGTAATCGCTTCGATCGTCTGCGGCATGATCCCGTCATTGGCCGCCACAACCAAAACAACGATATCGGTCACTTTGGCACCGCGCGCGCGCATTTCCGTAAAGGCCGCGTGCCCCGGCGTATCAATAAAGGTGACTTTTTGACCGTCTTCCAACGTGATCTGATAAGCACCGATA
>CALXTY010000178.1 GCA_944391535.1 uncultured Alphaproteobacteria bacterium
GGGGCGAACCTGCCGAGATATCAGCGTATGGAATTTTTGCGCAAGAACCTGCGTCCCGAATTTTTGGCTCGTATTGACGACATTATTCCGTTCCACGGATTGGCGGAAGAAAATCTGTTGGCGATCGTGGACATTCACTTGAACAAATTCGTCAAGCGCGCCAAAGCGGTCGGACTGCGCGCGGAATTGACGTTGGAAGCCCGCAAATGGTTTGCGGACGAAGTCTTTATCGCCAAGAACGGTGTGCGTGAAATCAAGCGTCTGATTCAGCACCATATTGAAAATCCGTTATCTGTCTTGATGATGTACGACAAAGTCAGCGGAGAGGATCTGATCAAGATCATTCGTCCGAAAGACAAGAAGGGGGTCGAGATTGTCGTCCTGAAACCCGAAGAACAGGATAAACAATTAGAGGAAGCGGTAACGGTTGAAGTCAAAATGGACGACGGTGTTGATGATCGTCCGCCGCCTCCGCCGACATTTAAGTTGAATGAAACGGGTGATGAAAATGCCGATCTGCCGGCATGGAAGCGTGCGGCTTTGGAAGCGGCCAGACAACAAAGCAGTATGCCTGCGGAAAATGCGGCGGCTCCCAAAATGATCAAAGTGCCCGTGATTAAAGGATTTAAGTCAACATTGGGTAAAGGTTTGGGTGTTCCGAAAATGCCGGCGGCGACAATCGCCAAAGAGATTGCGGAAGACGTTGTGGCTCCTGTTTCTGCGCCGCCGCCGATTCCCGAAATGCCGATTCCCGAAACACCGCCTGCCGTTCCGCCTGTTGCGGAACCGATTCCCGATGTTGTGCCACCACCGGCTGTAACACCGGAAAAACAATAAAAAAACACAACCCGCCATTGAAAAACGGCGGGTTTTTTATTAGGAATCAAACACTGTTTGATTTTTTTGTTAACTTTGTTTTCAATCCGATTGTTTTTTCTGTATTTTTTTTGAATAAAAAAGGAAAAAAAGACTTCCTTTTTTGAAATAAAAAAGTTACCTTTAAAAATATCTATTATATTAAGTTTCCCCTGATGTTGAGAAGATGCCCATGCCGGATACGGAAGAAAATCAAGTCCAAGAAAATATCGGTTATATAACAGCTATTCAAGGTAGTGTTGTCGATATTCGTTTTGAAGATAAATTACCTCCTGTTTTTAATGAGTTAAGAACGGGTGAAGACAGAAGTTTGGTCATAGAAGTCGAAGCGCATTTGGATGCGCAGACCGTTCGCGGATTGGCGATGGGACCGACCAGAGGCTTGGCGCGCGGTCAGGAAGTTGTGGATACGGAACATATGCTGACGGTTCCCGTCGGTGATAAAGTGTTGGGACGTATGTTCAACGTGTTCGGTGACGTGATAGACGGGGGAACCGATCTGGAAGCGACCGAACGAAGACCGATTCATAATCATTCTTTGCCGTTGGCGCGGCGCAGCGTGGATTCAAAGGTGTTTGTTTCCGGCATTAAAGCGATTGATTTGCTGGCGCCGATGGAACGCGGGGGCAAAGCCGGTTTGTTCGGCGGCGCCGGTGTCGGCAAAACGGTGCTGATTACCGAAATGATCAATAACATGGTCGGACGTTACGACGGTGTTTCTTTGTTCTGCGGTGTCGGGGAACGTTGCCGCGAAGGGGAACAGCTGTATCGGGAAATGCGCGATGCCGGCGTTTTGGATAAAACGATTATGATGTTCGGGCAGATGAACGAAGCTCCCGGCATTCGTTTCCGTGTCGCGCACGCGGCTTTGGCAATGGCGGAATATTTCCGCGATGAAAAAAAACAAGACGTTCTGTTACTGATTGACAACGTGTTTCGTTTTGTTCAGGCGGGATCGGAAATTTCCGTTTTAATGGGGCAAATGCCTTCGCGTGTGGGTTATCAGCCGTCTTTGGCAACCGAAATCGCGTCTTTGCAGGAAAGAATCGCCTCTACGGCAACAGGAGCCATTACCTCCATTCAGGCGGTCTATGTGCCGGCGGACGATTTGACCGATCCTTCGGCCAGTCATACGTTCGCGCATTTATCCTCCAATATCGTTTTGTCCCGTACCCGTGTGGCGCAGGGATTGTATCCGGCGGTCGATCCTTTGGCGTCCGGATCGAATATGCTGACGCCGTTAAGTGTCGGGGAACGTCATTATCGCGTGGCAACCGCGGTGCGCAGAACGTTGGCGGAATACGAAGAATTAAAAGATATTATCGCGATGCTCGGTTTTGACGAATTGCCCGAAAACGATCAAAAGACGGTTTTGAAAGCCAGAAAGTTGGAACGTTTCTTGACGCAACCGTTCTTCACCACGTTCCATTTTACCGGAATGGAAGGACGTTCCGTTGAACTGGAAGACACGTTGCGCGGATGTGAAAAAATTCTGTCCGGCGAATTGGACGATATTCCCGAAAACGCTTTTTATATGGTCGGGACGTTGGAAGACGTTATGGAAAAGGCCGAAAAACTTAAGGAGGCGGAAGAAGCCGCATGAGATTGAAAGCACTGACGCCTGCTGGAGTTGTCGTTGACGAACAAGTCGCCCGTATTCGTTTTGACGCGTTGGACGGTTCGTTTACGTTTTTGCCGAAACACGCCGATTTCGTGACGGTCGTCGTGCCGGGGCTGGTGTCTTTCGAGCCGTTGGAAGATAACGAAGAAGGACGCGAAGTTTATATGGCTTGCGACAGCGGCGTTTTGGTGAAAGACAATACGACCGTTTTGCTGTCCGTTCATCGTGCCGTGATCAGTGAAAATCTGGAAGAGCTGTCTCGCACGATTGCCGAAGAATTCAAAAAAGACGAAGAAAACAGAAAAACGGTCAATGCGGCGATGGCTCGTCTGGAAGTCGGTCTGACGCGCCGCGTGATGTTCAGAAATATCAACAATCAGCCGGATCAGTTGAAAGGATAACGATGGATCTCGACGCTTCTAAAAAACTGCAGAAAAAAATGGATAACGCTTTGGCCGAAAGATTGGCAAAGCGCGCTTCGCGCCATTTGGTCAACAAAACCGATAAAGACGCTTTCAAACCTGCCAGAGGATTGGCTTTTTTAGGGGCTTTGGGGTGGAATATCCCGATCCCGACTTTCTTGGGCGTTTTATTGGGGCGGTGGATGGACGCGCATTATAAAGTGGCTTCCGTTTCATGGACGTTGAACTTTTTGCTGCTGGGTGTCTTTGTCGG
>CALXTY010000179.1 GCA_944391535.1 uncultured Alphaproteobacteria bacterium
TGTTGGATTTGGTCGGTCTGAGAAATGCCAAAGGGCGTTTAAATGCTTTGCCGCATGAATTATCCGGCGGAGAACGCCAACGTGTCATGATCGCGATGGCTTTGGCCAACAAGCCGGATCTGTTGATTGCCGATGAACCGACGACGGCTTTGGACGTGACCGTTCAGGCGCAGATTTTGGAATTGCTTTCTTCGTTGCAAAAAAAACTGGGGTTGGCGATTTTATTTATTTCGCATGACTTGGACGTTGTTGCGCGTGTTGCTTCGAAAGTCTGCGTGATGAAAGACGGTTGCATCGTTGAAAGCGGCACGACGAAAACGGTTTTGGAAAATCCGACGCACGCCTATACAAAGATGTTGGTTTCTTCCAAACCTTCGGGAGCCCCCGTCCGTTGTTCTGCGGACGCGCGGGATTTAATGACAGCGGAAAACATCAAAGTGTCTTTTATTTTGCAAAAGACGTTGTTCGGCAAACCGTTGACTTGCTTGGACGCCGTTGACGATGTTTCTTTGACGATCAAAGAAGGGCAGGCGGTCGGCTTGGTGGGCGAAAGCGGGTCGGGGAAATCCACGTTGGGATTTTCTTTGTTAAAGTTGCAAAAATGCGCGGGGAAGATATGTTTTGACGGCGTTGATATCACAGAGTTGAAAGGCGAGAAATTGCGCCGGTTAAGAACGCAGATGCAAATCGTTTTTCAAGATCCTTATTCTTCGCTCAGTCCCCGTTTGACGGTGGAACAGATCGTCGCCGAAGGATTAAACGTGCATCGAAAGGATTTATCTGAAGATCAAAAGAAAACTTTGATTGAGCAGGCAATCACGGACGTCGGTCTTTCGACGGATATTTTAAATCGCTATCCGAATATGTTTTCGGGCGGTCAGCGTCAAAGAATCGCTTTGGCGCGCGCTTTGGTTTTGCGCCCCCGATTGATTGTTTTGGACGAACCGACCAGCGCTTTGGACGTGACGGTTCAGGCTCAGATGATAGAGCTTTTGAAAAAATTGCAAAAACAGTATAAAATAGCGTATCTTTTCATCAGTCACGATATGCGTGTCGTCAAAGCGTTGGCGGAATACATATACGTGATGAAAGACGGAAAGATCGTTGAATCCGGCGAAAATCCGGATTTGTTTGAAAAACAGCGGCAACCATATACGCAAAAATTAATGGTGGCCGCTTTTAGCAACGGATAAGGGAAAATGACACAGGAAAATGAAGATTTAAAAGATACGGTTCTTCAACGTGTTTTCGGCGACGAAGCTCTGATGGGAGTAAACGTGGACTTGTCCGTCGTTTTGGGGCGCACGCTGCTTCGTGTGTATCAGCTGTTGAAATTAGGGCGCGGCGCCGTTGTCGAACTGAATCAGCTGCTTAACGAACCGGTTGAAATACTGGCAAACGAAATTCCGATCGCCAAGGGGGAAATCATCGTGACGGACGAAGGTTATATCGGTGTCAAGATTACGGATCTGATGATTTCCCGCAAAGGTTCCGACGGGTCGTTGATCAGTAAGTCCGCCGTCGGATCTTTTGGAAAATAGGGGACTTTGTCCTTTCGGTTTTTATTGCTGTGTTTGCGCGCGTAAAGATCTGATTTGTTGACACAATGTTTTGATGATGCTTCTTTCCAACGCTTTATGTTCATTCATCAGGCGGTACAAAGCCGGTCCCGGAATTTTAAATAAAGTCGTGTCTTCCAAAGCCGTGACCGTCACATCGGCCGGTGCCGCATCTAAAGCCGACAATTCGCCGAAAACGTCCAAGGCGTTATATTCTTGAACGGTTTTACCGTCTTTATGCAAGCGGATCTGTCCTTGCAAGATGATGTAGAGATCATTCCAGACGGCGCCTTCTTTAACGATATCGGTTCCGATCATGGCGGCCGTTTCTTCGGCTTCGGCAATAATGTCGGAAAGAGCCGCTTCCGGAATACCGGCGAACAGCGGGACATTTTTTAAGATTAGAACTTTTTCAAGCGTCAAACGCATAACAATACTCCTTTAGAAAACAGTTTGTCCTGTTCCGTCTGTAATGAAACGAGCCATTCTGGCGACACAAGGCCACGGATCATTCAGGCTTTCGGCAAGTAAACGAGCCGCTTCCTCTCTGGGCAGGATTCTTCCGATCGCCCAGACAGCCGTTTCCCGCACAATCGAATCGGGATACGATAGTAAAGCCACTAAAGAATCAATGTAAGACACATCTTTGGTATGTCCCGCGGCATAGGCGGCGCAGGCTTTCGTCCAATCGGAAAATTCGCCGTCAGGCGTGGTCAGGATATCTTTGATGTGTCCTTCAACAGATAAGACCGGCGGATAAAAATGCGGTCTTAATAAAGACAATTGCTGTTGTACCGTCTTTTTTTCAAACAAAGGCAGGCAGAGTGTGCGCAGTTCTCCGGACAGAATTTTATCGACGATTTTTATCATTGTGGCGTCGTCTTTATTCACGGAATCATAATTATTCAACAGATCCTTGATCGTTGCGGAAGGCTGTAACAAAGCCAATAACAACAAGATGCGTTCCTTGATATAGTCGATTTCTCCGTTCAGGGCGGATTTGAGGATGTTCAAAGATTCCGTCAAGTCTTCATTTTTATTTTTATCAAAGACATTAATTGCCGCCAAAATTCCGGTGGCGGTTTCGATTTCGTCATACAGGCACAACCGGACGGTATTGATTTTTTTCCCTGTAGCCCTATAGCCGGACAAGACTAAAGCTTTAATGACATTAAAGCGCACGCGTCTGTCTTCGATACGGATATGCTTAAAGAGAAAACTTTCGGATTCCGGAGAAGCGATTTTTCCAACCGTTTTTGCCAATAAGACGCGGAATTGGAACGGATAATCCGTATTTGTCAAGACAGATTCGATCTGATCAAAGGCTTTTTCAGCATATAATAAAAGAACGGAAACGGCATCTTCACGCAGATCGGGATATCTGAAGCTGTCCGTCACGGCCGGCAACAAGGAAGGATTAAGTATTTTTCCGGCGGCGGCCAAAGCTGATTTGATCACGTTTTGATCTTCATCGTTTAATAAAGCGATCAAGGGGTGATAAAAAGCGGGATTACCGGTATTTCCCAAAACGACAGCCGCTAATTTTCGGTCTTCCGGATTAACCGAAGAGGCCAGAAAAGCGACTTGTTCGATAGCAAC
>CALXTY010000180.1 GCA_944391535.1 uncultured Alphaproteobacteria bacterium
GCAACGCCGCCTTCTTTTAAGGTGCCGATCCCCATGCCTTCCCACAAACGATCGCAAATCTTGGGATTGTTAAAGGCAACGGTGGAGGCCAGTTCCATAAATCCGCAGGCGGGATCCTGTCTGCCGTATTTTTGCGCCCATAAACCGCAGCGCAGTTCTTCACGCATATTAACGGTCATCGCATCCGTTCCCAAACCGATCAAGATGCCTTTTCCGGCCATCTTGACCAGATTGGCGATGCCGACGGCGTTGTTCAGGTTGGATTGCGGATTGGTGACAACCATCGTGTCGGTTTCGGCCAGCAAATCCATTTCGTGTTCGTTGATGTGCACACAATGCGGGCAAATTGTTTTCTTACCCAGAACACCTTTATTGTAAAAACGTTCGACAACGCGGCAACCGTGTTCTTTTTCGCAGGCCTCTTCGTCCGAAGCGGCTTCGGCCGTATGCACATGGAAGCCGGAATTGTGTTTTTTCACAAAGTCGGCGGCGCGTTCCAGATCGGCATCGGAGACCGTAAAGGAAGCGTGCAAGCCGTACAAACCGCGCAACATATCGTCGTTTTCTTTTTCGCAACGCAGAATAAAGTTTTCGTTTTCCGTCATGCCTTCATCGGCGATTTTTGCGCCGTCTCGGTCGGAGACTTCGTAACACAGGCAGTTACGCAAACCGACTTCTTTACCGGCTTTGGCAATAGCGTCCAAAGATCCCGTGATATGGAACGGAGAAGCATGGTGATCGATTAAAGTCGTTGTCCCGTTTTTAACGGCATCAATCATCGGGATCAAAGCGCTGTAATAAGAATCTTCAATTGTCAGCTTTTTATCCAGACGCCACCACAGGTTTTCCAGAACGCCGATAAAAGTCGAAGCCGGTTCGGCTTTGCCTAATCCGCGTACCATTGTAGAATAATAGTGCATGTGCGCGTTAATGTATCCCGGCATGACAATGCGTCCGTGCGCATTGATTTCTTTGCCGTTATAGTCTTTGAATTCCGCATCGGGGGCGATTTTTTTAATTTTTTTACCTTCGATTAAAACGGCATGATTTTTCAACACGGGCGATTCGGGCGTAAACGTCAAAACCGTCGCGTTGCGAATTAATATTGTTGACATGAAAACCTCATTAATAAAAGTGGATTGCAAGTAGTCTAAACGTTTTTATGTCTAAAAGGCAAGGCATAAAATTGTGCATTTGGTGTGGGATTTGTCACAGCTTTGAGGAATAGGGTTCGCTTTGTCGCCGTCGTCGGATTTTAAATCCGTTTAAAATCGGCTTTCCGTGGAGGGGGAAGCTAAGAGAAAAGATGGCAAAATATACAAAAATACTTTTTTTGTCTATATTTATGTGTTATAAATAAACCTGCTTGGAAACAGGAGAGCTCTATGGATACCGTCGGACAGCAGGCGCGGAAGACTGTTGCAGAACAGATGATAAGGTCGAATAAAAATCGAATGCAAGAGATTTTTTCCCGAAAAGAAACGCAGAAAACGGATCGGGCGGACACCTTGCTGGATCGTTTAAAAAAAGCCTCGGATTTTGCCGGACAGGTCGTTGATCAAGCGTTGAACGACGGGGCGGAAATCGTTTTTTCTCGGGAATTGGGAAATGTAGACGGTTTCTATACTCAAAAAGAACAAGGGCTTTCAAAAAAAATTGTTCTGAATGCACAAATGTCCGATGAACGGTTGATGTCTTCTCTTGTCCGTTTGGCAAGATATGCCGGACAGAAGGTTGTCTTGGATCCGCAAATGACCATGCATGCCGCCGTGACAATCGCCAGAGCTAAAACCGCTGACGCTAAAGCTGCGGAAGCGGTCGCCGCATATGAAATGCGCTTTTCCGAACCTGAAGCGTATCAAGCGTTTTTTGAAAGAAATATGTTGCTTGCCGGCTGCTGTTACTATGCGATGCAAGGGACAAAAAATGTTTCTCGTGCATTGTGCAACGTTGCCAAAACCTGGTACGACAGACCGGTTCAAAAAATGGAAGGCTTTGATAATAATGTCATCAATGCCATGTGTGCCAAGGGAATGGGAAATAAAACGGCTTTTAAAAATAATGTTTCTCTTGAAACTTTGCGGGGCATATTCTTACATGCGGGACAGTCTTACATGGAAACGGATTTTTTATCGGGAGTAAAGGCAAACGGCATCAGTGAAAATATGGCTGCCAAAATTGAACGAATAGAAAAATATCATCATCAAGCCTTTGACGGAAAAAATTCCGAGAATATAACAACCTCTGCAGGTCGTTTTAACATTATTTGTGCAAACGGGACTGTCCGGCCGACGCAAAAACGGCTTTCTGTTTCCGGTCAATTTTCAAGATCTGCGGGCAGATCTTAAAAAAGGAGGATAATATAATGACAACGGCAATGATTGCATCGGGAGTTTTGATCCCTGTTTTTGATCCGCCTCAATCAAAGGAGGAAATAGAACGTGTTGAAAAAGAGCGTGAAGAACGTGTTGAACGTTTGATTAACCGTATCTTTAAATCGAGTCCTTTGGGAAAGAAAATCGTTGAATCCGCGATTGCCAGAGGGATTTCAATCGGGATTGACGGCGATAAAGGGAATTCTTTAGGATCATACATTCCGTCAATGAAGTATGTTTCCTTGAATGAAAAAGCCAGTGATGCGAAATTGCTGTCAACGATTGTTCACGAATGCCGTCATTCGGAACAAAATCCCGTTCACGATCATACTTATACGGTGTACGCTTCGGTTTGCGAGGTTCGGGCGATGGAAGCGGACGCAATGGCTCACGAGTGCGCGGCCGTTTATCAGATGCGCAAGGCGGAACCTGAAACGTATGCCGCTTTTTGCAAACGTCACGGCGGTATCATGCAAGCTTATGAAACGTCTTTTGAAACGCACAAAGATGCGGATAAAGCAAAGGCGGAAGCTTTTAAAGCCTGGTATGATCATGCCGAGTATGTCGAAATGTACGACAGAAGCACGGTTGATTTTATGGCGTTGGGGAAATTGTATTCCGGCGGTTACAAAAAAGATTTGTCGTCCAAACAGTTGGCTGAAGAGGTCGGTTATGTCGAACAGGCTTTTTTTGCGTCGGATCGGGCAAGAACCGTTTCGGAAGAGATTGCAAAAGAAGCGGCTAAAACGGAACGCGGCCATATGCGTCACG
>CALXTY010000181.1 GCA_944391535.1 uncultured Alphaproteobacteria bacterium
GCCCAGTACCGGAGGAAAACGATAAGGATCTTCGGTATCATAGGAAGAACCGATCCACAAATCTATGCGCAAACGGTATTTAAAGTAATCCCAATCGGCTGGGAATTCGAACTGGAACAGACCCGAGCTGTGGACGCGTTCCATTTGAGCCATGATTTTGCCGGTTTCATATTCCAGAACATAAACGTTTTGGGCTTGCGGTTGGAACGTACGCAACACCAGATCGCCGTCTTTTCCTTCGCGGTGCAGGCCTAGAACAGAGAACGGATCCCCATAGCCGGACGTTACCAGAGCTTCTACGATACTTTCATCTAAATAGTTTTTCATATTTCATTCTCCATTCAGGTCAATCAAACGGGATAAACCGTTCATCGGGATCACCAACCAATCGGGACGATTGGCCACTTCGTATATAACTTCATACAACGCTTTTTCCAAAACGAACAAATCAAGCAACTTTAAAGTCACTTCTTTATCTGCGGGTAAAGACTCACAGCCTTCCATATTGTCGAAATAACCGTCCAGAAAAGCCTGTGTCGCCTGTTTTTGCCATTGAGAAGCCAACTCGGCTGCTTTTTCTCTGTTTTCCGGCAGAACATACATCAAAACGGCACCGAAAGCCGCATAGTCAAAAGAACGCACCATACCGGCCACGTCTCTTAAAACGGATTGTTTCACCTGACGCTGCGTAATCGGGCGCAACGGTTCGCCTTCAAAATCAAGAATATAGAAATCACCTTCGTCATCAATGACGACTTGCCCCAGATGATAATCTCCGTGGAAACGGGTCTTTTTACCGTCCGCGACAACCGGCAACAGCTCATTGATACGAGCGACTATTTTTTCACGACCGTCTATCAGCTTTTCAACGCGTTCTTTCAATTCCCCAGTCAGATGTTCCACATTCGCTTGAGCCACAGCCAATGTTTTATCCGCCTGTTCCACGGCCTGATCGCGCCAAGACGCCAAATCATCGGCCTTGATGCTTTCCGGTCTGAAAACATCATCCGTTCCTTTGGCAAAAGCTTTATGCATTTCCGCCGTTCTTTGACCCAGCAAGCGCGCTTTTTGCAGATACGTTTTATGATCCGGCGTGACATTACCGCTTAAAGCTTCGGCAAAATAGGATTTTAAATATTCCATTGTATAAGACCAACCGTCTCCGACATTCGGCACGAAAGACTGCAAAATCCCCAAAGCCATTGTGCGTTCATCGGCAAATTTTAATTCCAAAACACCCAGATAAGCCGGCGTGTTTTTAAATTTTGCCTCTTCGGTCAAAAAGCTTGTTGTTGCAACTTCGGGGTGCGATCCGAAAGCCGTACGGCGGTACATTTTTAACATCACCTTGTTGCCGACAATTAAAGACGTATTGCTTTGTTCGACACCCAACATTTTTTGAGGCAATCCCTTAATGTATTGGATTAACTCTTTTCCGTAATATGTTGATATTCCTGATAAAACCATACCGTTTCCAACTTCAACGGATCTGTCTTCCTCTAAAAACGGCAACAAACATGCGGCAAAATCTTCATCTCCCGCCGCATCATAGATAACGCCTTTTTTGTCGTCGGCGGTAACAACACCCGTAATAACGGCACTTTCCGCGATTTCGTCTGCTTTTTCTCCAAAGACCAATCGCATCGGAATAAGAAATGTCGGCTTTTCTCCGCCTTTTAAAGCCACTAAGACAACAGCTAGAAAAACATCTTTTAACGGTATCAAAGCCTGAAAAGAAACGGCGGCAATCGTGTCGTCCTTTGCGCTGTACCAACGCTTGGAAGGCAGAAAAGTCTCCAGTTTCCGGCAAAAAGAATCTTGAAAAACCAAATCTTTAAAAATTTCATTCAGATTTTCTTTTTCAATTACTAAAAAATCTTGATCTTTTAAACTGGAAAGCATGAAAAACAACCTGATTTGTTAATTGTTAAAAAGAGTATGACCCAACTAAATCAAAAGTGACAACTGTTTTTTTCAGTCGTCACTTTTTCGTAAATTTTATCCTACCACCAAGATTTGTCAATCGGCGTAATCCGATAGATTTCCGCTTGGTTGCCGGCGGGATACAGATTGACCCAAAATTCGCTGCCGCGCGTTTCGAATTGACGTCCGCTCAACAGCTCTTCCACCCAGAACCTGCCTCCCGGAGCGATTCCCATTTCATCGGTCGGGAACCACACTCTGCCGGCCTGTCCGTGATACGGATCAAGACTGATCGCCACAAAAATCATGTTGCTGCGGTCATCGGTCATTTTGCCGTAGAACATGATGTTTTCATTTTCCGAACCGTAAAAACGCAGATTTTCATACAGCTGCAAAGCGTAGTTTTCACCGCGAATCCAGTTGATCTGAGCAATCAGATCTTTGATATTTCCTTCGGCGTTCCAATCACGCGTCCTGATTTCGTATTTTTCGGAATTGTTAAATTCCTCTTTGCCGTAGATCCCGTCATTCTCACACAATTCATACCCGTTCAGCATACCGTAAGACGGTGACAAAGTCGCCGCCAGAATAAAACGGATAATAAAAGCCGAACGCGGCGCGTCATGCAAATAAAAAGGCATGATATCCGGCGTTGTCGGAAACAGGTTCGGACGGAAGTATTCTTTCATTTCCGACTGAGTCAATTCGTTGAAGTATTCTTCCAAATCGTGTCGGGTTTCACGCCATGTAAAATAGGTATATGACTGTGAAAATCCGATCTTGGCCAACATTTGCATCATCGGCGGACGGGTAAAGGCTTCCGCCAAAAAGATCGTATCCGGATAAATATTCTGCACTTCGCGAATGACCCATTCCCAGAACGGAACGGATTTCGTGTGCGGATTGTCTATACGGAATATTCTGATCCCTTCGTTTGCCCAAAACAGAAAAGTGTCGCGCAATTCAATCCACAAAGAGTCGCTTTGTTCGCCGTAAAAATCGACATTAACGATGTCTTGGTATTTTTTAGGCGGATTTTCGGCGTATTTGATCGTGCCGTCCGGACGGAACGTAAACCATTCGGGGTGTTCTTTAATCCACGGGTGATCCGGAGAACACTGAATGGCAAAATCCAAAGCGACTTCCATATCCA
>CALXTY010000182.1 GCA_944391535.1 uncultured Alphaproteobacteria bacterium
AAAAAGCTTTTATGAAAGATCCGGGGACAATTGTCGTCGAATTTTTGCCCGCGATGCCGCAAGACTTGGATAAACGGACGTTCATTGGCGAATTGCAAAACCGAATAGAAGAAGCTTGCCTGAAAATAAAACCGGAAGAGCGTTAAAAAAAAGCTCCGGCTACGGAGCTTTTTTTCTGATTTTTCGAGGTTTCTTTTTTAAAGTTTTTTGCGGTTCTTTCTTTTGTTTTTTTAAAGCTTTACGCTCATGCTTGATCGCGGCGATCCTTTGCTTGCGGGTTTTCTTTTTTTCAACGGAAAAGCCGAAGGTTCCGAGCTTTGCGCCCAAAGCGTAATAAGCGCCGTGACAAAAAGCGACCAGACCGCTTTTTTCCAAAGCGAAACGACCGTTTTGATCCAGATATTTTTCATCAACGTTGACGGCAAGAATTTCAGCCAAAAACATATCATGAGAACCTAACGGTTTGATTTCCGTCACCCGACATTCCAAACTGATCGGACTTTGTTCGATCATTGGCGCTTTAACGTGCGCGCACGCGACGGGGGTCAGGTTTGTTTGCGCGAATTTATCCGTATCTCTTCCGGACTTAATACCGCAGAAATCCGCCGCTTTCAGCATATCCGCCGTTGTCAGGTTAATAACGAACTCTTTGCTTTCTTTGATCAGGTGATAGGAATGGCGTGAAGGGCGAACGGAAATGTAAGTCATCGCCGGTTCGGAATTGATAATTCCCGTCCAGGCGACCGTAAAGACGTTCGGGTTTTGCAACGTGCCGCAACTGACCATCACCGGCGGCAACGGATAAAGCATTGTTCCCGGTTTCCATGATGTTTTGGACATGATTTTCTCCTTTTTGAATTTGTCGGGATTATAGTCCTCTTTGAAAAAAACAAAAGCGGGTTTTCGGGATTTTTTCTTGCAAGACAATATATTCGGGTTTTTAATAAAAAGAAAAACAAGGCAAATCCTATGTATTTGAGATTGTTTTCCTATTTGGGGAAATTTAAAAAACAGGCGATTTTGGCTCCTTTGGCCGTGGTTGGCGAAGTGGCTTTGGAAATCTATATTCCTTTTTTAATGGCGCAAATCATTGATGTCGGTATTGCGCAAAAAGATGTGCCTTTTATTGTTCAAACAGGTCTTCTGATGATTGTCGCCGCTGTCTTTTCTTTGCTGTTCGGGGCGGCAGGCGCACGTTTGGCGGCGGTCGCCGCGGCGGGGTTCGCCATGCAAGTCAGAAAAGCGGTCTTTGCGAAAATACAGGATTTTTCCTTTTCCAATACGGATAAATTTTCAACAGCTTCCCTGATTACGCGTTTAACGACGGATATCACGTTTGTTCAAAACGCTTTTATGATGACGATCCGCGCTTTGGTGCGTTCTCCGGTTATGCTGATTTGCGCGACGTTGATGGCGGTGCGTATGAATGCGTCATTGTCCGTCGTGTTTTTAATCGCGATTCCTTTCTTGGGGATTTCTTTGGGCGTGATGTCAACCGTGGCGCATAAGTATTTCTTAAAAATGTTCGCCCAGTACGACGTCATGAATTCGTCTTTGCAGGAAATGCTGATCGCGGTCAGAGTCGTCAAAGCTTTCGTGCGCGAAAAGTTCGAAAATAAAAAATTTAACAATGTCGCGACGGAATTGCGCGACGCTCAGAAAAGAGCCGAAAAAATTGTCATTTTCAATATGCCTTTGATGAATTTTTCAATGCAGGCGTGTTTGATTTGCATTGTCTGGTTCGGCGGTAATTTCATTATTCAAGGCAAAATGCAGACCGGAGAATTGTTCAGTTTTCTGACATATATCGGTATGATTTTAATGTCCTTGATGATGATTTCCTTTGTTTTTATCGGTATCGTCATTTCTCAGGCTTCGGTGCGACGCTTGTGTGAAGTTTTAGATGAAGTTCCGGCAATTCAGGATACCGGTAAAGACGGGCTTGTCCCCGAAGACGGATCGATAGTTTTTGAAAACGTTTCGTTCAGTTATTCCAACAGATTGGATAATTTGACCTTAAAGAACGTTTCCTTTTCGATTAAGTCGGGCGAAACCGTGGGGATTATCGGTGCGACGGGGTCGTCAAAAACGACGTTGGTTCAATTGATTCCCCGCTTGTACGATGTGTTTGAAGGGCGGATTTTCGTCGGCGGACATGATGTGCGCGAATATCATTTGCCGGTGTTGCGCAGTGCGGTTGCGATGGTCTTGCAAAACAATCTGTTGTTTTCCGGAACGATTGCCGACAATTTGCGTTGGGGAGACGAATCCGCCGAAAACGAAGAAATGTATGCGTTCGCGCAGGCGGCTCAGGCACACGAATTCATCAGTTCGTTTCCGGACGGTTATGAAACGGTTCTGGGGCAAGGCGGCGTGAATGTTTCGGGCGGTCAAAAACAAAGACTGTGCATCGCCAGAGCCTTATTAAAAAAACCGAAAGTTCTGATTTTGGACGATTCGACCAGCGCCGTTGATACGGCAACGGATAAAAAGATCAGACAGGCTTTTAAGGAGCAATTAAAAGAAACGACAAAAATCATTATTGCGCAACGTATTGCCTCGGTCATGGAGGCCGATAAGATCATCGTATTGGATCATGGCGAAATCAGCGCAATGGGAACGCACGAAGAATTGATGCAAACGAACACGATTTATCGTGACGTTTTTGTTTCTCAGCAAAAGGGGGCGGCTTAGAACGATGGGGAAAATGTCCGTACAACCGAGAGCCGCCGGCAGAAAAATGGAAAGAGCCGAGTCTCCTTTTAAAACGCTCCAAAGAATTTTAAAATATCTGTTGGTCTATAAAGGCCAACTGATTTGCGTTGTTTTGGCGGTCTTTGTTTCTTCTCTGAGCAATGTCGCCATTACGTATATGCTGAAACCGGCGGTCAATCATTACATCGTTCCTTTGATCGGACAACAAAATCCGGACTTGTCGGGCTTTAAAACGCTTGTCCTTTATATGGTTTTGATCGCGGGTATCGGTGTCGGATGCACATATCTGTTCAATCGTTT
>CALXTY010000183.1 GCA_944391535.1 uncultured Alphaproteobacteria bacterium
AATCTTCTAACTCTGGTGCATTTAAGTTACTTTTTTTTTTTTTTTTTTACACTAAACAAAAATCTATGATTTCAATTAACGTTGTTTTTCCTACGGCGTTACACGAATTTTTAGCATCAGAGTCAGCTGTACGTTCGGCAACAATAAGATTTAAACCTTGTTTAAATTCTATAGGTTTAAAAGATGCCTTATTGGCATGTAACTTATAAAGCATTTTTCCCCCTAAAAATTCGTCCATTTTTATATGAAATGGCACCAATGATATATAAAAAATCTAAAGAAAGAACAAAAAACTCAAATGAATTAATTTCTTTTTTTGTTTTTACCTTATCCCACAATGAAGATACAGTAAGAGGACAGGAAAGAGCCTGCAATACAATAGCCCCGATTCCAAGCAAAGACTTTTTTGTATGTACTATTTTTGTTGGCAATATCATTTTTCAAAAATCTCGCAGATATGAAAAAAATAGCTAATAATAACGTTTCCAGCGGCCTGCCTGTCAAAATTATCCTCGCTCCCTTTGTTTATTTCATGTAGCAACGCATTATATAAATCATCGCCAGAAAATTCTTCTGACAGTTTTTTGTACATGTTTTTTATTGTGTTTAAAAGTTTTCCTGCAAAATATGCATTTGGTTGAGCGTTGATGAAGCTGTCTAACAAATAAGCGCGAGAAAGCCCCATTTCCAACCTATTTGACACTCGTCCAGACAGGCCATTTTTTTGAATTTTAGGAAGAATGGCTATTACAGAAAAATCTGATAACGATGACGAGATAGAATAATCAGAATGATTTATTAAAAAGTCGCAGACAGCTTCTATTTGCGCAAAGGTTAGGTCTGATGTTGATTTTTCAAGTTTCTTTTTAACCCATTCTTCGTGCTCAGATTTAATTTGAATTAGTTTTTTTGCAGGATAATCCTGAGGGATTTTATCAATTTCAGTATGACATTTTGGACAAAGAAGGATTAAATTTTCATACATATCCTTTTTTGTTTCATCAAAACCATCTAACGCTATTTCGTCAAATCTAGGAGCTCCTTTGTGGCCAAAAGGATAAATATGTGCTATTTCCCCAATTTGAGAAGGAGTTCCATCTGAGGCTTTTAAAAAAAGTGATGACTTACAAATGGCGCAATGTCCGCCACTGGAAGCATATAGTTGTTTTACCGTTGTATCTGAAAAATTACGAGGCATAAGAAAAACCTTATTTTTTTATCAGACTATCTTAAGTTTCAATATCTATCAACGTTTTTCTAAAACAACACTCCCTGATTGTCATTTTCCTTGTTCCCCGCGGTTTCGCCGGATTTATGGCGGCGAACGGTGCGCATTGTCACGCCAGCTAGGCGGGCGGCTTTGGCGGCAGAATGGCCATCTTTGATTGCCTGACGAATGATGCGCCACACACGACTGCGATTCCCACCGAACGGGCCCAAAGGGATTTCAATTTCATTGCCGCCGAATTGTTTGGCGATTTTAACCGCATTTTCCGATCCGATTGCCGCGCAAAGCCAGTGTTCCGGCTTCAGGTTCCTGGGTTGCGGGATATAAGCGACTGTTCCACCCTTGACCGCCGCAATTTTAATTGCCGCGGCAAAGCCTGCTATTTCTTCAAACTCCGCTAAAATTCCCGTCAATTGCGACATTTTATCCCCCAATTCTTTTAATCCATTGTTTCAGGATTTCGATGATTTTTTGCTGTTGTGCGGGCAAAAGCCACTGAACGCTGTCGATGCCTGTGTACTTTTTCACAAACGCATCAAGCGCGGTTTTATCGGTTGACTGAATCGCGCCCGCAGCTTGCAGTTCTCCCCAAAGCGCATAGATTTTTTTAATTCCGTCAGACGGCGTGCGGCGGAACGCCTTTTTCTTCGGCGTTTTCCAGCCCAAGGCCTTAAATTCGTTAATCAGGTCAACCAGTTGGGAATAACGGCACTGAGCCGCGCTGTCCTTGCCCGTTATGCGCCGCACAATGTCGCGGTATTGTTCATCGTCAAGGTTCAGTTGAGCCTTGGCAATATGGACTTTTGCCAACAAGGGGCGTTTGTCTGCGGTCACGGCAATCACCATAATCTCTTACCCAGTTTGATATCGAACACTTCCCCATCAACGGCTAAATCCGTATTTTTACCGTTCATCTTTGTGATGCCCGCAATTTCAAAACCCATGATTTTATCCGTATCGGTATTCGTCGGATAACCCAAGCGGAACTCGGCAACATCGGCATCGCGCAGGCGACGTTCCCAGTAAGGCTTCGCCAGTCTGTATTCGTGTTTTTTTTCTCCGGATTTGATTTTGTAAAACCATATTCCTTCCACGTTAAACACGACGACTTTCATATTCTTTCCCTTTCAATTTCCTTATGGTCTGCGGCGGATTTTTCTCCGCCGCACCCATAAAGAAAATCAATCCAATTCCGCTTTTATTCTCAGTTCCGCAGTTGCGGCTTTGACGTGCTCGGTCGCCGCGATGACTTGCCTTTCAACATAAAACGTATAACCGATCAATGTCAGAGCAGAGGCAAGGCAGATATATTCAAGAACTTTTCTCATCTGTTTTTCCTTCATGCTTTTGCCAAATCAACCGTTACGGCACGCCACGGGGATTCCGCCGTATCCCGTTCGTAAAAGCGGTAATACTGCTTTGAACCGTCAATGCGGATGCTGTCCGTAATTGCCTGCATTGCGCGTTGCCACGTTTCGTCTTTGATGTCCAAACGACGAAGCGACAGCAAAGCGTTTCGGTTGATTTTGCCTTCTTTATCGACCTGAAACGCGTGGTCGATCAGCGTGACAATTTCCGGACGGCTGTCCGCACCCCATTCATTGATGCATTCGTCGATTAAGTTTTTCGCGGTTTGCAGTTCTGCCCCGAAAACGATGTTTTCGGAAATGGCGACCTGAACCTTTTTCAAACCGTCATACGTCTGAAACGTCATGTTTCCTTTTCTGCCGCCTTTTTTGACGCCGTACTTTTCGTCGATTAACGACAG
>CALXTY010000184.1 GCA_944391535.1 uncultured Alphaproteobacteria bacterium
AACTGAAAATTTCCGACAGCACCGGCCCAAGACCCTTTCATTTTATCGACCGGCAATCCGTCTTGGATCAAATGCACGCCATGCATCAGCTCCGATCTGAAAAAAGCGGGGCGTCTGGTGTCATAAGCCAATGTGGCCAAGGCGCTGATTGTTGAATAAGAACCTTTTGTCGACCCGAAATTTGTTTCCATTCCCCAAAAAGCCAACAGATAGTTGGCCGGGACATGGTATTCCCGCTCTATTTTATTTAACAAATCGGCATATTCAACCATCAGCTTTTGAGCTTTTTTTATACGCAAAGAATTAATCGCATTGTCAATATACGACTGAAAATCTCTACGAAATTCCGGCTGTTTTCGATCCAATTCAATAACGGCGGGTTCAAGTTGCAAAGATTGAAAAGCGCGATCCAAAGATTGAGCGGAGATGCCGTTATCGACAGCCTCTCTTCTAAATTCTTCGATCCATTCTTCAAACGTCAATCCGACACCGCTTTTCGCCGCGCAAACCGGAGAAGAACTGAGGACGAAACAGCACAAAAAGCCGTATTTCAACCACGAATTCATAAAAAAATGCCTTTTATAGAATATTCTTTTTTTACATATACAGAACAGACGTTATTTTTTCGTTAATCAGAGAGACGCTTTTAATTTAACAAAAGCGCCTTTTTTCATGAAACATCTGTTTATTTTACGATTAATTCGCGTAATTTTTTATATAAAATCAAGCTTTTTGCGTAATTTTCCAGACCTCCCAAAGTCAGTTTAATTTCATCTTTTGATGTAAAAAATATCATACGCCCCTGTATTTCACCTCTGGGCGGCAATAATGAAATTTGACGAATATCCGTCAGAGGATATATGTCGCACAAAAATTGATCCGAATTTTTCGAAAAGCGATATAACAATTTAGACGACAAAGCGATATAAACACCCTCTGAAGTCGTGCCGAATTTTAATTTGGCAACGATATGCTCCCCTTGTGCAACATCAGCCAATAAGGCTTGAACAACGGCCGGCACGTTTTCAATCATTTGATTTTCTGCTTTACCGATCAGGTCTTTCATTTGATCCGCGGAAATCTGTTCACGCGGCGTAACGATGGTATCAGTTTTTCCGGCATTGATTTCAGCGGCTTTATCTTTCACTTCGTTAACTTTTTGTTTTGCTTTTTCCGTCAATTCCTTAACATCAATATTTTTTGCTTTCTCCGCCAATTCCTTCATATCGAGATTTTTTGCCTTTTCAGCCAGTCCGCCTAAAAATCCCGTCAATTTTTTTCCCATTTCCTGAGCTTTTACAGCCGCTTCTGATTTTTGTTGTTCCGCGGTTTGACGAGGAGGAATTTCAGGTTGTGCTTTTGCCGTGTTCTGATCAACCGGTGAAGATGATTGCGGCGTTCCTTGAACTGTTGCGGGTGCTTGCGTTTCTTCGGTCATAAAAATTCTCCCTTTTAATGAATACAAGCTTATGATGACATTTTTTAATTTTTGCTTCAAGCCCGTTTGTATTGATAAAAAAGATGAGCTGCGCGTCTTAACATATTGTTTTATAACATAAAAAAAACATCAAAAAAAGTTTTTATAAAATCTTGATTTTTTATCAAAAATATCAGAAAATGCATTCACCTCGGATGGGTGGCAGAGCGGTTGAATGCACCGGTCTTGAAAACCGGCGACTCTTTACGGAGTTCGTGAGTTCGAATCTCACCCCATCCGCCAATAATAAAAAAGTCCTGAAAAGGGCTTTTTTTTGAAATGCGTTGATGAGATTTGAACTCACGCGGTCAGTTCGACGACATACGGAGAACGCCGAAGCCCCCCTCCCTCTTCATCACAGGGGACGAAGAACAGATCATAGTTCAATTCTGCCCCACGTAAATAACACATTAAACATATTATATGGCCCTGGAATATACGTTGTCTGCAAATTTATCTTTTTATACTGAACCCCGAAAATCGGTAAAATGACGGGGATCGGCAAATAATGATAGTCGTCTCTAAAGGTCACGCCTAAAGTATATCCGGCACCCAGTGAAAAGTTGTTATCTCTGTCAAGATAGTAATTCCATTGACGCAAGTATCCAAAGATAGGTTCGACTTTACTGTGGGAATCGCTAAACGCCATAACATACAATCCCCGTAAGACATCATCTTCATAGATATGCTTTCCGAAACCGATCCCCCACGGTTTTTCATTATAAGAGTCCGTTTTTTTCTTGTCATACATTTCTCTGTTATGCCAAGTATTTACCGGCAAATACAAATCCCAGTTTTCAGACAAAAGAATTTTATGAATATCCTGTTTAAGAAAATCCAATTTATTTTCTTTAGCCTGTCCGATTGAAGGGCAGAAAAAAAAGAATAAAACAAAGATGAACTTAAACAAAGTTCTCCATCCTTTTGATTAAGAAGCCATAAGACGAACTTTAAGAAAATTTGTTACTTTTCGGGAAGCCGACCGGAGGCATTTTACCGACCTGAGCCCGATGCCCCATCCATCCTATCAGATTTGTTTCAATTCTTGTCCCGCCCCCGCAAGGATAAGCCAATCCGTCTTCTTTATTGAACAATTTAATATCGGATAAAGTAACGCCGGCGGGATATTTTTGAATAAAGACGCCCTGCCCGCGGGTCATTTCCGGTATTTCCTGCAGATCGAAAATCAACAACTTTCTGTTATCACCGATGACGGCGACGGCATTTCCCGTTACCGGCAAGAACAAATAAGCCCGATCCCCTTCGGTCAAATTCAGGACAATTCTGCCGTTTCTTGTTTGCGCCAACAGATCGTCTTCTTTAACGATGAAGCCTTTTCCTTTTTTAGAAACGATCAGCCTTTTTTGTTTGGGGCGGTGAAGCGTCGTGGCAATGATGGGGTCTTCGGGGGGGGGAGGAAGTGAGAAGCG
>CALXTY010000185.1 GCA_944391535.1 uncultured Alphaproteobacteria bacterium
TTGTAACAACAGTGGATGTCTTGCACGAGGAATTTCCTGTTCCGCTGGCATAAGAACCGTTGGGGCATTGTTTGCAGATGTAATGATCCGAGTTCTTTTTTCCGCTGGTGTAAGTTCCTGCCGGACATTTTGTACAGTTGGCTGCTCCTTTTCCAGCATATGTTCCGTCAGGGCATACTTTGCAGCTTCGACCACTATTTGAATAAGTTCCCGCAGCGCATCTTGTGCAGGTAGTACCATTCAAGAATTGTCCCACCGGGCAAATTTTAACACATTTACTTGAAAGTAAATAATATCCGTCATTACAGGCGGAACATTTTCCCGAACGGCACGTCTTACAGTTTGACGGACACGACGGAGTTACGGGGTCCCTTGATAATCCCCCCTGACATTTATAGCATCCGCTGTAATATCCCAAAACACATGTGCCTGAACAACTGGATTGACAGGCACTGAGTGTCATCGTTGATCTTTGAGCGCAACATTCTGCTTGTGTCATATTTGCCGGACACATGGCTCTTGTATGGCCTTGTTGCGGCCAAAGAAAAAGCCCTAATATAAAAAGTATTTTTTTCACGATCAAGCCCTCCTTAATTAGAGTTATATCGTTACTATTATTCGGCGAATAAAATCCTCTTTCTATAAAAACATGGGGGGGGGGGTATTTTTGTCATAAAAATGTCATAATTTAATTTTTTAAAAAATGAAGCAATCGCAGCATTCGTGGATTAAAAAAAGCATCTCTGTTTTCTTGGGAATAAGGACACGCAAAAGAAGAGTGAATGTTTGATGTGATAAAAAAACACCCCCTGCTAAAGGGGGTGTCTTTGATCGGTTGTTTTTCTTAATAATCTTCTTCGCTGTCTTGCGCAGATTTCGTTATATAGGAAAATGCCTTTTGAGCGATGTTTTCGTTGATTTCCAACTTCAGGTAATCGGCAAAATCGCCGAGAATGGCATCGGATTTTTCCGCCGCCGTTTGTTCTTGCATCATACGCCGTAATTCGGCGACACCGATTTGATCTTTTTTCGGATCGACTTTTTGCGTTTTGATTCCTTTTAAGACCAAAAACTTCGATTCAGCGGGAACAAAGAAGGCTTCTTTTAACGGCTTGTTGAACAATTGATACGTCGCCGATGCGGGCAGTTGCGTGTCGCGGCGGGTAATTCCGCTGATCCGTTTATATTTCGCTCCGGTCTTTTGGGCGATTGATTTCGGCGAAACGCCTTTGTTCAAATCGTTTTCTATCGTTTTAACGATTTCCTGCGCTTTTTTACGTTGTTTTTCGGCGATCCAAGCCGCTTTGATTTCTTTTTGAGATTTTTCAATCGGTTTTAAAGCCGGTTCCTTGACATCGTCAATGCGCAAAACAAAGTAATCCGAACCTTCTTCAGTCATCGGTGTTTCCCGTCCCGGTTCGCTGAGAAAAGCCGTTGCCAAAACGGTTTTGGAAATATCGATTTGCTTCCCGCTTTCGTCTGATCCGGCGGGGTCGATCAAAGTGTATTTCTTTACCGGATATCCGGTTGATTGAGCGACCTCCTCGATTGTTTCACCTGCGCCGAAGCGATCGTCCAAAGCTACCGCCGTTTCGCTTAAAGTGTCGTAAGCCATGGAATCGATCAGTTTTTGTTCGATTTCGTCGCGTACGTCTTTAAACTGTTTTTCGACTTTCGGCGTGATTTTGTTGACGCGCAGAATTTGCCAACCGAAAGCTGTCTGAACGGGAGGGACGATTTCGCCTTTTTTTACGGAAAAAACAACGTCCGCCCAGTCGCCTGTCGCCGTCGACGGCGTTAAATCCCCCAGTTTTGTCTGGTCTTCCGTCTGGTTGGCGTATTTTTTCGCCACTTCCATAAAGTCTTGCCCTTTTTGCAAAGCGGCATAAGCTTCATCGGCTTCTTCTTTCGACGTAAACAACATCTGGTCAACGTCGCGGATTTCTTCAATCGCATAAGAATCTTTGTTTTCGTTGTAAACTTCCAAAAGTTCTTCTTCCGATATTTTGATTTTTTTCGCGACATCTTCCAACGTTAAATACATCACCGTAAAAGTCCTGTATTCGGGAGCGATCAAGTCATCGGAAAGTTCCTTATATAATCTTTCCTGATCCTCTTTGTTCGGATTTCCTTTGATCCTGATGTCCGCCGGCGTGATCGTGAAAACATCGGCCGTTCTTTTTTCGTTTTGCAAGCTGTATAGTGTTTCGGCCGTTTTTTGCGGAACAATCGTCACGGTTTTCGCCGCGTTCGTCAATTGTTGCGCCCGCATATCCAAAAAGGCGTCATCAATAAAACGTTTTTCGCTGATCCCCATGTCGCTGAGATACTGTTTGTAAGCCGCCATACTGAACGAACCGTCGTAATCGGTAAATACGGGCATGTCTTTGATTTCGTCGCGAACGGCTTGGTCGGATACGGTTATGTTTAAATCATCAACGGCAGCCTGCATGACAGATCTGGAAATCATTTGATTAAATAAGGATATCAACATTCCGGACTGTACAAAATCTTGGATTGTAAACGGTTTTTGCGTGATGTTGCTTAAAGAGCGCACTTTATGATTTACTTCGTTGACGAATTCTGCAACCGTGATTTTTTCTCCGTGAATTTTTGCAATGGCTTTGCCTTCGTCCGGAATTTTTTCCAAAAAACGTCCCGAACCGAATAAAGAAACAAAGCTTAACGCCGTCAGAATCAGAATTCCTTTCATCAGCCAGCTGTTTTTTTGATCGCGAAAAAATTTCAACATATCCGAAATCCTTAAAATTTGATTACTGGCAAGATAATAAATATCAGAAGTTATTATGGCAACAGCCTTTTTTTAAAAATGATCAAGAAAAAACAATTTATTGTTTTTTTCGTGGCGCGGT
>CALXTY010000186.1 GCA_944391535.1 uncultured Alphaproteobacteria bacterium
TTCGTCCGAAAACATATACTCAACCAGTTTGTGCGCATGCACCAAATTCGGATCTGGATGTCCGCCGCCGAAATCTTCTTTCGGTTCGCCGTTCACGACGGTTCCCGCAGGAGCTTTTAAAATTCCTTCCAAAATATATTTGGCATAAGGTCCCGTCACCGCGTGCATGGCGTCGTAACGCATTTTAAAGTTACCCACTTCAAACAAACGGCGGATCAAATCGAAATCGAACAATTTGGACATCAGTTCGGCATAATCAACGACCGGATCAATAATTTTGATCTTTGTTTCGCCCAGAACTTTTTCTCCGATCGTATCAAGATCGATATCCGGCGTATCGGCGATCTGATAACTTTCGATTTTCTGCGTATTGGCATAAATCGCTTCGGTCACTTTTTCCGGAGCGGGACCTCCGTTGGAAATATTATATTTAATGCCGAAATCTTCGGTCGGACCGCCGGGGTTATGACTGGCGGACAAAATAATACCGCCGAACGCCTGATACTTGCGGATCACGCATGAAGCCGCCGGCGTTGACAGCAAGCCGCCTTTACCGATCATCAGTTCGCCAAAACCGTTTGCCGCCGCCATTTTGATAATCGTCTGAATGGCTTTGCGATTAAAGTAACGGCCGTCTCCGCCGATTACCAAAGTCTTTCCTTGAAAATCGTCAAGACTGTCAAAAATGGATTGAACAAAGTTTTCCAAATAATGCGGTTGTTCAAAAACGGTAACCTTTTTGCGCAAGCCTGATGTTCCCGGACGTTGCCCTTCAAAAGGTTTTGTCGGAACTGTTTTAATATTCATTTTGTCCCCCTAAAAATTTAAGAATCCAGTTAAAAATATGTTCTTAACAGGATTACGGATCAGACGTCTTCTGTCAAGAAAAGCTTATTTTAATCTTGTTTTTTTGCGGTTTTGAAAGTCAGACCCGATCGCAAACGTCTTCGCCGATCGCCTGCAAAATCGTTCTGAGTTCCTGTCTGGCGGCCAGATGAGTCATCGACATCGACACGCCCGACTTTGACTTTCCGAGATCCAACAAAGTCAATCCCTTTAAGAACAATTCACGAAAAACGATACGTTCCCCCAATCCGGACAAAGCCGTAAAATTAATGCGTTTTCCCAACGCTTCCAACAATTTCCAAATCAGTTTTTCGTTGCGTGTCGACACGTGCATCACACGATTGCGCAACACAAACCACTTCATTTGAGGCTTTTTTAAAGACGCCCTTTTTTGTCTGGCCTGCCAGACCGTTTGCGCGTAATGACCGGGAGATTTGATTGTCAGCGTTTCCGGTTCAACCTTTGCCAAAACGTCCAAGTCGATCAGGCTGTCGTTTAACGGCGTAATCAAAATGTCCGCCGCCATATGCGCCAAACGGAACAAATAGCTGTCCGCCCCCGGCGTATCAACAATAATGAAATCATTTTCGTTTCGCAATTGTTCCAATTGTTCCATAAAAGCCGTTTCATCGTCCCGTTTTTGTTCTTCGGTCGGGTTTTCACGCACGGTTACGCTGAGATGTTCGGGTAATCCCAACGTGATATGATGCAGATTTGCATAATCGGATCTGTTCTGAATGTAATGCGTTAACGTGCCTTGACGCCCGTCCAGATCAACAGACGCCACATTCTTTTTACAACACAAAAACCATACGATCAAATGCATGGCCAACGTTGATTTTCCCGTACCGCCTTTTTCGTTCCCGATGACGATGATCTTTCCTTTTGGCATAAAACACCTTTTCTTTTTTTGTTTAAAATCCTAAACAGCGTTCCTGAAAAATTCAAGCTCTTAAAATCGAGCTGAAAATCACGATTTATTTGTTATTTTTTTCACGATTCATGCTTGCTTTTACCTCGCCGAACGTTTAAAACTAAAATGCTAAAAAGCCGAAATAATCAAGACCGATTTTGAAACGGCTTCCCGTCATACATTTTGGAGAAAACTAAATGAGTGAAACCACAGGGCATGAAACATCTGCCTTTGATAAAATAGAAAAGGTCAAGGAAATTCTGGATAAAAACGGCCGCCAGAGCTCCCGCCTGATCCCCATTTTGCAGGAAGTTCAGGAAGTCTACCGCTACCTGCCCAAAGAAATCATGAATTATGTTGCGCAAGCTTTAGGCATTCCGGCCGGTCGCGTCTACGGTGTCGCAACGTTTTACGCTCACTTTTCGCTGGAACCGAAAGGACGCTATCTGATCCGTCTGTGTGACGGTACGGCCTGCCATGTTCGCGGTTCCGAACCGATCTTGCACGCTTTGCGTGACAAGCTGGGATTGACAGCCGAAAAACCGACAACGGACGATATGATGTTTACCATTGAAACCGTTTCCTGTCTCGGCGCGTGCGGTTTGGCTCCCGTTGTCGTTGTCAATGAAGACGTCCACGGACAAATGACACCGGACAAAGCTGTTAAATTGGTTGACGATATCTTGCAGGCGGAGAATTCTTAATGACTGAAAACTTAGAAAAAATTGCTTCCGATTACAAAGCGATTCACGACACCGTTACCCGCCGCATGGTTATCTGCGCCGGAACGGGGTGTATCGCAAACGGTTCTTTGAAACTGTATGATGCTCTTTTAAAGGAAATCGAAAAAGCCGGCATTAATGTCGTTGTCGAATTAAAATCCGAAGATCACAACAAAAAATCTTTGTTGTCAAAAAGCGGTTGTCAGGGCTTTTGCCAAATGGGACCGCTGTTAACGATTGAGCCGGACGGCATTTTATATTGTCGCGCGCACGCGGCAGATGCGGCGGAAATCGTTGAAAAAACACTCAAAAACAACGAAGTTATCGATCGTCTGGTCTATAAAAGCCCGACGGACGGGTCTCATTGCCGCGGCACGAACGACATTCCGTTC
>CALXTY010000187.1 GCA_944391535.1 uncultured Alphaproteobacteria bacterium
CAAGCTTGTCCGCCATAATCGCCGCGGCGGGAACCTCGATCATGATCCCGATTTCGACAGCGGCGGAGATGTTCGCCTTTTTCTTTTCTTCCTCGACAATTTTCTTGGCTTGTTCCAATTCCTCAAGCACGGTAACCATCGGGAACATAATACGGACTTTGGTTTGATCCGCCGCCGTTAAAATCGCGCGGATCTGGCTTCTGAAAACGTCCGTATGGCGCAGGCTTAAACGAAGACCGCGCACGCCCAAAAACGGATTGTCTTCTTTCGGTGTCGGCATATAAGCCAACGGCTTGTCGCCGCCGACATCCAAAGTACGAACGATCAGCGTCCTGTCTTTTCCCAACGTTTTGGCGATTTCCCGATAAACGTCCGCCTGTTCCTTTTCGCTCGGAGCCTCTTTGCGCCCCAAGAACAAAAATTCGGAACGCAACAAGCCGACCCCTTCACCGCCGTTTGACACAACTTCTCTGGCTCCTTCGACATTACCGATATTGCCCGCGACTTCAAAACGAACGTTATCCGTTGTCACGGCCGGTTCGTTTTTGTTTTTCAACAATTCCGCCTGCGTTTTGCGTTCCGCTTCGATTTGTTGTTCCGCCGTTTGTTTTTCGGCCTCGGACGGGTTGATCTGCAATCGGGCTTTTGTGCCGTCCAATAAAACGGTCGTGCCGTTGGTCAGTTTTAAAATATCGGGCGACAGTCCCGACACGGCCGGCAACAACAGGGAACGCGCCAAAATCGAGGCGTGAGACGAAGCCCCGCCGCCAACCGTGGCAAACCCGACCACTTTCGTCCTGTCCAAAGACGCCGTATCAGAAGGCGAAAGATCCTGCGCCACGATAATCGCGTGATCGGGCAACGTCAGTTTTTGTTCGACATTTCCCGTCAATAAACGCAGAACCCTTTTACCGACATCGCGCAAATCGTTCGCGCGCCCCGCCAGCAATTCATTTTTCATCGCGCTTAAAGCCGAAGCCTGTTGCGTATATGTTTGTTGCCATGCGAAAGCCGCACTGCGTCCCTGATCAATGAGCCGATCCGATTGCGTCAGCAGTTCGGGATCTTCCAACAATTCCCGATGCGCCGCAAAAATCGCCGCTTTATCGGCTCCGGCTTCTTTTTGAGTCTGATCGAACAGATCGCTTAATTCCTTGTCCGCCTTTTGCAAAGCTTCTTTCAGTTTCGTTTTTTCTCCGGCGGCATCTGAGGCAAACTCCTCAACCGCGATTTCGGCGTCTTTAAGCAAAACAACAACCCCCAAAGCTATCCCCGGAGAAGCCGTTACGCCGTAAAAAAACCCGTCTTTATCCTGATTCTTGGAAACGTTTTCTTCCTTTAAAACAACTTGTTCGGCAGGTTGGCTTAAATCTTCGCCCAACCCCGTTTCAATCAAAGGGATCAGCTTTTTCATCACTTGTTGCGCATCGGTGCCGTTCGCCGTTAAATAAACCAAATCCCCTTTTTTCACGTCCAGCCCCATAACGGCGGTCAGACTTTTCGCGTTCGCGCTTTTATCGTTGCAGTGCAATTCAACGTCGGCCGTAAACTGTTTTGCCGCGTTGACCAAAACCGCGATCGGGCGCGCGTGCAGTCCGGACGGGTTCTTAATCTCGATTTTCCAGGATTCCGTCTTTTCGCTTGTCGCGGCGGCAGCCGTCGCCGTTGCCGTTTTATCCTTGATCTGAAGTGTTAAAATAATATCTTTGCCGGCTTGAACCTGCGTATCGGTCTTTGCCGTAATATCGGCGATCCGTTCCATATTGGTAATAACGATTTCCGTTAAAAGACTTTTCCCGTTGCGCCCGATTAAATCACGGTCAAATGTAATTAAAGAATCTCCTGTCTTCACGCTCTGGCCGACTGTCGCGTGCACTTTGAAACCTTCGCCTTTGAGCATGACGGTATCCAATCCGATGTGCAACAAGACCTCTATTCCCTGCGGCGTTTGAATCGTTAAAGCGTGATGCGCCGAATGAATGTTCGCGATCGTCCCGTCACAAGGCGCGCATAAAATATTTGAAGAAGGATCAACGGAAATGCCGTCTCCGATTGTCTTTTGTGCAAAAACGGGATCGGGAATCGTTTCGATCGGAACCGTTTTTCCCGAAACCGGAGCGTAAATTTCTAAAACTTTGTTTTCACTCATTTATTTCTCCCGTCAACTCTGATTTTTTCAGTCTATGCCGAAAAAACACGGTTTCATATACAGTAACAAGGTTACATCATAACACAAAAAATTTCTTTCACGAAAGATCTTGACCGGTAAAAGAACTATTCAAAAGAAAGGAATGCTGATATAGTCTTTCAGACATTCGGCTTAATGATAAAAATAAAGGAGCAAAAAATGACTTTTTTAAAAAATTTTATTGCCGATTTAAAAGAAGATAAAGCACGCGCCGTCGCCTTGTTTATCTGTCTTGCGTTATTTGTGTGGGTCGGTTTTTTTAAAACGTCCGATAACGACTTGATGCCCGCCGACAGCACGGGAAGCGTTCAGTTGTACCATACGAACGGTTGTCCGCACTGTTCCGCCGCAATTGAGTTCATTGACACACAGCTGCAAGCCGAATTTCCCGCAAAAGTCATTCAAAAATTAGAATTGTCGACTATTTCCGCCGAACAGCGCAACGCCTTTTTGGAATTCGCCGAAAAAAACAATATTAAAGGCGTTCCCGTTTTAAAATCAGGCGATGTTTATGTCACGGGATTTAATGCCGATGCTTACCGCGCTTTGATGAAAGGCGAATTAAAAGAAAACGAAACGCACGCCTCCTGCGCTTACGGTGAAGGCGGCGGTTGCGAAGCCCCCGAAGAAACAGGGGAAATATCCGCCGAAGATATCGCCAAAGCCTTAGATCGGAAGAGCG
>CALXTY010000188.1 GCA_944391535.1 uncultured Alphaproteobacteria bacterium
CCATCCGCTCAAAGCGCCTATACTTGAAGCGTCCGCAAGATCAAACGAAGTCCCCGACACCGCATAACGGTTGGTGGCATAATCGCCAAACGTAAAGCCCGTTCCGTTTGTAATGTGATATTGAGTGACTTCGTCGCGCGAAGCATTGGTCATGTCGAGCGCCAAAGTGACATCGGTCGCGTTTCCGGTAATGATGGCAGCGTTTTTGGCGGCATCGGTCAAGACAGCAGAGATCGTTCCGCCGGTAAAGTTCGTCGCCGTCAACGTTCCCGAGCCGATATCCAGCGTTTTGCCTGCAGCGATTGTAACGGTGTTGAGACTGGCTTTGTTATTGATATTGGAAAACAGGTAGTTGTCATTAAACGTCAGGTTAACGCCCGAGCCGGACAATTCTCCGTTCAAGCGAGCGGCGGAATTGTTGAAAACGACATTCCCGCCCGTCGCTGTTATGTTGGCGTGAAGACGACCGGACAGGTTGATGGTTCCGGTTTTTAAAGCAATCGCGGGGGCAGTTCCTTCGGCGGCGGAAAAGAGAAGAAGAGCTGTACCGTTAACATCAACAGAGTTTAGCCAATTAGGTTCCAGATTAAGGTTGTTTTTAATGCTATTATTACCGTTTACGTTTAATTCGCCGCCATCTACAATCAAAGCGCCATAAATCGCCGCAGAGTCATTCATATTGACTTTACCGCCGGTTAAATTGATTTTTCCTGAGTTTTTATCAAGTAAGGCGATAGCTGACGTATCGTTTAAAGTGATCTCCGCTGAATCTTGGATATTGATATCAGCATTTGATTCATTAGGCTTAAATGCTGCCATAATTTCAGCTTCTGTCATTTTTCCCGTGTCTAAAAGATAATCCTCGGCATCATCATACTTTGAGAACATATTTCCCGCAAAAATATAACTATTCCCTGAAACATTAACAGAACTGCTTCCTTTTAAGGTTAAATCCTTTTGAAACGGCAGGCCGTTGTATTTTTCCTCTTCACCTATAACAGCCATATAAGACCCGTTTTTCATGGTTACTGTCGTTCCATCGATTATAATATTTCTGTCTGAAGAAAAATCTGCGTGATCCACAATCAGCGTGCCGTCGTTCATTGTTATATCGGCGGGGACAGAATAGGTCTGATCATACAAAGAGTATCGTTCGGCTTCTTCTGCGGAAAAATATTCTTCGGTCAACGGGTTTTTCAATAATTTTTTATAAGTTGATCCGGAGGCGTCTTGAAGATCGAGGGTGTAAGCGGCTTTTTCTGTATCCGATAACGTCATATATTCGTCTTTGGAAATAAGAATCCAAGAATAAGAACCTGCGCTCCATGGCGAAAACGAAGAATTGGAAATTGTTATTTTAGCATTGGTAAAAGTAAAACTTCCTCCTCCGTCAATCGCTTCATTCGCTGAATCATGAATATTTAAAACAGCATCTGTTAACGCAAATGTACCATGATAAATATTAAGTTCGCCTTCACCCGAAATATCAATAACCGTATCGGCGCCTGTTATGGTTAAATTTCCGCCAAAGCTTAAATCCGCATCGCTGTCTTCATGCCCATTTGATGGAGTCGACAGTGTTATGGTTCCTCCGGAAATTGTTGAATCATCAGTAAAATACAGTTCTGAATATGAACTTTCTTCACCAGTTCTTTCAATACGTAATTCGCCGCCCGACATCTTCAGTGCGCCAAAATCTTCACGACCGGAGGGATCAGCCGACGTTATGATTTTTGATGGATTCTCTGCTGTTCCATCAATTACCAAATCTGCCGCATTCGCCGCTCCAATTCCGATTATCATCATCGCGTTGATTAACGCACATTTTAGTAAAACAGCCCGATACCGCGCCGTCAGTTCTTTTATGGTTGTCTTTGATTGTTTCATTTTATTCCTCTTACATAAAAAAGAAAAAACCGCCTCAACAGGCGGTCGGGGAGTTGAACAACCATAATCTAGTAATGATCCTTTTGGTTTTTAAATATCCCGTTTTTTCAGAGATAATAGCGGGTATTTTGGACATATACCAAAAGCTCCCCGACCATCACAATGAAAGTCGGGGATATTTTCCGTTTTTGCCATATACAAAACGGGTAACGACGTATATCTATACGCCGACTAGATTGAAAGAGCTGTTCAAGGCTCCGCACCTGCCAAGGCACACCGATAGACTAAAAGAGAGGTGCTCATTATGTCAATAATTAAAAAAAGCTTTTTATCTTTATTTCGAAAAATCAAAAAGGCATATTGAGATTTTAAGGAAGAGCTTTTTATGTCAAGTGACAATCGGATCAAGAAGTATTTGGAAATTTTTGCGAAGGAAAAAAGCAAAGAAAATTATATTCGATTGCTTGATGCTTTTCGTTATACGGATGTTTTGGTGCCGTTGGTATGCAATAAAATGACCGAGTTTGATTTCGGAAATCAAGGCGTTTTAAAAGAGGATTTTAAACCGGATATCGTGTATTTTCCCAAATTAAAGAAATATCTGATGCCTGTTTTTTCAAGCGCGGAAGAAATACCGGATACATATAAGCCTCAAAAAATCGTTTTTATGCACTGTCGCGATTGGATCAATTTGAGGCGGTTAAAGAAAAATGAAGGGGTTGTTTTTAATCCGTTTTCTGATTTTTCTTTTATTTTGGGGTTGGATCAGATCAAAGTCTTAAAATCTTTTTTAGACTAGCAAGCCGTTTGAGGGCGCAGGTCTTTTTTTATTATGGATTCGTAATTCATTATATAAGGCTGCCCCCAAATAATGGTCGCGCGACACTGACCGAACCTACTTCTTCGGTTCGCATCAACTCTTGTAAATAAAAACAAAAAAACC
>CALXTY010000189.1 GCA_944391535.1 uncultured Alphaproteobacteria bacterium
CAGGTTGTCCCGTCATCATAGATGCGACACACTCGGTACAACAGCCGGGCGGTCAGGGGACTTCGACGGGCGGACAGCGTGAATTTGCTCCTGTTTTGGCGCGTGCCGCCGTTGCCGTCGGTGTCGCCGGTGTCTTTATCGAAACGCATCAAGACCCTGACAAGTCTCCCAGCGACGGTCCCAATATGATTCCTTTGGCGGAATTGGAAGATGTCCTTTCTTCGTTAAAGGCGATTGATCGGCTGGTTAAAAAATATTAGTTTTTTAGGAGAAAGTGATGTCTGAAATTATTGATATTTACGCACGTGAAATTTTGGATTCCCGCGGCACTCCGACCGTTGAAGTCGACGTCGTTTTGGATTCCGGCGCATTCGGACGAGCCGCCGTTCCTTCGGGCGCTTCGACGGGAGCGCATGAAGCCGTCGAATTGCGTGACGGTGATAAAAATCGTTATAACGGAAAAGGCGTTTTAAAAGCCGTCGAAGCCGTCAACACGACAATCGCCGACGAATTATGCGGTTTTGAAGCATTGGAACAGATCGAAATCGATCAAACGATGATCGAATTGGACGCGACACCGAACAAGGGAAATTTGGGGGCGAATGCGATTTTGGGCGTTTCTTTGGCGGTAGCCAAAGCGGCGGCGGAAGAAGTCGGATTGCCCTTGTATCGTTATATCGGCGGCGTCAATGCTCATGTTTTGCCGGTTCCGATGATGAATATCTTGAACGGCGGAAAGCACGCGGATAATCCGATCGACATTCAGGAATTTATGATTATGCCGGTATCGGCTCCGTCGATTGCCGAAGCTGTTCGTATGGGATCGGAAGTCTTTCAGGCGTTGAAATCGAATTTAAAGAAAGCCGGCTTAAATACGAATGTCGGTGACGAAGGCGGATTTGCGCCCGATCTGAAGAGTGCCGACGAAGCATTGTCTTATATTGTCAAGGCTGTTGAAACGGCGGGCTATAAACCGGGGGATGACGTTGTTTTGGCGATTGATGCCGCTTCCAGCGAGTTTTTCAAAGACGGAAAGTATGTTCTGGCAGGCGAAGGAAAAACCTTTGATTCGGCGGGCATTGTAAAATACTACGAAGATCTGGTCGCCAAGTATCCGATCATGTCGATTGAAGACGGTTGCGCTGAAGACGATTGGGAAGGCTGGAGCTTGTTGACAAATACTTTGGGCAAGAAAGTTCAGTTGGTCGGCGACGATTTGTTCGTGACAAATACGGATCGTTTGGCGGACGGAATTGCAAAAGGGGTCGCTAATTCCATTTTGATTAAAGTCAATCAAATCGGAACGCTGACGGAAACGTTGAACGCCGTTTCCATGGCTCAAAGAGCCGGATATACGGCTGTTTTGTCCCACCGTTCGGGCGAAACGGAAGATGCAACGATCGCCGATCTGGCCGTTGCGACGGGATGCGGTCAAATTAAAACGGGATCTATGTCCAGATCAGACCGTTTGGCGAAATACAATCAGCTGATCCGTATCGAAGAAGAACTGGCAGATACGGCTGTTTACGCCGGCTTGTCAGCTTTTGGCAAATTGGGTCATTAAAAACGAATATCAGATAAATAATAAAGAGACAAACCGCTTAACGGTTTGTCTCTTTTATTTTTTTGTTGACAAATTTGGAAAAAATGGACAAAATAATAAAAAATCAAATGGTGTTTTATGTCAACAGAACAAAAAAATTGTAAATTGACACTTTATCTTGATACTCCGAAAATGCTTTTAAAACCGGGGGCTGATGATATCTATGGGACAAAATTCGGGAAAAAAACCGAAACGACATGGTTTACCGGTCATGCTTTTGTAGGCATCACGGATAAAAACGGAAATGAACAAAAATGGGGGTTTGGTCCTCAAAATAACGTTGTCGATGATGTCTTCGTTTACATCAAAGGTTGTCCGTCTTTGTTTCATCCGGAAGAAGATTCTCATTACAACGAAGCGATCGTTTATCCGATCTCTGAAAAACAATATCAGGCGGCTGCGGAAAAGATCAAAAGCTATCAAGATCATCCGGAATTGGAATATAAGCTTTTTTCCAGAAATTGTTCGACAGTGGCTTCTTCGATTATGAAAGCGGCCGGCGTCAAGGCTCCGAGTAAAATCGTCGGATTGACACCGCATGGTTTGACGATTAAAAAACGTTTGATGTATATGAAACGTAAAGCTGAAGTGGCAGTCATAAAAGCTAAGGCCTCAATCGTAAAAATATTCGGAGGAAATCCTGTCCCTCAAAAAGATCTGTTGAACGCCCTGAGAGACAAACCGTTACCTGTTTCTACCAAATTGGGAACGCACAGTTCGGTTAAAGGCAAACCGTTGACGGTGCAAAGTATTTTAAATACTTTTTTATCCAAGCAACCCAGAAATTTTTGATTTTTGTAAAAAAAACTTGCAAAAAAAGAGCAGAGATCTTTTAAATAAAAAAGTCTTTTAAGGAGGCTTTTTTTATGCGGTTGTTTCAAGAAATCCGTCATCGTATCCGTCATTTGTTGGCGCCGTTATTTTGGTTGCTGTTAACATTTTATTTCGGATATCACGCCATTAACGGAGAGCGCGGATTACGACGTTTTTTTGAATTAAAACAAGAAATCAGAGTAGCTTCTCAGGTTGCTGAAGAAATCGCTTTACGTCGTTTGGAAATGGAACAAAAAGTCAAACAACTTTCCCCTCAAAGCATAGATGTTGATATGCTTGAAGAATCAGCGCGCACATTGTTAAACATGGGACAAGATGACGATTACGTTATTTTAGACACGGGTG
>CALXTY010000190.1 GCA_944391535.1 uncultured Alphaproteobacteria bacterium
TATTTTTTTCATGACAGTCCGCCTTATTTGTTGATACAGCAACACCCGTCGGACGATAACGTCATGCGGGACGGACAAGAGTTTACCGTATTCGTTTTCGTCGGTTCGGCTTCATCTTTGACGCATTCATTGTTTACTTTAGTGTAGCCGGAATTACAGGTAAATGTTGAAGATCCGCCACATGTCGCATTTGCCGGACAATCAATACATTGACCTCCGGACATCAGATAACCGGGAAAGCAAGAATTGCATCTTGTCGTCACTGAATTTAGTGAGGAACTAAGAACGGTGCAAGATGCGCAATTGGTCGGAGGACAGCTAGAACAACGATTGGTTACCGGACAAAAATAGTAACCTTGAGGACAACTGTTCGAATGGTTTTGAACGCATCTAGATCCGGATAAGCTAAAACCGCTGTCGCAACGGACGCAATCTTCTCTATCGCCGAATGCGCAATTTTTATCCATGCAATAGACAGTTGATCCAGAAACTTCAGACAGTTTGTAGCCGACACCTTCGCAAATCTGCATCGGTGTGAATGTTTCATTACATCCTACCGAAAAAAATCCTTCGGGTCCTTTACATGAAATAGCATGCCCCTCATTTGGAAACAAAGAAAGCAAAAGTAATACTAATACGCTGATAAGTTTTGTTGATTTTTTCATCTCTGAACAATCCTTTTTGTTTAGGTTAAACAAAAACCTACCCAGCAAAGGTAGGCGGATGTTCAGAAACCGTATGACAATTTACGGCTCGGCGATTTCGCGCAAAGCCTTATAACGCCGACATCCGCCCGTAAGACAGAAATCGGCATATTTATTTAAAGTCGCCATATGCATTGCGACTATTGTCAAAAGGGTTTCTGACGCCCTGAGCGACTGATCTAAGCCACCTGAAAAAATTATAACAAAGCAGTCTTAAAAAATCCAGATTTTATAGACTGTTAGCATTTAACTGAAAAAGCAAACCCCGCATATTGCGGGGTTCTTGAGTTTAAGATTGTTTTTCTAAATTATCTTTAATAAATCTGTTTAACAATCGAACGCCAAAGCCTGATCCGCCTTTCGGTTCCATAACGGAAGCTTTCGCTTTTAAGGCGACTCCCGCAATATCAAGGTGAATCCATTTGGTTTCAGGCATGATAAAGTGTTTTAAAAACATGGCTGCCGTGATACTGCCGCCGGCGCGTCCCGTTGTTGCCGTGTTGCGAATATCCGCAATATCGGAAATGATATGTTCATCAAAGCTGTCATCCAACGGCATACGCCAGATTTTTTCACCGCTGTCCGTTGAGGCTTTTTCCATTTTCTGAGCCAGATCGTCATCGTTTGTAAACAATCCTGCATATTCAGTTCCCAAAGCGTCAACAATCGCTCCTGTCAGGCTGGCAAGGTCAATGACGACAGGAGCTTTGAAACGTTCCTGAGCATACCACAAGGCGTCGCCTAAAACCAATCGACCTTCGGCATCCGTATTGATGACTTCAACCGTGATTCCGGCCAGAGATTTAACAACGTCCCCCGGTCTTTGGGCCGTTCCCGAAGGCATATTTTCAACCATGGCCATAACGGCGGCCGCATTGATTTTCGCTTTGCGCATGGCAAGTGTTTGCAACACGCCCAAAGCCGTTGCCGCACCTGCCAGATCTTCCTTCATATCTTCCATGCCCTTGGCCGGTTTCAGGCTGAGACCGCCGGAATCAAAAGTAACACCCTTGCCGACAATCACAACATTCGTGCTTTTTTCTTCGGGACAACCGCGCCATTGAACAACGACCAAACGAGGAGGGTTTATGGATCCTTGCGAAACGCCCAACATCATATTCAGCCCTTTGGCTTTCAGTTGATTGGGGTCGTATACTTCTGTCTGAAGACCGTATTTTTGCAATTCTTCGGCGCGCTTGGCAAAAGTGATCGGAGTAATGACGTTTGCTGGTTCGTTGACCAAATCACGGGCGGTGTGAATGCCTTTGGCAACGGCAAAGTAGGGCTCGTATTGGTTCTGAGCCGCTTGTGCCTTTTCGGATAAGACGTAAAATTCTTTGACGGTAACGGGTTTTTTGAAAATGGTTTTATGTTTTGTAAATCTGTAAGAAGCGATTTTTGCTCCGAACCCGACAGCGGCAGGAGGTAAATCGTCTACCGCAAAAGCAACGGCCGTTTCTCCGCTGGTTAATAAAGCGTTCGCAGCATGTGCCCCAACAGTCTGCGCTTTCAGTTCATCCATGTCGGCTTTTTTGCCCAGCCCGACACACAATAAACGTTTCACCGGCAGATTTCCCAAAGCGATAAAATCATAGGTTTCTCCCAGCCGACCGTTAAAATTATCGATCTTTAAAGCTCTGGCGAGCATACCGTTTAATTGTGCATCAATCTTTTTGGCTGTTTTGGTGAAAAGCAAGTCTTCATACACACCGACAATCAAAGCGGCATCGCTTGAAATTTCATTTTTTTTAAACAGAATATCCATAAAAAACCAACCCGTTTTCTTAAAATTATTAACTGTTTAATCTTACACACACAGATATGGAAAGCAAGGGGCTGTTATAAATTTTTGTTGGTGCGGACATTAAATCTGATGCATTCGGACGCGATCTTTGATACAAAGTAACGAAAGAGTGAAGGGAGGTAAAGATGACGGAAAAAGAACAGATTTTACCTGAAAAAAATAACTGGATGCTTTTTTCTTTGCTGCTTGACGGCAAAGGAGGCGCACGTCATCTGAATCCCGAAGAAACGTTAAACTGGACGCCGGATCAGGGTGTGCTTTGGCTACAC
>CALXTY010000191.1 GCA_944391535.1 uncultured Alphaproteobacteria bacterium
GGAACGTGCCGTTCTTCTTTGAAATCGGCTCTTATACCAATAAAGCGGGCGAAATCGTGACCGGAGACATTCCGCGCTTTTTCGCGGGCGATCCGACCGCCGGCATTTTAGGCGGAGGCTTCCTGATCAAGATGTTCGGTCTGCCCGCCGCCGCTTTTGCGATTTTGCATACGGCAAAACCCGAAAACAAACTCAAAGTCAGCGGGATTATGGCGTCCGGCGCTTTGACGGCGTTTTTGACGGGAATCACAGAACCGTTGGAATTCACGTTCCTGTTCGTTGCGCCGATGTTGTACTTCATTCACGCCGTCATGGTCGGTTCGGCTTTTGCGGTGATTAATCTTCTCGGTGCGCATATCGGCTATACTTTTTCTCAGGGAGCCATAGACTTTGCGTTATTCTATGCTTTAGATACAAAACCTTGGATCATCTTTATTTTAGGGCCGGTTTATGCTGTCCTGTATTATATTGTTTTCCGTTTTTGTATTACGTTTTTCGACATGAAAACGCCGGGGCGTGACGAAGAAGGGGAAACATCGTCCGCCGAAGTGTCCGTGTCTTCGGATCATGCCGACAAAATGGCGATGGCAGCGAAACTGGTCAATGCTTTCGGCGGGCGCGAGAACATTAAAAATCTTGACGCCTGCATCACGCGTTTGCGTTTGATCTTGAACGATCCGTCAAAAGCCGATGATGCCAAGCTTAAAGCGTTGGGAGCAACGGGAGTTATGCGTGTGGGTAACGGAGTTCAGGCGATTTTCGGAACGATGTCGGAAAATCTGAAAACGGATATGGAAGAGTTTTTGCGTTCGGGCGCCGCCGATATTGACGTATCGGCTCAGCCGCAGGAACCTTTGCCGGAAGGGATTCAATCGGCGTTGGGCGGATCGGAAAACATTGAACACGCCAAGCGCGCCGAAGACGGCGGTTTGCACGTCAAACTGAAAGATCACGCTCTGATTGACGAAAAGAAACTGCGCGAAGCAGGGGTCGAATTAATGTTCAAGATAGATAACGGGTTGGTTTATTTATCGCCCTTTATTCCATAAGAACAATTAATTGCAAAGGAGTGGATTGAATGAAGTCTGTCAAAGGGACGCAAACGGAAAAAAATCTTTTAATGACTTTTGCCGGAGAATCTCAGGCGCGTATGCGTTACACATACTGGTCGCGCGTTGCCGAAAAAGAGGGCTATCAACAGATTGCCGCGATTTTCATGGAAACGGCCGAACAGGAAAAGGAACACGCCAAGCGTATGTTCAAATTTTTGGAAGGCGGAGACGTTGAAATCACGGGAGCTTATCCCGCGGGACAAATCAGATCGACTTTGGAAAATCTGGACGCCGCCGCTCAAGGCGAGGAACACGAATACAAGGAATTGTATCCCGCTTGTGCCGAAATGGCCGAAAAAGAAGGCTTTCCTGAAATCGCCCAGATGTATCGCGCGATCATCGTGGCTGAAATTTTCCATGGCAAGCGTTATCGTGCCTTGCAGGAAAATGTGAAGAAAGGTCATGTTTTTAAACGCGATCTGCCCAAAAAGTGGCGTTGCCGCAAATGCGGATACGTGCATGAAGGACTGGAGGCTCCGGAGGTTTGTCCGGCCTGCCAACACCCTCAGGCCTATTATGAGATAGCGGCCGAGAATTATTAAAAAAACAGCGGGGAAAATCCCCGCTGTTTTTCTTTTAATTGTTTTCCTGCAACATTTTTTCGGCGTCTTTTTCGGGGACTTCCTGCAAGTGATCGAACTTCCAGTCGACTTTGCCCGTTCCCATGGACAGCGAACGCAACTCGACGACAAAGCCCGCCATTTCCGATTGCGGCAACCACGCCTGTATGGTTTCGATGCCGCTCTGATCGTGTCCGCCGAACCCTAAGATTTGACCGCGGCGCTGGGAAAGAGACCTTTGCGCTTTGGACGTAAAGTCGGAATAAACGGAAACATTGACTTCCAGGATCGGTTCCAACAACACCGGCGCGCACTGCGGAATGCCTTCGCGCATACCGACCAGAGCGGCCGTTTTGAACGCTTGATCTGAACTGTCGACATCATGGTAAGATCCGTCATACAGATTGACCGCCAGATCGACGACGGGACAGCCGAAAACGCCTTTTTGCAAATATTCGCGCACACCGTCTTCAATGGCCGAAAAATACTGTTTCGGCACGGCGCCGCCGACAATGGTCTGCGTAAATTCAAATCCCGTTCCGCGCGGCAAAGGTTTGATTTCCAACCAGACGTCCCCGTATTGTCCGTGACCGCCGCTTTGGCGTTTATGTTTGCCTTGAATTTTGACGGATTTTGTAATCGTTTCTTTGTAGGGCGTTTTGGGTTTTGTGCCTTCGATCGACACGTTAAAACGCGCTTCGAGCTTTTCCAAAGCCGTTTCCAACTGCGTTTGACCCTGTCCCCACAACAGCATCTGCCCCGTGTCTTTGTTAAATTCGATTTGCAAAGAAGCGTCTTCTTCGCACAATTTTGCCAAAGCTTGCGACATTTTGACTTCTTCGCCCGTTTTTTTCGGCTTTAAAGCCAATGCGAAAACAGGCTTTAAAGCTTCGGGGAATAACGGGTTGGGTTCGTGTTTGTCTTCAAAGAGCAGATCTCCCGTTTTCACGTTTTCCATTTTGCCCAAAGCAACGATCTGTCCTTCTTCGGCACTCGTGGTTTTGACGAT
>CALXTY010000192.1 GCA_944391535.1 uncultured Alphaproteobacteria bacterium
GTTCACGTTCGGAACGCATCCGCGCGTAAACCGCCTGAGACGTTTCTTCCGGCAGATCGGCGCGACGAATGCGCACATCAATGACTTCAACACCGAAAGCTTTTGCCTTGGAATCCACTTCGTCGCGAATCTGCGCCATAATCTCCGTCCGTTTCGGCGACAAAATCGTTTTCATATCGTATTTTCCCAAAACGTCGCGCAACGAAGAAACCGTTGCGTCGCTTAAACGCGAATGCGCCATTTCCTCTGTCTGCAACGCTTGATAGAACAAAAGCGGGTTAATGATTTTAAACCGTAAAAAAGCGTCGACGACAATTCGTTTTTTATCCGATAACAAGACTTCTTTGGCCGGCGGATCCAATCCCAACAAACGATTGTCATACAGAACGACACGTTGCACAAACGGGACTTTCAAATGCAATCCGGGTTCCTGAATAACCCGCTTGGGTTCACCGAATTGAATGACGATCGCCTGTTGCGTTTGCGGAACGATAAACAAAGAATCCAAAAGAACAATAAAAGCGGCGGCGGCAACAATGCCCAAAACCAATTTGATCTGCGATTTCATTTAATGTTCTCCTATTTCTTTTTATTCATTTCGTTTAAGGGCAGATAAGGCAGGATTCCTCCTGTTTTTTTATCAACGATCACTTTATCGACATTGCCGTAAACGTCTTCCATCGTTTCCAGATACAATCGTCTGGCAACGACTTCCTTGGCTGCCAGATATTCTTCCAACACGGCTGTAAAGCGCGCCGTGTCCCCTTTTGCCGCATCGACGACACGCGCTTTATAAGCTTCGGCTTCACTGATAATACGGGAAGCCTCCCCTCTGGCTCTGGGCAAAATATCGTTGCGGTAGGCTTCCGCCTCGTTGCTTAAACGTTCTTTGTCGGCTTTGGCGCGCTGGACATCGTTAAACGCGTCAATAACCTGCGCCGGCGCGTCCGCTTTTGTCAATTGAACAGAAGTGACGGTAATCCCCGTTTTATACTTGTCCAACAAGCTCTGAAGCGTCTTTTCCGCGCGTTCCTGCACTCCCTTACGGTCGTCGGCGATGATTTCCATAATCGGCGTGACACCGATCGAATCACGCATCGCGCTTTCCGCCGCCGTGCGAACCGTCGCTTCGGGATCGCGCACGTTAAACAAAAAGTCGCCGGCGTTTTTGACCTTCCATGTGACCGTAAAATTGACCTCAACAATGTTTTCGTCACCGGTCAAAGCAATGTTTTCAGCCTGCAGATTACGCGCGGGAACGCCTTTGGAACGACGAAACGGCTGTTCGGAAACAAAGCCGATCTCGATACGGTTTTCACGCGACACGTTCGGCTTTAAAACCGTTTCGATCGGATAAGGCAAATGATAATGCAGTCCGGGAGCCGTCGTGTAGGCGTATTTCCCGAAACGCAAGACAACGCCCTGTTCCTGCGGCTGAACCTGATAGAAACCGGTTAAAGCCCACAGTAAAACGACAACGCCGAGAATCGCCCAAAAATTCTTTAAATTAAAGCCTTTTTTATTGTTTCCGCCGTTCATGATCTTGCGTACTTTATCCTGACTTTTACGCAACAACTCTTCAATATCCTGCGGAACGGCATCATCTTGACGCGGTTTCCACGGGTTTTGATCGTCATCGTTCGAATTGCCCCACGGGCTTTTGTTTTCAGCCATTCTATTCTTCCTCAATTCCTAAAACTGCTTTTAATTCGTTCCATTCGCCCTTCATCAAACCGAAGTTTTCCCGAACCGGCTTTTCGCCTTTGATCATGCGGCGGACAGCCTCCAATCCTTTTTTCGACAGATGCGCGCCGCCCAAACGGTGTTCTTCAAAAGCTTCGGTCGCCAACGGCACCCATTTGCGGCACATGTCCAAAATAACGTTCGCATATTCGCGAATTTCTTTTTGCGCGTGCGATTCCGCACGCAAGGACAAGAAATGAAATAAGTTGTGCAAATCCGTTTTCCAATACCACTGCGTATAAACGTTGACGGGCAGATTCATCCGCGCCAGCTCTCGAGCCAATCCTTGACGGCTTTCGTCTTTGCGCGTGCCGTCCGGATTTTCATTGAGCATATATTCGTAATCGTCATAGCACTTCAACGCGTCCGCCTTTAAAATATTAAAGACTTCTTCGGCTTCTTGCATGGAAAGCGTTTCGCCGCGCCCTTGATGATTCGTCGTCGCCTGCGCCGCCATGTCTTCGAATTTCGGGAAATAAAATTCGCGATCCAAGATGGAATAACGCGCCGAATATTCATTAATGCTGGCGGTTCTGTGACGCACCCAGTGGCGGGCGACAAAAATCGGCAATTTGACGTGCAGTTTGATTTCGCACATTTCAAACGGAGACGTATGACGGTGGCGCATCAAATAATTGATCAGGCCTTTGTCCTGAGAAGACTGCTTGGTTCCGCGACCGTAAGAAACGCGAGCGGCCTGAACGATCGCCGAATCATCGCCCATATAGTCGATCACCCGCACGAAACCGTGATCCAAGACGGGGAAAGGTTGATACAGGATTTCTTCGAAAGCCGGCACGGTCGGTCTTTTGGTTGCATAAGAGGCCGACGTGAGTTCCTCTATTTCACGTTTTTGATCTGCGCTCAGTTCCATAATCAGCTCCGTTTAAAAATTTTTTGCCAGTT
>CALXTY010000193.1 GCA_944391535.1 uncultured Alphaproteobacteria bacterium
GTCTGCTCGATCGCCTGCTCCAAAGGAATATACGGAGCCTTGCACTCGATCACGCCGAACGGAATGCCGTTGACAAACAAGACGATGTCGGGGCGGGCATTGTGAAGCCTGTCCCAACTCTCCACCGAAAACTCTTCCGTGACGTGGAATACGTTGTTTTCGGGGTTGTCCCAATCGATGTATTTAAGATTAAAACTTTTGATCGTGCCGTCCTTTGTCTGTTCGGCATAACTTTTGCCGAGCATGAGGGCATCGTAAATTTTTTCGCTCGTCTTGATCAGCCCGTCTGTGAGAGGTTCATCCAGCTCATCCACGGCACGCAAAATGTTGGCATCCGAAAAAGAACGCTTTTCGCCGCCGTATTCAAAACTGTTCAGTTTTTCAAGCTGGATCTTCAAGATCGGCTTTAACAGAACGCCGAAAGGATTGTCGCGCAAAGCCGCGCACTCCTCTCTCGAAAGATATGTATAGCCCATCCTTTTCAAAACCTCAATGGCGGGGTTTTGCGAAACGCTCTTCTCATTTAATACAAAATTTTCTTGCATAACGATACCCTTTACTCTTTACAAAATACTTACTTTTCTTTGCGAACACCTTTAAACGGCGTTCCGTCTTGCTTAACGTCCATAAATTTACCCGTTACCGTATCACGTTTGACCCACTTATCCGACTTTGGATTGTATGTCTGCGAACGCTCTTTAACTGCACCATTTCTGTGGTTATCTCCATACGGGGGATTTGTTGCCATACTTGTCCACCTCCTTTTACTTTCTACTATTATTATATACAGAAATTTTTTCTTTGTTACTACCATAAAATTTCTGACACAAACCATCTTACCAATACCAAAATTACGCCAAATACTCTTCATAAAAATGCTTTGTACCGAGAACATTCATTTTCCTGACTTTGATACCCCATCCCCGTTCTTTGGCAAGTCGAATAAGTGTTTTTGCGTTTTCCGTTTGAATGACTCGCTCATCGATAATCAATCCCGATACAATGTCGGCATATAGACGATTGTCCGTCAACTCAAACTCTAACAGTCTCCATTCCTTCTCATTTCTCCAACCTATTTCTTTTGAAAGCAACTGGCCAAGCAATTCTTTGTTAATTTCAGCATATAATTCCTTATCCTGAAATTCGTGAAAGAAATAACGATCTATTTTTGCAAACGAAAACTCCTGCACCTTATCCACATAAATCATTCGGAACAAATTGCACAATTTTCTTTTTACCATAATGGGAAGCGACTGCGCTTTCCATAAATTATATTCGATGCAAAATCCGCGGTTACTATTCGCGTAAAGTCCCCACATTGCATCCGAATCGTAATCTTCTGTCATTGAAAAAACATAAATATTCTGTCTGTTGTTTTCATTAAATTTCATCAATGCACTTAACGGCTTTTTAAGATCATCCGAGCATCTGTTAATCGTTTTCTCAACCCATTTTAACAAGTCTGCCATATATTTTTTTGCTTTAACTCTTGAAACACCGCTTTCCACCAATACGTCTACCGCTTTATTCTCATCCAACTGCCAGGTTGTGGTATCTACGCATTCGACAGCTTTTTGAAACCGATATTTTTCTATCGGCGTCGTATAGAACTTTCTGTCCGAATTTTTACGAAGCCATTGATTAAAATATCGCCATGGCTCAGCAAGAAACATTTGCCTGCTGCGTTCAACTTCTTTGATGGGGTCAAATCTTATCACACAATCCAAATCGTCATTGAGCGTGCTTGCTTTCGCCATCCACAGATATTTATTCTGTAAGCCGTCCAAAGCATATGCAAAGGCTTCCCCCTCGATCGAACGATATTTATAGAGTTTCCCGTCATTCGGCAAACATTGTAACAGCCTTGCAAAGATCTCTTCGACCTCCTCTTCCGAACAAATTTCCGCGTTGATCGAATACATTGCATTCAAATGCTGTTTATATAATTCTTCTTTTGTCATGATACCAATTCATCCACGCGCACAATGCCAGTCAAAAGTAACTGCATCAGCGATTTTTTCTTTAATTTTTCCTGTTCGATATTCTTTTTCAAAAGTTCTATCTCTTTGTCCGCCGTAGACAAAATTTCTGCAATCACGGTTTGTTCTTTTAAAGAAGGAAGATTTATTTCCATTTCTGTAAGCATTTCTCTGCGCAAAGAATCTACCGTTGCTTTTGCAGACATTGATATCGCTCTTTTTTTAAAAAACGCTTGTAGATAATAAAAAATATATTTACCATTGCACGAAAAATCTGAGATTTTATATACTCTCTGATGATAATCAAACTTTCCATTTATATAATGAAAAATCTCGCCTATTTTCCCTTCACCAGGAATCAAAATCGCTTCTCCTTCATAACTATAGCTGTTAATTCTACAAATTTCATCTGAACGAATAAAAAATGGATATTTACCATTTACAACTTGATCTTGTGTATTTTTATTCCCTGTAGATATTTGCACCAAATCACCAAGCAATACTTTTTTCCAATCACCTGAAAAGCCGGAGAGGCGTTTTTTGCCGGTTAAAAGTTGTTGCATGAGATATTTCTTCTGCTTTTGTTTTTCTGCCAAAAGCTTTTCTTTTAACGCAATTACCCTATCCTGCCCCGCCAAAATTTCCGC
>CALXTY010000194.1 GCA_944391535.1 uncultured Alphaproteobacteria bacterium
CGCCGATCCCTGTCGGTCCGTACAGCTTATGCCCTGAAAAAGCGTAAAAATCGCAATCAAGATCCTGCATATCGACCGGCATATGCGTTGCCGCCTGACAACCGTCAATCAGGACGACCGCGCCGATTTTATGAGCTTCTTGAATGATTTCCTTAACGGGGAAAATCGTTCCCAGAACATTTGAAACCTGCAAAACGGAAACCAGTTTCGTTTTTTCGGTCAACAGTTTCAGGTATTCATCAAAAATAAAATCGCCTTTATCGTCAACGGGAACGACTTTAATGTCAAAGCCTATTCTTTCCCGCAAAATCTGCCAAGGGACGATATTGGAATGGTGTTCCGCCCGCGACAGAATAATCTCGTCGCCTTTTTTCAGATTGGCGGCGCCCCACGTGTAAGCGACCAAGTTAATGGAATCCGTTGCCCCGCGCGTAAAAATGATTTCCTTGTCGGAAGACGCGTTAATAAAGCGTCTGACTTTCTGACGCGCCTGTTCAAAGTTCAAGGTTGCTTTTTCGGATAATTCATACATACCGCGATGCACATTTGCGTATTCGTTCTGATACAGGTTTTGCATTGTTTCAAGAACGCACAAAGGTTTTTGCGCAGACGCCGCACTATCGAGAAAAATCAACGGTTTCCCGTTTACTTTTAAAGACAAAGCGGGAAAATCCGCTCTGATTTTTCAACATCAAGCGTCATCATTCAACCCTTCAAGAGCCAGTTTTTTAAAGTCTTCGCAAATGGCTTCGTTTTCAATTCCGTCCAGCACTTCATTGAGAAAAGCGGTGGTCAGCAAACTGCGCGCTTCGTTTTCATCAATGCCTCTGGTTTTCAGATAGAACAGCTGATCCTGATTTAACGTACCGATTGCCGAACCGTGAGCGCATTTAACGTCATCAGCATAAATTTCCAACTGCGGTACGGCTTTAACCAAAGCATTCGGACTAAGAAGCAAAGCGCGATGCTGTTGAGCGCCGTCAATTTTTTTCTTATCGTAAGGAATAAAGATTCCGCCTTCAAAAGTCGCTTTTCCCTGCCCGCCGACAGCCCCTTTGACCAACTGCCTTGAAACCGTTTGATCTGCGTTATGACGCACATCGGATCGAATCAGCGTTTCTTGATTGTTTGTTAAAACATAGACGACATCGCAACGACAAAATGCTTCTTTACCTGCCAGATCAAACGAAAACGACAAGTTTCCGTTTCCCCGATGTAACGTGACGACTTCGTAGGCAGCCCCTTCTTCCAAACGGACCCTCAAAACGTGATCCGATTCCTCATGCAGTCTGTAATGACGGACGTGCGCTTTTTTCCCGACAACGATTTCGGTTTTTTCCGCCAGTTGCTTTTCAACGAAAACGGCGGATTGTTCCGGTTCGATTGTCAAGAGACGTTGTTTTAAGAGCTCCTGCACCATTACGCGACGGCCTCTTTTTGAAAAGCGGAAAAGCCGTTTTGATCGATTTCGTCCAACAATTCCATACCGCCTTCACAAACGACACGCCCGTGAACCAGAATATGAATTTTATCGGGCATAATCTGCTCTTTTAAGAATTTGATGTTATGCGAAATCACTAAAAACGATCTTTCGGGAGAACGCATGATTTTAACACCGTTTCCGGCGACCTTGACGGCATCGACGTCCAACCCCGAATCCATTTCGTCAAGAATGCAGAAATCCGGTTCAAGCACCGCCATTTGGAACGTTTCCAGTCGTTTTTTCTCACCGCCTGAAAATCCGACGTTAACGGGACGCTTTAACATTTCGTCCGAAATGCCCAAAGCCTGCGCTCTGACCTTAATGCGTTTCATGAAACTGACAGCGTCCAGTTCTTTTTCTCCGGCGGCCTTTCGTCTGGCGTTCAAAGCGTACTTCATAAAAGTCGCCATAGAAACTCCCGGAATTTCGACAGGGTGCTGAAAAGCCAGAAAGATACCGGCACAAGCCCGTTCTTCAACAGTCATTTCCAACAGATTTTTGCCTTTAAAATCAACAAAACCGCCAGTGACTTCATAGTGCGGATTACCGCATAAGACATTTGAAAGCGTGCTTTTCCCCGACCCGTTCGGCCCCATGATGACATGAACTTCTCCGGCGTTTACGGATAAAGAAAGACCGTTTAAAATCGGCTTGTCTCCGACTTTAACGTGCAAATCTTTTATTTCCAGCCAAGCTGACATATTTATTCTCCTTTTTTATCCGACACTGCCTTCAAGCGTTACGGCGACCAATCTTGTCGCTTCAACGGCAAATTCCATCGGCAGTTTTTGCATGACATCTTTACAGAACCCGTTGACGATCAAAGAAACGGCTTCTTCGGCATTCAGTCCCCTTTGACGGCAATAAAACAACTGTTCGTCACTGATTTTGGAAGTGGTCGCTTCGTGTTCGACCGAAGCGGACGGATTGTTGCTGAACATATACGGCAACGTGTGCGCTCCGCATTGCGATCCGATCAACAAACTGTCGCACTGGGAAAAATTGCGGGCTATGATGGTATAAAAACATTATTGAATGCAGTTTATATTACCCCTGTAAAAAATAAAGATGAAAATCTTGTTCCGAGTATATTATTATTTTACGGTCCAAGCGGTTTAGGTAAAACTGC
>CALXTY010000195.1 GCA_944391535.1 uncultured Alphaproteobacteria bacterium
TGAGCCCCGTTCAGGTCGACCGCCGTCTTGGATTCCGTGAGATCCGGCAGATAATCACACGGCAACGGCTTTGTGGCATAAAAAGTTTTTAATATGTTTTTTGCATTTTTCATCATTCGTTTATACGACTTATTTTTTAACAAAATTGTAAAATCAATGTCTTTTTGTCAGATGAAAAGAAAACGTTTGACGCATATCTTTCAATCAACGTTATCCCCTGATGCGATTGACGCTTCGCCGGCCATTCAATTTTATTTTTCTGGCAAATTTCCACCTGCATGAAATTCTTTTTTCCAAACGCCGTCAGAACGGCTCCTTTTCCGCCATACGCCATTGCGTTTAAAACGGCTTCATGAACAGCCAAACGACGTTTTAAAAACACTTCCGGAGAAGACGCGTCAAAACGATCCGAAAAACGCATCAAATTAAAAGCAAAATCATCTTCCCCTTCCAATAAAAAACGAGTCCCCCAATCAACGGACAGAGGAAAATACTTTAAAGAGTATTGCAATAAAAAATTCCCCTTTCAGCAAAAGACACGTTACAAACCTTTTTGTTTGACATTTTTTGCTTTTTTTCATATCCTGATCAAGTGTTTTTTTTAGCAGACCCGTGAAGGCTGCAAATCCTGAGGTCACCATACGGTGACCTTAGTTGTATCGGAGGAATCGTGGTCAAAATATGCTATATTGACGAATCCGGCGATTTGGGGACATTGCCCGTCATTTCCACCCCCAACAGCAATCATCAGCCCGTTCTGGCCATATCCGGCATATTTATCGATCATGAGGATCTGTATAATTTAACACATGACTTCATCAAACTGAAATACCGTTATTATCCCGGATTAAACTATCCGACCGACAAGTTTCTGGATCGGATCATTCCCGAAATCAAAGGCGCCGATTTGCGTCGAAACGCCATGCGCGGGGGTAAACGCATCAAACGGCACGCGATCGGTTTTTTAGATCGTATCGTCGATTTATTTTATAAATATAACATCAAAATCGTCGGACGGATCTGGATTAAAATCCCCGGAAAACCGTTTAACGGCAAAGCGGTTTACACCTCTTCCATTCAAAGCATTTACACTTATTTTGACAATTATCTGCAACAGGAAAGCGATTACGGCATCGTAATTGCGGACAGTCGTGATTATATGAAAAACATCAATCTGTCTCATTCCGTTTTTACACAAAAATTCAGATTGCTGTACCCGCTGTATCAAAATATTGTCGAAATGCCCTGTTTCGGACACAGTAACAATCTGGCCGGATTGCAATTATGCGATATCCTTTGTTCGGCGTTTTTATTCCCGATCGCCAGTTACGTTTATTGTTCCAATGCCGTGCATAATGTTCATATTCAGCCGGCAGCCTTGGAGCTTCGAGATCGCTACGGTCATCGTTTACGCGAATTACAGCACCGCTACATTAACAAAAAAGGATTCAACATGGGCGGCATTGTGGTTTCAGACCCACTTCAAAAACAAAACGCGATCGCCATGTTTAAAGACGTTTCAAAATAAAATGCCGGAAATTTCCGGCATTGATTATTTTAACGCCCCTTTTGATCTCGGAACTTAGCCGCGACCGGAGAAGAAACATTGTTTTGCTTTTTCTTTTTAGCGGCGGGTTTGTACTTATACGAACCGATTTTAGAACGTTCTTTTGTTTCAACATTCAGCTCGATACGGTCATATTTAAAGTAAGGCCGTCTGAAATCGTTATTGGCGTCATTAACCCCGATCCATTCTTCGGTTTTACCGCCGTCTTCCCAACTGGTATAACGTTTAAAAGACTTCATTTCCGCCATATTCGGAACGATACAGGCGTTCAGCCCGTTATCTTGTGCGATTTTCATCACGTTACGGCGTTGAGACGGATCGCCGTGAATGGGAACGACCATCGTCGGACGTTCGGAATTTTCAGCGACCAGTTTGCAAATTTTCTTTACATCGCCGGATCCGGCGTGTCCGGAAGCGTGAACCGTATATTTATTCGGCTTATATCTGCTGGGGAAATACGTCGAACACCCTTGTTCTTTAAATTTGTTTTCCAAGGCCTGATGTTTTTCTTCGCTGCCGGGAATGCAAGATTGCAAATCATAGACAAAGATCGGCAGACTTTTTCCTTTTTGGGAAGAAGCTCTCATTTCTTCCAAAGAAATATTTCTGTTTCTTCCTTCTGCGATTTTAAGCAAGGAAGCGTCCTCCCCCTGCGTTCCGGTACACACATAGAAACGTTCTTCGGGGGGCGTTTTTAAAGCCGTTTTCGTATTCGAAGCCACAATTTTAATATCAAGTCCCGTTTCCTGTTTAATCAAGTCTTCCAGTTTATAGCCGCAAGCGTTCATCGCACGTCTGGCCGCGATCAAAGAAGCGCCGTCCAAGATCATGGTTCTGGGTTGCGGTTCAACGGGATAGTTAAACTTTTCAGTCAACATTTTCGCTTCTTCAATGGCGCTTTCCGCCAACGCCAACGCAACCGTATGTAAACGATGGCAAGAAGAAGAAATGACACCCGAGATCACCGGACCGTCTTGAGATTGTTTTAAAATTTCTTTCAATCCGTTTTTCACGTCGGCTTCCCCGATCGTTTCCCCC
>CALXTY010000196.1 GCA_944391535.1 uncultured Alphaproteobacteria bacterium
ACACACGGTTGGCGTCCGGAAGAACATTCCACATGACTGACCGAAGAATAATCAATAGGCGGAGGATCATAAACAATTTGACCTTTTGGTGGCGTTTTACAATTTTGAATTACAGAATCCATGTCGTTTCTGTCAAACAGATAATTAACCCGTTTGTCTTCGCACTGATATCTTTCAGAAAACTGATAAAATTCGTGTTGTGCGGCATTGACAGCCTCTTGACAATCCGACCCGTCATGGAAAGTGGCGTCAAACGCATCCACAATATTTTCCATACCTTCTTTTGCGATACTTTCCAAATCGTCGGTATGCAAATTCATACGGGTCAATTGATGATCCAACACTTCTTGATATTCACAAGATCTTTTTGGTAAATCGTCATGCATTTCGATTTCCCGATTTGTACTGAAAATATCGATTTTAAGGTGTCTGTTGGCGCAATTGATATTTTTGTCTTTGGCGCACCTCAGAATAACGCCACCGCTTTTATTTTGCGCACATTGAATATTTCTGTTTTTATGGACACAATGAATTTTGTCGGGATGATACTTCACATCAATCAATGTATTTTCAGGTAAATAAAATCCAGAACAAAAAATGACACAGATAAAAATAAATAATTTACGTACCATTCATTCACCACATTGATTTTGCAGATGCAAATACGCCTCTCGAGTATCCATTAAATTATTTTGCTTTTTATCATCATTCATCATCCGATTTACGAAATCGTTTAACACTCTGTCAATTTTATTGACTTGTCCTTGTGTTAAAGGAATTGAAAAGTTTTCCACAACCGCCAGGACAGCCTTTGCGATTTCCGGCGCATAACGATTTAATATTTTCCGATGCAAAGCAAGATGTGTCAATTCATGTTTTAAAACGGCATCAAACAAGCAAGATCCTTTTTGAAGCTCCGATGAGATTTCGATTTCTATATTTTTCAATCCGATCTGCAATTTGACTGTTTTTATTCTTCCGTCTTGAGTCAAAATCAGACCGTTAATTGTCGCATAGAAAACGACACGCGTGCATCCTCCCGCGTGATTGCTGGTTCCGGAACAGTCAAATTTTTTATTGCTGTGAATATATTTCGGTTTCCCTTCATCAATCAGGACAATCATTTCCGGTTTATTCGCACTATCCGAATCATAAATAGTTGGAAGCTCTCGGCTGAATTTTTGCGCGGCAAAAACCGGAAAAGCAAAGATCCCCCACAACAACACGCAGAAAAACAGTTTTGTTTTCATTCCAAACCTACCGCAACGATCTTTTATTTAAACAAACGGAAAAGAAAAAAACAATCCTTTCATTCGTTTATTTTCCTATAGATTCGGCTTGTTTTTTTTTGTATAACAGATAATAAAACAAAAGACGTCAAAGGTTATTTTTTCAGCAATGAGCGAGAACATTCCCAACTGCCTACAGTCTTCATTTTCTTTTGTTCAAAAAGAACAAAAGGCTGTTTGCATTTCGACATGGAACGTTAATTCGATCAAAGCTCGCTTGCCTGTTTTAACGTCATATTTGCAAGATAAAACCCCCGATGTCGTCATGTTACAGGAAATAAAAACGGAAACAAACGAATTTCCGACATTCGAATTAAACAGTTTGGGGTATCATTGTATCGCCAAAGGACAAAAAAGTTATAACGGCGTTGCCATCGTTTCAAAAGAACCGATTGAAATCATTCGAGATTGTCTGCCTTCCGCTCCCGACAACGGGGAACAGGCTCGTTTTATCGAAGCTTACAGTCCCGCTTTAAAGACCCGCCTGATCAGTGTGTACGTCCCTAACGGCGAACCTCCGGCAACGGATCCGGACAGTATTTATAAGCTGGAATATAAACTGGCTTGGTTGGACGCTTTAATCACATATACGGAACAATTAATGCAACAAGACGATCCGTTCATTATCGGCGGAGATTTTAACGTCATAGAATATGACAGTGATGTTTACAATCCGGTCGCCTTCAAAAATACGGCTTTTACGATTCCCGCGGTCAGACAACGCTTCAGAGCTTTTTATTACACCGGACTGACAAACGCTTTGCGCCGCACTGCGCTCGGCACTCCAAATCTTTATTCTTATTGGGATTACCGCGGCGGTGCTTGGGAAAAAAATAACGGTATTCTTTTGGATCATTTGTTTTTATCTCCCGTTTGGGCGGACAAATTGATATCATCAAATGTCGACAGCGAGACCCGCGGCGTTCAGAAAGCTTCTGATCACGCCCCCGTACGTTGCCTTTTATCTCCAATATAACCAGAGGATAACATGGATTCTCCTTCGTCATATACAGTACTCAAACTTCTTTCGGCCTTCATTTTCGTCGCCATTAACGCTTTTTTTGTCGCCGCCGAATTTTCCATCGTCAAAATCAGACGCTCCAGATTGGAAGAAATTGAAGCGCATGGCAATAAAAAAGCCAAACTGGCAATCAATGTCACTTCCGCTTTGGATTCTTATCTCAGTGCGACACAGTTGGGAATCACATTGGCCTCATTGGCTTTAGGTTGGATCGGAGAACCGGCGTTGGCGATCATTATTGATCCC
>CALXTY010000197.1 GCA_944391535.1 uncultured Alphaproteobacteria bacterium
GGGTTTGATAAAATTTTATTGATGCTCTTCGGATCAAAAGATCTGGCTTCGCGTGTCGCGGCGTGTTCGTCCGAAGGATCTTCGTTGGCTTGCAAAACGGCATAGCCCACGGCGCGGTATAAACGTCCCGTGTCTAAAAAAGCATAGTGAAAATGCTTTGCCAGATTCTGAGCCAGTGTGCCTTTTCCGGCAGCGGCCGGACCGTCAATCGCAATAATCATGAATGTTTGCTCCTGCTTTGTTCATCAAAGAAATAAAATCCGGAAAACTGGTCGCAACCGATGAAACATCATCTATAAGGACGGGGTTTTCGCTTGCCATGCCCATCACCATAAACGACATGGCGATACGGTGATCCAGTTTTGCCTCAATCAGTCCGCCGCCGCAAGGTTTTTTTCCGGATCCTTGGATTTTTATGGCATCTTCGCCGATCTGACGACAGTCGACACCGTTCTTTTTCAGCCCTTCGATAATGGCCGAGAATCGATCGCTTTCTTTTACTTTTAATTCGGACAGTCCGTTTAAAACCGTTCTGCCTTTCGCAAAAGCGGCGGCAACGGCTAAAATCGGATATTCGTCTATCATGGACGGAGCTTTTTGTGCGGATACTTCCGTACCTCTTAAAACCGAAGATCGGACGTGTATGTCCGCGACAGGTTCTCCGCACAGTTCGCGTTCGTTTTCATAGCGGATATCGGCTCCCATTTCCAACAAAACGTCAAGAATCCCCGTTCGTAACGGATTTAAGCCGACATCGGTGACGGTAATGTCTGATTGCGGTGTGATCAAAGCCGCGACAATGATAAAGGCGGCCGAAGAAATATCCGCCGGTACAAAGACATCGCAGGCTTTTAATCTTTTTCCGCCGTATAAAGTGATTTCGTTTCCTTGATCTGCTCTTTTTTTTACGTTGATGTCCGCAGCGAAGGCTTTAAGCATACGCTCGGTATGGTCGCGGCAGGGGACCGGTTCAAAGACGGTTGTCTTTTGTTTTTTGCGCAATCCCGCCAGTAACAAAGCCGATTTCAGCTGAGCCGAAGCAACGGGCATGACATAACCGAAGTCTTTTTCGTTTAATGATCCCTGCATCGTGATCGGCAGTTTTCCGTCTGTCGTTTCAAAGACGGCACCGGTTTCGGATAAAGGATCCGTGATTCTTTTCATGGGACGGGATCTCAAGCTGGGATCTCCCGTCAATTCGACACGGATCGGATAAGCCGACAACAATCCCATTAATAAGCGTACGCCCGTTCCCGAATTGCCCATGTCAATGACCGAATCCGGTTGGTTGAACGACTCTGTTCCCGTTACCGTCCAAACACCGTTGTCAGATCGCCGAATGTTTGTTCCGAGTTGTTGTAAAGCTTTTGCCGTATTTAAGACGTCTTCACTTTCCAATAAACCGTGGATATTTGTTGTTCCCATGGCGACGGATCCCAAGAGCAAAGCCCGATGAGAAACGGACTTGTCTCCGGGTATTTTCAAAAGACCCGTCAGCCGGTTTGTTTTTTCAGATACTGTTTTGTGCATGAAAATCTCTTTTAGCTGTTTTTTTTGTTTGACACGGATAACGCTAACATGTCAAATCCGTTAAATAAATATTTTTTGAAAAAAGGAGAAACCTTAAAATGTCAAAACCTGAATGGGGCACAAAGCGTATTTGTTTACAGTGCGGCGAACGTTTCTATGATTTAGGGAAAGATCCGATAAAGTGTCCGCATTGCGGCGATACTCTGTCTGTTGAAGAGTTTTTACGATTACAGGCCATGATGGCCGGAAAATCCAAACGCGGTCTGAAAGGCAAAATCCACGAAGAACTTGAGAATATTGCGACAGATGATACCGTTTTTGAAGACACCGGTGATGATGAATTGGAACTGATCGAAGACGCTTCGGATTTGGGTGACGATCATCATGATATGGCCGAAGTCATGGATAATGTTGAAAAAGGCGAAGAATAATTTTAATCCTTTTTCCGAATTAAAACTGGAAATACAAGAAATCAGATGCTACCCTTTTAGGATAGATCTGATTTCTTTAAAATACGGTAAAAAGAATGTTGTTTCGTCTGCTCTTGGTTTTCTTTTTATTTGCGACAAATAGCGCAAAAGCGACTTGTACTTTCGCCGAACAGGCGGAAAAATCAGGAAAGATTAATATTGCTTTTATGCAGTATATCTATTGCGCGGAGGAAGAAAACGATGCGGAATCACAATATAAGTTAGGATCCATGTACTATCAGGGAGTCGGCTTGCCTCGTCCCGACTTCAGACGCGCTGTCGCTTTTTTTTCCCGCGCCGCCAATAACGGATATGCTCCGGCTCAGGTAAAATTGGGATTGTTGTATTGGCGCGGTGAAGGTATCACAAAAAATCTCAGATTGGCTCATAAGTGGCTTTATCTGGCGCAAGAACCGGAAAATATGCGTTGGTTCTATTATTACGGACCGTCTTCTGATAAAACAGCGGCTTCCCTGTATTCGAAACTGAACAGCGTCATTAAGGTGTCCGATCCCGATATCGCGGACGCTATTCCGTTTTCGT